>CAKQIZ010000006.1 GCA_934247125.1 uncultured Clostridia bacterium
CGGCAACCGCGGCTTCTCGGCCAACTACTGCCGGTTCGACGGCGTGGGCGACCAGTTCGCGCCGGTGCTGACGATCAACTACATGTGAGGAGGGACAGGGCATGTTTTACGTGGATAAGGAGACGGAGGCCATTTATCTGACGCGGGGCGACGACGCGGCGCTGGACGTGACGCTCAAGGACGCAAGCGGCAGCGCGTACACCATGCAGACGGGCGACACGCTGACCTTGACCGTGCGGCGGACTCCCGCCGACGCGGACGTGGTGTTGACGGTGACCAGCGGATCGACGCGCCTGCTCATCAGCCACGACGACACGGCGACGGCGCAGGTGGGCGCGTATTCGGCGGATATTCAGCTGCTGTCGGGCGGGCAGCGGCTCACGATCTGGCCGACGCTGGACGGGCGCAACCGGTCGACCGAGGCAAACTTTAAAAACTTCATCCTCATGCCGGAGGTGACGCGCGTATGAGTACGATTCAGGCGGCGGCGCAGATCACGGGGACTGTTTCGGCGGCCGGACAGGTGTCTGGCACGCTGGGCGTGGCTTCGATTATCCTCAACGACTGGACGATCACGCTCTCGGAGATTGAGGGCGGACACCGGCTCACGGCGACCCGCGGCAGCAGCTCGCAGAGCATGGACATCATGGACGGCAAAAAGGGCGAGGCGCTGAGCTACGACGAGCTGACTCCGGAGCAGCAGGCGCAGCTCAAGGGGCCTAAGGGTGACACGGGCGCAACCGGACCGGCCGGCCCCACGGGACCGAAGGGCGACACGGGAGCACAGGGCCCTAAGGGCGAGACTGGTGACACGGGCCCTCAGGGCGAGACCGGCCCCAAGGGCAATCCCGGTGAGCGCGGTCCGAAGGGTGAGACCGGCGACACGGGCCCTCAGGGTGAGACCGGGCCGCAGGGCGCGCCTGGTGAAAAGGGTGACAAGGGCGATACGGGAGCGCAGGGGCCCAAGGGTGAGCCTGGCGACAAGGGCGACAAAGGCGAACCTGGCGAAAAGGGTGATCCCGGCGAAAAGGGCGATACGGGCGCGGCTGGTCCCACCGGGCCGCAGGGAGAAACCGGGCCGCAGGGACCTCAGGGCGAGCAGGGGCCGCAGGGGCCGCAGGGCAATCCCGGGCCTAAGGGAGATCCCGGCGCGGACGGCACCAGCTTTACCGTCAAGGGCCTGTACGCCTCTCTCGACGCGCTGAAGGCGGCGCATCCCACGGCGAGCGCGGGCGATGCGTATGCGGTGGGCACCAGCAGCGACAACACGATCTACCTGTACAGCGCGGACGTGGCGGACTGGCAGAATGTGGGCAAGCTGCAGGGCGCAAAGGGCGAGGATGGCGCTCCTGGTGCGAGCGGCGCGACCTTTACGCCTTCGGTCAGCGCGGCGGGGGTGCTGAGCTGGAGCAACGACAAGGGGCTGGACAATCCGGCCAGCATGTCGATCAAGGGGCCGCAGGGCGAGCAGGGGCCTCAGGGCAATCCCGGAGCCAAGGGTGATCCCGGCGAAAAGGGCGACAAGGGCGCGGATGGCAGTCCGGGCGCGCAGGGTGAGCCGGGCACGGCGGCGACGGTGAGCGTGGGCATCGTGTCCACGGGCGAGGCGGGCACGGCGGCCAGCGTCGTCAACGCGGGCACGGACAGCACGGCTGTGCTCAACTTCACGATTCCGCGCGGGGCGCAAGGCGAAAAGGGTGACAAGGGCGATCCCGGGGCCAAGGGTGATCCCGGAGAGAAGGGCGAACCGGGCAGCGACGGCGCGCCTGGCGCTCAGGGCGAGCCTGGGGCCAAGGGCGACCCCGGAGAGCAGGGCGAGCCTGGCGCAAAGGGCGATAAGGGTGCGACCTTCACGCCCAGTGTATCGACAGACGGCGTGCTGAGCTGGAGCAATGACGGCGGGATGGACAATCCGCAGAGCGTGTCGATCAAGGGACCCAAGGGCGATCAGGGAGAGCAGGGGCCGCAGGGCCCGCCGGGCGCGCCGGGCGCGCTTGGAAGCGTCGCAGACCAGGCCGTGATGACGGGCGAGGGTGGTACGCTGGTCGCGGTTTCACCTGCCGACGCGCGGGCAAAGCTGGATGTGTACAGCAAGGCCGAGGTACAAACCTACGTAACTAATCAGATCAACGCGATTGCGAATTACGAGGAGGCGAGCTTCTGATGGCGAAGGGGTTGATTGAGGACAGTACGCTAACCGCGATTGCGGGCGCGATCCGGACGAAAACCAACACGACCGATACCATGACTCCGTCCGAGATGGCCGCAAAAATCGCGGGGATCACGGGCACGAGCAAAATGACGTATGGCTCGCAAACGATCCCGACTAATACCACCACTCACAACACAATGACAATAGAGCACTATCTGGGCGTAGTGCCCAATGTAATCTATATATGCCTTGTCGGTGACGACTCACTCGGATCACTAATACGGATAATGCTGTCGGTTGTGTTGTGGGCAGATGGTACGGGCTCGATCTGCTACGTTAATGCCAAATCCGAATTCGTAAAGCTACCAATAAACTCCTCCACAATATCCAACTACATTACCACCCTGGATAGCACTACGCTGACAGTCCATAGCCCAGATGTTGCAAAATATCCACGTTTTACGACTACCTATTATTGGTTTGCGGGGGTGAAGGAATGAGATATTATGCGAGATACGCAGGAAATGGAATACTTGAGGCCATTGGCATTGGTGCGGGCGGCACAGAGATCACGCGGGAGCAGTATGAGACGCTGCTGGGCGAGATCGAGCAGAAGAACGACCTGACAGGCAAGCTGTATCGCGGCGAAATCACGCAGGCTGATGTGCCGGAGGGCTGGCGCGCGGAAATCGCAGCGGCGGTCGAGAAGATCATTGAGGAGCAGGGCGCGTATCAGGGCGACGAGATCGATCACGCGCTGGCGATACTTAGAGGAGATGTGAGCGAATGACCGAGGCACAAAGAAAAGAGCTGCTGGCCATGCGCAAGGCGCTGGACGGGCTGGTGGGCAAGATCGTGGAGACACCCGCCGAGGTGAACGAGTACCAGGCGGCGGTGCGGGAATGGCAGCCGGGGCCGTTTGCCGCAGGCGACGTGCGGCAGCGCCTGGGCGCGCCGTACAAGTGCGTGCAGGCACACGACAGCACGGCCAATCCGACCTGGACGCCAGAAGCCACGCCCGCGCTGTGGATGCAGTATCACGGCACAACGCCCGAGAGCGCGCGGCCGTGGATTGCGCCGACCGGCGCGCACGATATGTACAAGACCGGGGAGTACGCGATCTGGACGGACGGCAAGACCTATAAGGTCAAGATTGACACGGCCTATAGCCCGGGGGACTATCCGCAGGCATGGGAAGCGCAAGAATAGGCGCAGAGAGGGACGGGCTACCGTCCCTTTTCCTGTGCCTTGGATGTGGCACGCGGGCGCAGTGGCGTGGTACGATGGAGCAAAGAGAGGAGGCGAGCGGAGTGGCGGCAACCAGGGACGCGACCGGGCGATTTCTGCCGGGTAATAAGATGAGCCCGGGGCGCAAGAAACTGCCGGAGGAGTTCAAACAGCGGGCGAAGGTGCTGGCGGATGAGGCGTTGGAAAGGCTCGGGGAGATCATGCGCGACCCGGAGGCCAAGCACTCGGACGTGATCCGGGCGTGCGAAATCCTGATCGAGCGGGCGTACGGCAAGTGTGTCCCGGCCAACGACGAGGACGCGGCGGCCAGCGTGCTGACGGTCAGGCTGCAGGCCGGTCCGCAGGAGTGGAATGAGTGAGCTGATACTGGGCACGCCCAACGAAAAGCAGAAGCTCTTCCTCGCCGACCATCACAAGTACGTGGCCTACGGCGGCGCGCGAGGCGGCGGCAAGAGCTGGGTGGTGCGGGACAAGGCCAAGCGGCTGTGTCTCAACTATCCAGGCATCCGGGTGCTGATCGTGCGAAAGACGTACAAGGAGCTGATCAACAACCACGTCGAGGACCTGCGCGGCGAGCTGCACGGCGTGGCACGATTCAACAAGAGCGAGATGCAGTTTCGATTCGGCAACGGGAGCACGATCTCGTTCGGCTATTGCGCCAGCGACGGCGACCTGGACAGGTATCAGGGCGCGCAGTACGACGTGATCTTCCTGGACGAGGCGACCCAGCTGCAGGAAGAGTGGATCAAAAAGATCACGGCCTGCATGCGCGGCGTGAATGACTTTCCGAAGCGCTGCTACCTTACCTGCAACCCGGGCGGGCCGGGACACGGCTACGTCAAGCGGCTGTTCGTCGATCGCAAATACCAGCCGGGCGAGCGCGCGGAGGACTACAGTTTCATTCAGGCGCTCGTGCAGGACAACAAGGCGCTGATGGAGGCTCAGCCCGACTACGTGCACCAGCTGGAGGCGCTGCCTGCCAAGCTGCGGGCGGCGTGGCTGGAGGGGCGATGGGACGTGTTCGATGGGCAGTTTTTCGAGGACTTCGTGGACGCACCGGAGCACTATAAGGACAGGCGATTCACGCACGTCATTGAGCCGTTCGAGGTGCCGGACGACTGGAACATCTACAGGAGTTTCGACTTCGGCTACTCCAAGCCGTTCTCGGTCGCCTGGTGGGCGGTGGACTACGACGGGCGGCTGTACCGGATACTGGAGCTGTACGGCTGCACGAGAGACCCCAACACGGGCCTCAAGTGGGAGCCGGGCAGGATATTCGACGAGGTGCGCAAAATCGAGCGCGAGCAGCGCTGGCTCAGGCGGCGCAAAAAGATCGTGGGCGTGGCCGACCCGTCGATCTGGGACGGCAGCAGGGGCAAGAGCGTGGCCGACGAGGCGGCGGAGCACGGAGTGTACTTCACGCCGGGAGTCAACGACCGGATCCCGGGATGGATGCAGGTGCACTACCGACTGGCCTTCGACGAGGAGGGCGTGCCGATGATGTACGTATTCAAGACCTGCGCGGGGTTCATCCGCACGATCCCGCTGCTGCAGTATTCGGATACGCGGCCTGAGGACCTGGACACGGACGGCGAGGACCACGTGGCCGACGAGGTGCGGTACATGTGCATGGCGCGGCCGATCAAGCCGAGGATGCCTGCACAGCCCAAGGAGATTGCCTACGACCCGCTCTCGACCAATGAGGTCTACGGGCGATATGACTGGATGAGGATGTGATATTGATGGTGGACGTACTCAAGGCACAGAAAACGCTTGACGAATACAAGCGGGGCAAGGCGCATCTGGAGAGCCGAGTGGTGGACAACGAGCAGTGGTACAAGCTGCGGCACTGGGAGCAGGTGGGCAAGAGCGCGAATCCGGGCGATCCGGAGCCGACCAGCGCGTGGCTGCTCAACTGCATTGCCAACAAGCACGCGGACGCGATGGACAACTATCCGGAGCCGGTCGTGCTTCCGCGCGAGGAGGGCGACAGGCAGACGGCGCAGGTGCTGTCATCGATCCTGCCGGTCATACTGGAGGAGCAGCGGTTTGAGGAGACCTACGACCAGATGTGGTGGCGAAAACTCAAGAGCGGCACGGGCGTGCTGGCCGTGATGTGGGACAAAAACGCGCAGAACGGCCTCGGCGACGTGGCGATCAAGAGCGTGGACCTGCTGTCGATCTATTGGGAGCCTGGCGTGAACGACATCAACGAAAGCCGCAACGTGTTCGTGGTGACGCTGCAGGACAACGACCTGCTGGAGCAGGCGTACCCGCAGCTCAAGGACAAGCTGGGCGGCATGCCCGACGCGCGGCGGTATATCTACGACGACGACGTGGACACGAGCGACAAGAGCGTGGTCGTGGACTGGTACTACAAGGTGCGCTCGGGGACGGTGACGCTGCTGCATTACTGCAAGTTCTGCGGCGATCAGGTGCTCTATTCCAGCGAGGACGACCCCAGCACGGCGCAGACCGGCTTCTACGCGCACGGCAAGTACCCCTTCGTGTTCGATACGCTGTTCCGCGTCGAGGGCAGTCCGGCGGGCTTCGGCTGGCTGGACGTGTGCAAGAGTCCGCAGATGTACATCGACAAGATGGGGCAGGTCATCCTCAAGCACTCGATCATGGCGGCGCGCCCCAGATGGTTTTCCCGCGAGGACGGCGGCGTGAACGAGGCGGAGTACGCGGACTGGAACCGTGACTTTGTGCACTACTCAGGCGCAAACCCCAACGAGAGCATCATGCCCATCCAGGTGCCGGAGATGTCGTCGATCTACGCGACGATCCTGCAGACCAAGGTGGACGAGCTGAAGGAGACCAGCGGCAACCGCGACTTCAGCCAGGGCGGCACGACCAGCGGCGTGACGGCGGCCAGCGCCATTGCGGCGCTGCAGGAGGCGGGCAGCAAGCTCTCGCGCGACATGCTCAGGAGCGGCTATCGGGCGTTTCAGGACGTGTGCTATCTGGCGCTGGAGCTGATCCGGCAGTTTTACACCGAGGAGCGCAAGTTCCGCATCACCGGTGAAAACGGCGAGGAGCAGTTTGTCGGGTTCTCCAACCGCATGATTGCGCCCAGCGCGCAGGGCGTTGAGTACGGCGTAGACCTGGGCATGGGGCAGCCCATCTTCGACATCAAGGTCAGGGCGCAGAAGCGCAATGCCTTCTCGACGCTCAGTCAGAACGAGATGGCCAAGGAGTTCTATTCTGCGGGCTTCTTCGATCCGGCGCGCGCAGATCAGGCGCTTGCGGCGCTGGAAATGATGGACTTTGAGGGCAAGGCGCAGGTGCAGATGCGGATCAGTCAGAACGGCGGCATGTACCAGCAGCTCATGCAGCTGACGCAGATCGTGAACCAGCTCACGGGCGGTGCGCTGGCACAGGGCACTCCGGGCGGCGGTGCGCTGGCACAGGGCACTCCGGGCGGCGGCGCGCCCACACAGGCGCAGGGCAGCGCGATCACCTCCGGCGCGGCGGCCAACAGCCGCGAGAGCCTGGCCAATCAGGCGCGCGACCGGGCGCAGAACCAGGCGGGGGTGAGCGAGGGATGATGCAGGCGATACTGACGCTGACCGAGCAGGGCGCGCGGGTGGAGATGACCGGGCATGCGGACGACGAGCGCGTCTGCATGGCGATCAGCACGCTGTGCTGCGCGGCAATGAACATGCTCAGCGAGCGTATGGCGGGCGCGGCGCGGTACAATCCGGGCGACGTGTACTTCGCGGTGCACAAGCCGAGGCGGGAAGACAGGGCATGCTTGTATATGCTGGCCATCGGTCTGAGCGAGCTGGTTGAAAATTTTCCTGGGGACTTGGATGTGACATTGTGCGGCGACTGGGAGATATAATCGGGGCGAGACACGCGGGAGAGACCGCAGACGACACGCGGGAAAGACCGCAGAGAGAAGGCAAACCATGAGACATTACCATCTGATCCCGAACCTCTTCGGTGAAGGCGGCGCGGCTGCCGGAGGCGAAGGCGCTGGCGGCGCGGGTATCGCGGAAGGTGTGCAGGACGCTGCGCAGGCGACCGAGGTACAGACGCTCGACCGGGCGGCGAAATTCAAGGAACTGATCAAGGGCGAGTACAAGGATGAGTTCCAGAAGATGATGCAGGATAACCTCAACAGGCGCTTCAAGGAGACCGACGAGCTGCGCAAACAGACCGAGGCGGCGAGGCCGCTGCTGGAGCTGATGGCGGGCAAGTACGGCGTGCAGGACGCGAGCGACATTGAGGCGATCCGCGAGGCCGCAGAAGCCGACGACGGCTACTACGAAGAGGAGGCCGCGGAGAAGGGCCTGACCGTGGAGCAGCTCAAGCGCTTTAAGACCATGGAGCGCGAAAACGCGCAGCTCAAGGCGGCGGCGCAGGAGCGCGAGCGCGTGGAGCGGGCGAACCAGGTGCAGGCGCGCTGGGCGAAGGAGTCCGAGGACACCAAGGCCATTTACAGCGGCTTTGACTTTGCGGCCGAGGCGCAGAATCCGCAGTTTGCCAACCTGCTCAAGGCGGGCGTGGACGTGCGGACGGCCTACGAGGTGACGCATCACGACGACATTATCTCCGGAGCGATGCAGTTTGCGGTGCAGCAAACCCAGGAGAAGACGGTGAAGGACATCAGGACGCGCGGCATGCGGCCCGACGAGGGCGCGCTGGGCGCGAGGTCGGCAGGCGACGGGCACATGGACGTGTCCAAGCTGACCCGCCAGCAGAGGGCGGAGCTGGCCAAGCGTGCGCTGCGCGGCGAACACGTGACATTCGATGAAGGAGGCTAATGGAGATGGATTTTCTGCTTAAGAAACTGCCCTATCCGCTGATCTACAACATGTTCGCGAACGCGAACACCAACAAGACCACGTCGAACACGACCGGCAACGATCTGTCCGACGAAATGAAGACCTACTATTCGGATCACCTGATCGACCTGGCCGAGCCGGAGCTGATCCACGACCAGTTCGCCGACAAGTATCCGATCCCCCGCAGAGGCGGCAAGACCATTGAGTTCCGCAAGTTTACCCCTTTGGGCAAGGCGCTGACCGCCCTGACCGAAGGCGTGACCCCTGACGGCCAGAAGCTGGACGTGGACACCATCACGGCGACCGTCTCTCAGTACGGCGGCTATGTGGAGACCTCTGACGTGCTCGACCTGACCGCCATCGACCCCATCGTGGTGCAGGCGACTCAGATGATTGCCAGCCAGGCGGGCCGCACCCTTGACACCATCACCCGCGAGGTGCTGGCGGGCGGCACCAACGTCATCTATGCGCCTGCGGGCAGCACTGCGGTCACCTCGCGCGCCGGCATCAAGGCGACCAGTAAGATCACCCTGGACTTGCTGCGCAAGGCCGCGCTGGTTCTCAAGCGCCAGAACGCGCCCAAGATCGACGGCAGCTATGTCGCGATTGTGCATCCCGACATTGCGCACGATATCATGGGCCTTGACGGCTGGATCGACGTGCACAAGTACGCCACCCCCGAGAACATCTACAACGGCGAGCTGGGCAAGATTGCCGGCATCCGATTCATCGAGAACACCGAGGCCAAGATCTGGAAGGCCGCGGGCGCGGCAAAGTCGGACACCGACACCACCAAGGAGAACGTGTACGGCACCCTCGTGATGGGCGCGCACGCCTACGCGGTGACCGAGGTGACCGGCGGCGGCCTGCAGCACATTGTCAAGCAGCTGGGCAGCTCCGGTACGGCTGACCCCCTGAACCAGCGCGCGACCGTAGGCTGGAAGGCCATCAAGACCGCCGAGATTCTGGTGGACCAGTACATTGTCCGCATCGAATCTGCGGCCAGCGAGGGCGACACGGCGATTGCCAACTGACGAAATGCCCTGACTGAGGGCGAAGGCCGGGAGCTGCCCCACGGTTCCCGGCCGATTTTGAAAGGAGCGAGCGTATGGCGAAGGAAAAGATGGTGAAAATCCGTCTGTTTAAGGACAAAAAGAACTACAGCAGCGACGTGTTTGTCGCCGTGAACGGGCGAACCTTCCAGATTCAGCGCGGCGTGGATGTTGAGGTGCCCGAATGCGTGGCCGAGGTGCTGCGCAACAGCGAAGCCCAGAACGCGGAGGCTGTGCGCCTCATGGACGACCTTGGCCGCGGCGCGGACTGGTAAAGACGATGAACGCGAGATGCCGCACACGACGTGCGGCATTTTTGATAGAAAGGAGGCGGGGTCATGACGATTTCGCAGGCGATTGAGCTGTGCGACCAGCAGAAGCCCAACGCATACACCGACGAGGACAAGATTCACTGGCTGAGCAAGCTGGACGGCATGATCTACGACGAGGTGATCTCCCGGCACGAGGACGCGCCCGAGGCGTTCGACGGGTACACTGCGTCGGACTATTCGACGGAGCTGCTGGCCGACGACGCGTACAGCGACATGTACGTCAAGTGGCTGTTTGCGCAGGTGGACTTCGCGAACGCGGAGATCGCGCGGTACAACAACTCCATCGGGATGTTCAACGCGCTGTACGCCTCGTTCGCGGCCTCCTACAACCGCAGGCACATGCCCCTGCAGCCCAATTACGTGAGGGGGGTGCGCTGATGTACCTGCCGACGCTGACGGAGATGACCAAGAGCCGTGACCAGCAGATCGAATTCAAGGGCTACAATCACAACCTGTACGTGGGCGAAAACCAGTTCTATGATACGGGCAATCTGTGCGCGACCCACTATCCGGTCATGTGTCCGAGGGCGGCGCGGGCGACCGTGCGGACGCTGACAAACGCGCAGGCGCTCTTTGCGAGGGGCAAGCTGTGCTACGTGGCCGGAGGGCAGTTCTATTACGACGGGACGAGCTACGGCAGCGTGACGAGCGGCGAGAAGCAGCTGGTGGGCATGGGCGCGTATATCCTGATCTTCCCCGACGCAAAGCGCTTCCACACGGGCACAAAGGTCATGGACAGCCTGGGCGCAGGATTCACGGCGACGGGCAGCGTGCGCATGAGCCTGTGCCGGCTGGACGGCAGCGACTACAACAACGTCACGACCGCCGCGACCGCGCCGGAGGAGCCGGCCAACGGCGCGTACTGGCTGGATACGAGCGGCGATGTGCATGTACTGAAGGTCTATTCGAATGGCGCGTGGATCAGCGTTCCGACGACCTATGTGCGGATTGCATCGACCGGCATCGGGACGAGCTTCAAAAATGGGGACGCGGTGACCATCTCCGGGAGCAGCGAAGAATCGCTGAACGCGGAGCACTCGATCATCGACCATGGCGACGACTATCTGGTGGTGATCGGCGTGATCGACCAGGTGAAGACGCAGACGGGCGGGCTGAAGGTGGAGCGGCGCATTCCGGCGATGGACTTCGTGTGCGAATACAACAACCGCATCTGGGGCTGTTCGAGCGCGAAGCACGAGATTTACGCCTGTAAGCTGGGCGACCCGACCAACTGGTATGACTATTCCGGACTGGCCAGCGACAGCTATGCGGCGACGGTCGGATCGGACGGCGACTTTACCGGGTGCGTGGCCTTCGGCGGCGCGGTGCTGTTCTTCAAGGAGGAGATGCTGCACAAGGTGCTGGGCACCAAACCGGCCAACTTCCAGATCAACGACTCCCCCATTCGCGGCGTGCAGGCGGGCTGCGCGCGGAGCCTGTGCGTGGTCAACGAGAGCCTGATGTACAAGAGCCGTGACTGCGTGTGCGTGTATGATGGCGGCTCGCCGATGGATGTGTCGGACGCGCTGGGACACGACGACTACTTCGAGGCGGCGGCGGGCGCGCGAGGTGACCTGTACTACATCAGCATGCGGGACACGGCAGGCGTGTGGCAGATGTTCGTGTTCGACGAGGCCAAGGGGCTGTGGTTCCGGGAGGACAACACGCACGCGCGGCAGTTCGCGGCGCTCAACGGTCAGCTCTACTACCTGGACGATGCGGGGCGCGTGATGGCGGTGCGCGGGAGTATCGAGTCGGGCGCGGCGAGCGAGGGCGCGGTGCGCTGGTACGCGGAGACCGGCGATCTGCTGACAAACCTGCCGGACAACAAGTACGTTTCCCGCGTGCAGCTGCGCATCGGCGTGGACAACGGCAGCGAGCTCAAACTGGAGGCGCAGTACGACTCGGATGGCATCTGGCACAAAATCCTGGAGAAAAAGTACACCCGCAAGGCCTCGTTTACCGCGCCGATCATCCCGAGGCGGTGCGACCACCTGCGGCTGCGGATTTCCGGCGTGGGACGGAGCTGCGTCTACGCCATCAGCAAAGAGATTGAGAGAGGAAGTGAGCTCTAATGGCACTGCTCAGATACGGTTCCCGCGGCGACGAGGTGCGCAGGCTGCAGGAGGCGCTCAACAAGGCGGGCTATCAGCTGGATACGGACGGCATTTACGGAGACAAGACGCGCAGCGCGGTGCGCAAATATCAGCGGGCGAACGGCCTGGGTGTGGACGGCATCGTGGGCGACCAGACCTGGGGTGCGCTGAACAAGGCATCCACGCCCACCACGGAGCCCGACAAACCTGCCACTGAGCCGGACGCGCCCTCGACCGGCGGGGAGACGATGACCGAGCCGGACGACGGCAAAAAGGACGAGACACAGGCCAATCAGGACGCGCTTGACGCGATCCTGAGCCAGAAGCCGGCGGCGTATCAGTCGCCCTATGCCGACAAGATCAATCAACTGTACGACCAGATCATGGGGCGCAAGGAGTTCAGCTATGACTTCAATGCCGATCCCATCTATCAGCAGTACAAGGACAGGTACATGCAGGGCGGCCAGCGGGCGATGCAGGACACCATGGCCAACGCGGCGGCGCTGACCGGCGGATACGGCAACAGCTACGCCTCGACGGCGGGCAACCTGGCCTATCAGCAGTACCTTTCCGGTCTGAACGACGTGATCCCCGACCTGCAGAGCAACGCCTACAACAAGTACGTGCAGGAGGGCAAGGACCTGTACAACCTGCTGGAGACCACGCAGGGGTTGGACGAGGCTGCGTATGGGCGGTATATGGACGATTACAACAAGTATCTGTCCGACCGCGACTTTGAGTACACCCGGCAGCAGGACGACCTGGCGCAGAAGAACTACGAGCGGGAGCTGGCGCTCAAAACCGGCAATCAGGTGGGCGCGGACAACAGCCCGGCGTATGCGACGGTGCTGGGCAACGCGAAGAATTTGAAGAGCGGCAAGGTGCTCTCCTATCTGCAGAAGATGGTCGAGGGCGGCTACATCACGCAGGCCGAGGCAGACTACATCTACGCGGTCGAGCTGGCGGGCGGCGTACTCTCGTCGGGCGGCGGCAGCGGGAGCAGCGGGCGTAAGAGCAGCAGTAGTTCGGGCACTAAAGCCAGCAGCGCGACCGGCACGGACGATTCTGCTTTGAAGACTGACAAGATCAAGTACAGCGACTATATGCAGATTGTCAACGCAGTGGCGAAAAGCGAGGGCGCGAACGCTGCAAATCAGGTCGGGTCCGACCTGCGTAAAAACTATCAGATCACGAATGTGCCTGGTAAATACGAGAATTTCGACAAGGGGCTTCCGTCTACGAAAAATAAGAGTTTCAAACCGGCGATCAAAAAATAAGGAGGGGCAGTATGGCGAGCAGTTTTGCGGAAGCGTACCTTAGAAAACGTGAAAAAGAAAGGGCTGCGCAAACCCCTGGAGTCAACGATAATGGCACATATGTCAATCCTGAGACCGGTCGTGTTGAACAGGTCAGCGGTGCCGGAAGCTCTGTGGAACGTTTTGCGGGTATTGTAAATCCGGAGAGCGGCAGAGCACGCTCCACGTCCCCTTATGTGAGCAATCAGACGCTCAGCCAGTCCCTTAGTAGTGCTCGACGTTCGCAGGCAAATGCGGACCGGTACTCCAACATCCTGATGCGCGAGCCGGAGAGCGGCGTACTGATGCCTGACTACGACGCGATTCGGTCAGCGAATACGGCGCAGGAGCAGCTGCGCGCCTATGGGATTCGCCGACACGAAGCGGAGAATGCGCTGAAACAGTACCAGGCGCAGTATGGCAGCAAACTGGATCAGTACGGCCCGTTCATTGATTCGAAAGGGCGTACGATTCAGGAGGGCATTGGCGCGCTTCAGATGGAGTACGACCAGGCGAATCAGGCCTATGAAGACGCCTTTGCCGACTATCAGAAGAAGCAGCAGGCGGCCGACTATGCGCGCAGGCAGGACGACAAGCGTAAGGCGCTTCAGAATGAATGGGCGCAGTATAAGCAGATTCAGGCCGACAAGAGCAAGGCCGAGAGCGATGCTGCCGAGGCGTGGAAGAAATACTATTTCATGCTGCCCAGGGCGGAAGACTTTGCCTCGAACCAGCAGAACGCGTATGTGTCGAAATACGGTCAGCGCGTGGACCATGACGACTACGATACGAATGATGTGGACGGCTCTGCCTATTTCCGCGACTTCCTGATGACTGACGAAGAGCTGGCCATTATGACCTACCTGCGCAATACGCAGGGCGATGAGGCTGCACGTCGATATGAGGACAGTTTGCGCAGTACCGAGAACGAGCGCAAAGAACAGCAGAGTCAGCGCTTTGGTATGGAGCATCCCGTGCTTGCAAGCGCTGGTTCTGTCGGGCTGAATATCGCAAACGAAATAGAAGGTCCTGTCGGCATTGTGAAGGCGAAGCTGAATGGGCAGGAGCTTGATCCGGATGCGGATTATTTCCAGGCTGGCAGACTGCGAGACGCGGCGCGCGCGGGCGTGATGCAGGGAATGAGCCCTGTCGGGCAATTCGTGTACCAGACTCTTATGAGCGCAGGCGCAGATTCCGGTGTGAATACGTTGATCGGCCTGGGTACCGGTACGGGCTGGGTTGGCGCTGGGCTGACCGGCCTGTCCGGCTTTACCGACATGGTGCGATCGATCAAAGAGCGCGGCGCGAGCGACGATCAGGCGCTTGTGCTGGGCACCATTGAGGGCCTCGCTGAAGTAGTCACCGAGAAGATGGGCTTTGACCGGCTGGCCGATTTGCTTACGACCAAGGCATCCATGCGCGGCGTGGTGAAAAAGGTGCTTGCGAATACGTTGTCCGAGTTTGGCGAAGAAGGCATTACGACCGTCATCAATCAGACGGCGGACTGGCTGTTCGGCGTAATCAGCGGACAAGAAACCGAGTTCACTGGACGCATTGACGACTATATGGCCAAGGGGGAAACCGAGAGCGAAGCGCTTGGCCATGCCATTTTGGACATGGCGGGCGACGTTGGCATGGACGCGCTGGGCGGCGCGCTGGGCGGCCTTGTGATGGGCGGCGGGTCTGCGGCACTCAATAAATCCCTTGCGGCGATCGACGCGAAGATTGCAGATTATCAGTTCAAGAAGGCGACTGGCCAGACCGCTTCCCAGACCGCGCAGGAGGACGCTCAGACGCGGCAGAACGCGCAGGCAACCGAGAACCAGGTCGAGGCCGAGAACCGCGCGCAGACCGCGCAGGAGACCGAGACGAGGGCGCGCATTGAGCGGCTGGCGCAGGAGACGGCGGACGCGGAGATGGGCGAGCAGGCTGCGCGGCAGGAGATTCGGCAGACCGAGCAGCAGCGCGTGCGGCAGACGACCCGGCAGGCGGCGCAGACGACCGAGAACGCGAGCGCAGAGTCCGTACACAATGCGGCGGCTGTCTACGGCAGGGACGCGGCCAGCTTTGAGAGCCACTACGAGGGCGGCGCACTGCAGAATTACCGCAGAGCGTTTGACGCGGTTTATCAGGCGGGCAAGGTGAACCTGAGCCTTGAGCAGGTCAATCAGGCGGGCGGCGAGATCGTGAGCGGCCTGAGCGAGCAGGCGAAGGCGGAAATATGGCAGGCCGGGCGAAACGCTGCGGCTTCTGTCGTCGTACCCGGCGTGTCGAAGCAGTACGTGGGCAAGATGAACCACAACCAGCGCACGCAGGTTCGAATCCTGGACGCGATCGGCAAGAAGTACGGCATTCAGATCGACGTGGTGAACAGCCTGGACTACGGCAAGACCGCGGGCAACGCGGCGCTGGTGGGGCGCAACCACATCGTGGTGGCCTCGGACGCGATGAACAGCGCGTATGTGCAGGCGGGCGTGCACGAGCTGGTGCACAACCTGCGGCGCGAGAGCAGCGCGTACTACGACGCGTTCTCGAGCGTGGTGCTTGATACGCTGAAGAAGGACAAGAGCTTTGACCTGCAGGCGGCGGTTGCGGAGCGCATCCGGCAGTACGCGGAGCAGGGACAGCAGCTCAGCGAGGCGGACGCGCTGGAGGAGATCGTGGCCGAGGCTGCGCCTGCGGCGCTGACCAACAGGGAGGCCATGCGCGCCTTCGTCAAGGAGAACAGGAGCCTGGCCGAGAAGGTGCGGGATTTCTTCGTGCGCTTTGCCGACGAGCTGCGCGAAATCGCGGCGAAGTATGGCGTGGGCAACAGTCGTGAAGAGGTCAACGCGATGCTCAGGGCCGAGGCGCAGGACCTTGTGAGCATTGCCGAGTCGCTGGACATGGCGCTCAGCGCGGCGCAGGAGAGCGCGCAGGAGAGCGCGCAGGTGCAGAGTGATGAAAGTTCCAGCGGGGAGGATACTGTCTACTCGATCAGGCCGGGCGTGAAGCTCACGGAGGATCAGATTCAGGAGAATATTCGCACCGTTGCCGGGATGGAGTCTGTTGCGACGGTGGAGATGTCTGATTTTACCGTGGCTGCATTGAGGCAGCAAACCATTGAATACTTCGAGAGCATAGGCGGCGAAGTGGAGAATAAAATACTTGGCACTGTTACGCTGAACAAGCGCAGCGTGAAGGACTCCATGTCACACGGCATAGGCAAAGAAAAGGCAGCGGCGTTCAAAGCTGTGCCCGAAGTAATCCAGAATGGTTTGATTGTCGATTGGGAGAATAACTGGAAGGGACGCTCGTATGACAGTGCTGTTCTTGCGGCGCCGATTGAAATAATCAACGGCGAAGGGGAAAACCGTTATTATGTAGGCGTTGTGGTAATTCGCAATACGGATACTCAGCGGTTCTATACTCATGAGGTCGTAATACAGAAAGAAGACGGTGCTCGCGCCGTTCAAACCGGGGCCCTGAATAATCAGAACTTGCCCGGCGACGCGTCCCGTCTTCCAATCAAGAGTATACTCGATCAGATCAACAATGTCAACCCCTCTGCAGAAATTTCTTCGGAGACGGGCGAAGGAACGAAATTCTCGCTGAAGGACAGCGAGGCGTTCAAGAAGTGGTTCGGCGATAGCAAGGTGGTTGACAAGAAGGGCAATCCGCTGGTCGTGTACCATGCGACGGACAGCGAATTCAATGTCTTCGATCGGAGTAAGCTGGGCGGCTTTACCAGCGGCAACACGGACTGGCAGCCTGCGGTGCGCAGCGCCCAGATCGGCTTCTGGTTCTCTGACCGCGATTTGTCAGCGACTATTTTTACAGACCCAGACCAGACGAAGGCCGTCTATCTGTCGATGCAGAAGCCTTATAGGACGAAGCTCGAATCGCTCTGGAACGCGCTGGAGCATACCAGGCCGGAGACGTATGTCAAAAGGCTGCAGGAGCGAGGCTATGACGGCCTGCGCGTGCAGGACAGCGAATTCGGAGGCGTGTCCTACGTCGCCTTCGAGCCGACTCAGATCAAGAGCGCGACGAATAACAGCGGCGCGTTCGACGCGGAGAATCCGGATATTCGCTTTTCGCTGAAGTCCCCGGTCGAGGAGACGAAAGACCTGGTCGCGGTGCATAACCTGAGTGAAGAGGATCTGCAAAAATCACTGAAGTCGAGAGGGTTTCCTGCACCGTCGATTGCGATTGTGCGTGCGGAGTCCGGGTACAGTAAGTATGGTCCTATCTCGCTTGTATTCGACAAGAACAGTATTGACCCGGAGGTCAGTGATAAAAACCGGGTATATGGCGCAGATGCATGGACCCCGGTTGTGCCTTCAGGTGAATATGATACGTTGGAAGACATTGTCAGGGCAATGTACGCAACACAAGAGGAACGGGGCGAAGAACGTTATACTCTGGATCCGGAGACGCTGCAGGCACTTGCGGCACCGGAATATAAGAGCATCGACGAAATTAAGGAGGATAGTGAGAGACTCGGCGATGTGAATCCGTATAATTACAGTTATGATGTAATGTCTCTGAATAGTCAGCTCAATGATGTCCTAAATAGGCTGGTGGATGATTATGGTTTTGCCGAATCGGACGCGGAGGATGCAGTTCGCAAATCAGCCGTGCTTGAACACAATATCGATACAATGATGGAGAGCTTCGCAAGCGAAGAGGACGGGTATCATATTGATGAGCAAATGGCACAGGAAATAATCGATCTGTACGAGGCGGCTGCGGCCCTCCCCACGGAATTTTTTGAGGCAAAGCCCAAGCGCCCGGTGTACTTCGACGAGGTGAAGGCGGCAATCGTGCCTGAATCGACGAGCGAGAGCCTGAAAAGCGAGCTGAAGGAGCGCGTGGGACAGGTGATTGAGTATGCAGACGGCGACGAGCAGGCGCGGCTTGAGGCGCTCAACAGTCTTGAGGACGTGAAATTCAGCCTGAAGGACACCAGCGAGGTTGACGAGCAGGCGAAGGCGCTGCTGGACGGCGTGGACGTGGAGTATAATGCCGAGGTGGTGCAGGCCTACGCGCGCTCTGCGCTGCGGGCGGCGGACAAGGACGCGGCCAAGATCAACCAGCAGGTGCGGCAGGCCGCGGGCAAAATCCTGAAGGACACGGCCAGCAAGTACGACCGCAGGACACTGGAGAGCAACATGCGCGCGATCGTGGAGGCGTATGCGCGGGACGGCGGCGAGGGCGTGGGTCAGGCCGCGGCCGAGATGGCGAAGGCGATTATCGAGAAGAACACTCACCTGGACACGACGCTCAGAGACCAGTACAGCGTGCTGCGCAAGGATCTGCGCGAGAACGGCGTGAGCCTGACCGATAGCCAGAAGGCCGAGGCGGCGAGCATCTATGGCAGCTACAATGAGTTCCGCAAGTCGCTGATGGGTACGGTGAAGCTGACCGACAAGAGCATGACGCTTGAGGCGCGCTGGGATGAGCTCTCGACGATGTACCCGGAGATTTTTCAGGCGGACACGGTCGAGGGCGACCAGATCAACGCACTGATGGCGTTTAAGCAGATGATGCAGCCGGTCTACGTCAATGACTATGGCATGGACATGGACACGGCGGCGGTTGATCTTGGCCTGAGGATTCAGGGCGATGCGCTGTCCATTGCGGGCGCGAAGGAGGCCAGCAAGCAGCTCTACGGCAGCGCGCAGAAGATCGAGAACCGCGTGAAGAAGGCCTACGACGCGGAGCTGAAGGCGCAGAAGAAGGTCAAGGTGGCGCAGTTCCAGGAGATTGCCGAGCGCCTTGCCGAGGCGAAGAAGCTGGGCGATACGCAGGGGTATGACAGCGCGATGGCCGACTATCGCAAACTGATCCGCAAGGAGACCGGCGTGAGGATGCCGGGCGGCGAGAACATGTCCCCGAGCGCGAAGATGCGCTTCAGCCAGCTGGCCGAGGCCATGCAGACCGCGCGCGAAGCGAACGACACGGCGGCGTATCAGGACGCGTTTAAAGCGTACAAAGAGCTGCTGAAGAAGGAGCGGATTCAGAGCACAGTGGTTGCTCCCGCGGTTCAGGACGCGCTCAATCAGGCCCGGGCACGCTTCAAGGCAAGTCAGGAGGCCAAGGAAGGCACCGTCAAGAAGCAGAAGGCGACGAAGCGCGTGATCAAGCAGGCGAAGGACCTGGTTGACATGCTGGCCAACAAGAAGAAGGGCGTGCGCGTCCCCCGGATGATGCAGAACAACCTGCTGACGCTGCTGGAAGGCCTGGACATCAACGGGCGCGGAGCAGCGAGCAAGGGCGAGCTGACCCAGCAGGCGGCGGCCATGCGCGAGCAGCTGACCGCGCTGCGGCAGACGTATCAGGAGATCTGGGACAGCCAGTCCAAGGGCGAGGCCCCGGCAGTACTGGACGGCCTGATGATGGTCATGAGTGAAGAGCAGCGTGCGCAGCTGGACGATGCGCTGAGCACCCTTGAGCAGGGCGGACGGTTCACCCTGCGCGAGATGACGACTGAGCAGCTCAAGGCGCTGGGCGATGCGCTGATGACCGTAAAGCAGACCGTATCGACCATTGGCGTGCTGTGGCGCAAGGGCAGATACCAGAATGTGGCCGAGCTGGCCGATGCGAGTATTCAGGAGATGGGCAAGCGGCCCGAAGCCAAACTGAAGGGCATGAGCGCGGCGGGCACGACTCGAGACTTCCTGATGCTGGATATGCTGGAGCCTGTGAGCTACGGCGAGCGGCTGGGCCAGGCGGGCAGCGAGATCATCCAGGGCCTTTACGAGGGCGAACGGGCGAAGTTCGGGCGGCTGCGCGAAGCACAGGAAGCGACCGCCCAAATGATGGAGGACTCGGGTGTGACCGGGTATGATATCGGGAAGTGGCGCAAACACGTGAACACGGTTCGCATGGGCGGCCATGACGTAAAGCTGACCGATACGCAGGCGATGGACATCTACCTGACCGCGCAGCGTCCGCAGGGCAAACAGCATATGCTCGGCGACGGAATCCGGCTGAAGACCAGCAAGCAGACGGGCGCACAGGTATTTACTGTGCACATGACCGAAGGGGATATCGCGAAGGTATCCGATCTGCTTTCTGATAAACAGAAGCGGCTCGCGCATAAAATGCAGGGGTATCTCGCGGGCGACGTGGCCAAATGGGGCAACGACGTGACGCAGCAGATGTACCTCTACGATTACTTTACTGAGCAGACCTACTGGCCGCTGACCAGCGATCCGAACGTGCTGAAGACCAGTGAACCGAGCGCGGACCGCAGCCTGACGGCGATTACTCAGCCTGGATTCATGAAGCCGTTGACGAAAAACGCGAACAACCCGGTGATTATCATGGATGCGGTTGACGTGTTTAATCGCCATGTGGCTGAAATGGCCAGTTACAGCGGGCTCGCCATGCCCATGACCGACGCGCTGGGGTACATGAACTATAAGCAGCGCAACGAGGAGGGCGCGCTGACCGGCAGCGTAAAGGAAAGCATGGAACGCCTGCTGGGCAATGGCGGTGGGAAGTATATGGTTACGCTGCTGCAGGACTTGAACCACGCGCGGTACGGCGACGATCTGACGCATCTGAGTAAGCTGACCGGCAATTACAAGCGCAGCGCGGTCTCTGGCAAAATCCGAGTGGTGATCCAGCAGCCGACCGCCATTGCGCGCGCGGCGCAGGAGATCAGCCCGGTGTACCTTGCGCAGGGCTTGAAACTCGGAAACAAGGCCGACATTGCCGAAATGCAGAAGTATTCGGCGCTGGCCTGGTGGAAGGGAAACGCGAGCGGCATGGACATCGGCGTGGGACGCAGCGCGGATCAGATACTCTGGGGAGATACGAGCAAACTGGACACGGCGCGCACGAAGGTCGAGACCGCCGGAGGGCTGATTGACGCAGGCAAAGCGGACGATGTGACCTGGGCGGCCATGTGGCGCGCGGTCAAGCGCGAAACGCAGCGCATTCACCCGGAGCTGCAGGTGGGCAGCGAGGCCTACTTCAAGGCAGTTGCGGAGCGCTTTGACGGGATTATGGATAAGACGCAGGTCGTGGACTCGATTATGCACCGCAGCCAGATCATGCGCTCGCAGAATGGACTCATAAAGGAGCTGACCGCATTCCAGGCCGAGCCGATTAAGAGTTACAATATGCTGGCCAGATCCGCGATGGAACTTGGACGCAATCCCAAATCCAAGGCGGCGCAGACGGCCGCGGCGCGGTCTGTACTCGTCTTTGCGGCGAACGCGGCGCTGACCGCACTGGCCGAAGCGGCATTTGACGTGTTCAAACACCGTGATGACGACGATACACTGATAGAGTACCTGCTGAACGCGAAAAAGGGTTTCCTGAAGGAGTACACGGACGAGTTCATGGGCTCCTGGCTGGACAATCTGAACGTGATCGCAATGATTCCGGGATTCAGCCAGGCGTACGAAATCCTTACGGGAGGCAGCGCGCCGGAGATGATGTCCTTCGAGGGCATGTCCGACGCGGTTCAAGCGGCGAAGACGTTTGTCGATCATTTTGTTGGCGACAACAAAAAGAAGACCACGACCTACGGCGCGATTGCCCCGGTGCTGAAGGCGGCAAGCCAGATCACCGGCCTGCCCATTGCCGGCATCATGGCCAATACCGAGATGCTGGCCAAGATTGCCGACCCGCAGTGGCTCAACTACAAGGCGGTCAGCGGCAAGTTCGCGGACAACTACGAGGCGCTGTACGCGGCGATCCTTGAGGGCGACCAGCGCGCGATTACCCGCATTCGCGGCCGTCTGGCGGCGGATACACAGGGATTGAGCGCGAAGAGCCCGAAGCAGATCGATCAAGGCGTGGCGAACGTGCTGGCCGAGAAGGACGAGCGAATCGCTCAGGCGTACCAGCTGCGCAAGGAAGGCAAGGCAAGCCAGCTCGTGGCACTCCAGAAGCAGATCGTGGCGGACGGCTTTACCGAAGCGATGGTGACGGCAGCGATCAATCGCTATGCGAACCAGGCAAAGACGCAGGAAGAAACCGCGAAGGAGAAGGATATGAACGCGCAGTTGACGGCCAAACTGTTCAGCTATGAGAACCTCTTTGCGGCAATGCGGGCCGGCAGTATCGAGGACGTGGGTGTCATTGCCGAGTATCTGGAGGCGAACAGCACGGCCAAGGACCCGACGGCAACGATCAGGAGCCAGGTAAGCGGTGAATTTAAGCAGGAGTATCTGGACGCGGTGATGAACGGAGGCAGCGCGGACGGCCTGAAGAAGAAGCTGATGAGCCTTGGGCTGACGGAGGACGACCTGAACGGCTGGGTGAAGAGCGCGAGATATGCCGAGCTGAAGGAATCCGTGGGCGAAGGCGACGTTGCGGACGCGAAGCAGGTGGCCAAGGAGCTTATCGACTCCGGCGCGGACGTGTCGAGCGTGGTCACGAGCCTGAACAGCAAATACAGATCCCTGTACATTGAACTCGTCAATTCCGGGCGCACGGCCGAGGCGGAGAAGCTGCAGAAGGACCTCGAGAGCCTTGGGCTCATCAAAAAGAAGACCGGCCAGAACTACTACCGCAAGGATTACATGGACAAGTGGGTGACGGACTACAACAAAAAGAACAAGTGACTGGAGGCCCAGGCGATTGCCTGGGCTTTTTTGCGCGGTTGGATGTGACGGGGCGAAGCGGCGGTGTGATATGCTGGGCAAAAGGAGGGGATGCTTAATGAATGATTCTGACATCATCATTGCGATGCATACCAATAACGACTGCTACAAGGCCGCACGGCCGATCGACGGGCCGAAGGGCATTGTGGTGCACTCGACTGCCGCGCCTAACCCGTGGCTGAAGAGGTATGTGGACTGCCCGGAGCAGTGCGGCGTGAACAAGGCCGGGAACCACTGGAATCATAGCAGCAAGGAGATGGGACGCAGCGTATGCGCGCATGCGTTTATCGGCTATGACAAGGACAAGCGAATTCGCGTGGCGCAGATCTTGCCGTACCGATATCAAAACTGGCTCACCGGCGGCAGCGCGAACAAAACGCATATCGGCTTTGAAATCTGCGAACCGTCTGACCTGGGCGACAAGGCGTATTTTGCGGAGATGTGGGACGTGGTGGTGGATTACTGCGCCTATCTGTGCAAGCGCTTTAGCCTCGATCCGCTGGGTGAGAACGTGATTATCGACCACGCGACGGCGCACAAACTGGGCTGGGGCAACAATCACGGGGATGTGGCGCACTGGTGGCCTAAGTACCACGGCGTGTACCTGGACGACCTGCGCAAGGCGGTGGCGCGGCGGATGGGACATCAGAAGCCGGATATCCCGCCTGAACCAGAAAAACCGAAGGAGGAACCGAAGATGGACAAACTGTACAGGGTGCAGGTCGGCGCGTTTGCGGTGCGCGACAACGCCCAAAAAATGCTTGAGAAGCTCAAGGCGCTTGGCTTTGATGGCCTGATCGTCGAGGCCGGACAGGGTGCCGGCCAGAATGGCACGACCATCACAGATGGCACATGGAATGTGCGCAACGGCCCGGGCAGGCAGTACGGTATCGTTGGCCTTGCTCAGGAGGGCGAGGTGTACGAGCTCTCCGGCGAAGAGCAGGGCGACTGGGTAGGGATCCTGTACAAGGGCATCAAGGCCTGGATCAGCAAGTCGGGGGTGGCAAGCAAGTGAGTGAGGCAATCATTACCGCGCTGATTACCGGTGGCCTTGCGCTGATCGGCGTGATTATCACCAGTGCCAGATCGGCCAGCGCCCTTGACTCCAAGCTGGAGCGAGCGCAGGCCGTGACCGATACCAAGCTCGACGAGCTGACGCGCGAGGTGCGCGAGCACAACAACTTCGCTCGGCGCGTGCCGGTGCTGGAGGAACAGATTAAGGTGGCCAACCACCGAATTAAGAACCTTGAAGAGAAAGGAGAATGGAACCATGACTAAAATTGACTGGAAGCGAAAACTGACCAGCAGGAAGTTCTGGACGGCGATCGGCTCCTTCGTCTCGATGCTCATCATCGCGCTGGGCGGTGCGGAGCAGGTGGCCACTCAGGTGACGGCGCTCATCATGGCCGGCGCGTCTGTGATCGCCTACATCATCGGCGAGGGCCTGGCGGATGCGGGCAACGCAGGCGTGGACGACGAGAGCGGCGGTGAGTAGCCGTGCGAGAGCACCCGTTTCAAGGCGTGACGCGGAGCCAGATGCGCTCGCGGATTGACGACGCGATGCTCTGCGATCTGGACAGGCGCATTGCGCATGCGTGCTTTGTGGAGTGCTGTGCCTCCGACATGGAGGCGGGAATAGCGGCGGGATGCGACCGGAGGACGGTCAAACGACACCTGCCTCGTATCATTGAGACGTTAAACAAGGGATGAGAGACCGGCCATTCGGCCGGCCTCTTTTTTGTACACAAAATCACCAGCGGATGCACAGGCCATGTACAGATTTGCCCCCGCCAAACGGCCAAATCTGCGACAATGGTTGTGGTGATCACCAACACACAACTACATTATCGCGGAGGTGGATCAAATGGAATATACTGCTGGTAGGGGCACTACTGCGCTGGGCATTATCGGCACGGCGCTGGGCGGCCTGGCTGTGGCTGGCAACGGCCTGCTGGGCGGACTCAATATGGGTGGCGCGCGCACCGTCAACGTCAACGGCGAGGACGGCTGCTCCGAGAATCACCTGGTCAACCGTTACGAGGCGGCTCAGTCGGCGCGCATTGCGGAGCTCGAGACCGAGGTGAAACTCCGTGACGCGAATACCTACACCGACCAGAAGTCGCTTGAGATGTACAAGTACATCGACGGCAGGCTGCGCGGCATGGAGGACAAGATCTGCGATCAGGCCGTCGTCAACCAGCGTACTGCCGACTCCTTTGCCCTTGCTCAGGCCGACCTGGCTGCGGTGAAGGCCGATCTGCAGGGGCAGATCAAGATGGAGGCCGAGCGGCGCTGCTGCGCGGACAACGCGATCATTACCTACGCCAATGCCACCTTCTACCCCAAGCAGGTGGCCGACGTGACGGTGGGTACTGCCACCACGGCGCAGACTCTGTACAACCCCATCCCCAAGTGCGGAGGCTGCTGCAACAACTAAGCGATTCGGCGGGACGCGCAAGCGCCCCGCCATCCGAAATGGAGGCGTGAGCAATGGTAAGCGCACAGCAGATCACGGCGGGCGTTGGAACCTATATCCAGTCTAAGATGATGCCTCGATTGGATGACAAGCGCCAGTTCGCGCTCGGGACATTCTATTTTTTGGGCATGGTGCGCATAAATCAAATGATTTACGCACTGCGCGGCAATCAGATCGTGCAGGCGTTCGGCGTCATCGACGAGGCCGGGCAGGTGGATATCGACGCACTGTACAATGCGGCGCACGCGCAGATGCAGGCGCAGGGCAAGTTGACGCTTGATATTCCATTTTTTGGTCGCTTTACGTTTGATGATAACGATCTGCGCGAACTACGCGATTGCATTGCGCAGCAGGAGGTGTGAGCATGCATCAGATCCCTGAGATCCTGCACGACATGTGGGGCAACCTGATGGAGGCGCAGGATAAGATTGAGACGGCCTATGAGATGGCCGGCAAGCACAAGGCGGCTGCGGATTGGTACAAGGTGATGGCCGCACAGCACCTTGAGTTCAACCGTATGGCGCACGGCATGCTAGCCGACAAGATCGCCAAGTGCGAGGCCGCCGAGACTACCACCGAGCGCGAGCGCGGCAAACTGGAGAGCTGGTCGGATGATCTGGCTATGCTCCATGCCAAGACCGCGCGGGTTCGCGCGATGGTGGAGGAGTACAAGTAAGGACTGCGGGTATCATGTGTGTTGTTACTCATCACAACGCACAGGATACCCGCATTATTGTGCCCTGCCTAATCTACCTTGGGATAGATGTCGAGCGTTAGGTGCTCGGCCGGATTAGTTGCACGGTTACAGCGCGTTGACTTGTGATACACGATCTTGGCAATTACCTGCTTGAGCAATGCGTTGAGCTCTTCAGCGGGCACCTTGCCCGCCACGTCTAGGATGTGCGTGATCTGCTCATAGTGGGCAATGATCGCCTGCTCTGGGGCAACGGCCCGCTGCGCTTCGGCCAGCTCAGCAGTCGCAGCCTTGATGCGATCCTCGTTGAGCGCGTTGCGCTCGATGTACACGGGGATGGTGTATGCGCCGACCTCGACAAGCTCTTGCAGCTTGGTACGCTGGGCGAGCAATGCGTCCAACGTGGACTGTGCGGCGGCGATGCGCAGCGCGCGGGGATCTGGTGCGGATTCAGCGGGCCGCGCCGCATCGACTTGAGGATCGCCCATTGCCCGCCATGCATGGAGTACCTCGTCGAGCTGGCCGAATACGTAATTGGCGTATATCCCGGATGTCGGGCAGCCATGGGTGAGGCACTTGTACGCATATGCATCTGTGCGATTAGCCATTGGTGTGTAGATCATTGAGTGGCCGCACTCGCTGCAGTACATCAGGCCGGCAAGCGGATTGCTCAGTTTCGCGGACGCTCGGCATGGCGGCAATGGATTATTGCCAAATCTGGATTGCACTGCGTCCCATTGCGCCTGCGTGATGATCGCGGGATGGAGACCGTCGTAGATCATGCACTCATCAGATAGCGGGCGGGTATGATACTCGCGCCCATCCTCGATTACCGTCTTAGTCCGGCGGAGGCACCAGCGTATCTTGCCCAGGTATACCGGATTGGCCAAGATTGTGCGGATCGCCGACGGGACAAATTTAGCGCCCAGGTGCGTGCGCAGGCCCATATCATTCAGCGCGTTGGCAATGTTGTTTTTGCCCATTTCACCGGAGCCGTACCAATCATAGATCATGCGCACAGCGTCAGCCTCGATCGGCACAGGCTCCAGCGTCCATGCACCACCTGCAGCCTTCACCCGCGTGTACCCGTACGGTGCGCGCGGGCTTTGCCATTTCCCGGCGCGGGCAGAGGCAACGCGGCCTGCCCACAGGCGGCGCTTAATGTGCCGGTACTCCATATGCGCAAAATGCTGTGAACACTCTAATGATTCCTCGTCGTTTTCTGATTTCCACGGGTCGTATGTATCATAGAGCGTAATTATCAGCGTATGGGTATACTTGAGCGTCTTGAGGATCCTCGCCTGGTCTGCGCCGTCGCCGCGACCGAGACGATCTATATCCATGCAGATCACGCCCTCATATGCGCCTGACTCAATCGCGGCCAGCATGCGGCGCATTTCCGGGCGCTCGGCGATGGTCTCGCCGGAGACGATCTCCGCGTATATCTCGGCCACGGGCAAGTGGCGCTGCGTAGCCAGATCGGTGAGCGTGCGCTTGTGCCGGGCGAGAGTCTCGCCTTCGCCGCGGGCTTCGGCCTCCATGTCCTTGCGCGATTTGCGCAGGTAGATGCAGTATGCCATGTGATCCCTCCCTTCAGGGCGTGCGCACCCAGCCCACGTTGGGGTTGGTTATATCGATGACGAGCAACAACATGACAAACAGCACCAGCGCGGCGCAGGCGATGGCCAGCACGCGGAGCCATCGGGCGTAGACGGCGCGCTCGGCGGCAAATTGCTTGTCCCTGCTGTCCAATGCAGCGCGGAAACGATCCTCGATGCGCTGGAGCAGCTGCTGATAGGATGCGGACATCTGCGCGTAATCCTGCCGGGTGGGCATGTCGCGCGGGCAGGTGTGGCAGTCGATCTCGGGCGGAGGCTCCTCGTCCGGCGCGTCGTCCAACGCGTCGCGGATGGCCGTCACCGTCTCGTAGCCGGGGTTCTTGGCATGGCCGTCGATCACTCGGTGGATGGTGGAGACGGGCACGCCGCTGCGGTCTGATATCTGCTGATAGGTCAGCGCGCGCTCCTCCTTGAGCTGCTTGAGCGATTTCATGCATTGCTTCCTCCTTCCCGTTTTCGGGATTTTGGGTGGGACAGGATATCCCGCCTGTGCATATTGCATCCCGCGCCGGCATAGAGTATGGTATAGCCAGATAGGAGGTTGAGCACATGAGATACGTTTCCTGCCGCCAGCCCGTCCACCTGCCCATACTGCCGCACGTCCGCGCGGCCTATGATCCGCGCACCCAGACGCTCTATGAGAATCTGGATGCGCAGACCGGCGCGAAGGTTATCCTGTTGATTCCGGTCGTTCCTGCGCAGCAGCGTTAGCCGCGTCGATTGCCTGCCGGGCGATGTCGAACTCGTCGTCGTCGTGCCGGTCGAAGAGATGGCCATAGCGCTCCTGTGCAAGCGCGATTGCTTCCTCGTCGGTCAGGTGCCTGCGCTCCTTCGGGGCTGCCTCTTCGGCGGCCTCGTTTTTTGTATTCAGCGACTCGGCCAGCGCGTCGTTGATGATGGAATCGATCTGCGCCTGGCGCTCTGGACCTGCATTCTCGTAACCGTAAAGCAGCGTGATCGAGTCGTACTTCGGCGGCTGGATCGGCGTGCTGCGGCGGCGCATGCGCGCCACAACGACCGATTCAGATGCCAGCGCCAGCATCTGCGAGCGGATTTCCGGCGTTGCATAGCGGAAGGCATAGACGACGCTCATTTCCTCCCGAGAGAAGGCAGGTATGGCGTATTGCTCTTGCATCTCCGCAATGCCTCGGTTTACCAGATCGATAATGGCCTGGTTCTGAGATTCGATATTTTGCTCGTTCTGATACCGGTTGATGCGGTCGAGCAGATCTGAGTCGAGAGTCAGACTGTATCGAGGTCTTTTCGTCGGCATTTCATTCACCTCCTTTCGCTACCTATTATAGCACAGTGGCACACTGTTGTAAAGAATCACCTGAGTAAATATCATGTAAAATGATGCACCGATCGATTGACAAGGTGACTCACGCTTGCTATAATGGTGATGCACCAAGCGAGAGGAGGTGATGACGATGACTGATAAGTGGCGCGTGCCGGTACTGCTGGACGAGCAGATGGAGGACGCTCTGTACGACCTGCGCAAGACCGACGAGTTCCGGCGCATGAGCTTTTCCAAGATCCTTGGCAAGCTCGTGGTCATGGGCCTGAAGGCCTACGAGGACGCGAAGAAGGGTGCGTGAGGTCAGCGCTTGCGGAGCAGCGGAATCCAGGTGATGAGCTGATCGAGCAGAAGCAGGCCACAGTATACCAGATAGATAATGCCGAGGGTGTCGAGCGGCTGGGTCAGGACGAAATACAAAGAGACCAGACTGAGAAGCGGATGAATCAGGTTTGCGAGAGAGCCTGTAAACATCATCACCGCAAGCACCAGCAGCTTTATCAGCAGGGATACGGGCAGGAAATAGATCGGGAAGAAGTAGATCAGCGAGCAAATGGCCCATTGCATAGTGCGGCCAAAGATTCCGAAGGTTGATTCGAGCCAGTTCAGGAAACGGTCTAAGAGGTTATACATAATGGTCACTCCTTTGCGTTTTGTACCATTATTATAACACATTCATGACGTAGTTCAAGAGGGAGATGTGAATGCATTGGAAAAAGAGCGTACGACGATCTGTTTTGATGCAGATGTGTTTGACATGGTGCTGGCGATGCGTGCGAAGCCGGAGTACCGGCGAATGAGCATCTCGGCGATCGTGAACATGCTGCTGGCGACGGCACTGTCCGACGAGGGCAAGACGATGGACGAAATCAGGAAGGAGAGAAAATAATGAACGAGATCATGGCATTTGACCACGAGCGCTTCGGCCGTATCCGCGGTATCGAGATTGATGGTGAAAGCTGGCTGGTGGGCAAGGACGTGGCCGAGAGGCTGGGATATGAGCGAGGCACTAAGGCGGTCGTCGACCACGTGGACGCAGAAGACCGCAGAATGATTGACTCCGGAACTCAGTCCCAAATTGGGATCGAGTTAGGACAGCGCGGTGGATGGCTCATCAACGAGTCCGGCCTGTACAGCCTGGTGCTGAGCAGCAAGCTGCCGGAGGCCAAGGCGTTTAGGCACTGGGTGACGCACGACGTGCTTCCGACGCTGCGCAAGACCGGCGAGTACAAGCTCAAGCGCAACCCCGTCGATGACGAGACCCGAAAGAAGCTGGCCGACGCGAAGGTGCGCAACGCCCAGAGCCGACAGGCGGCGCTATGGATGAAGATGGCCGAGCTGATCGGCAGCAGCGAGGTTCACAAGCAGATTTGCGCGGCCTACGCCAGCAAGGCGCTGGAGGGCGAGATGGTCCTGCCCCTGCCGGCGGTCGAAAAGACCTATACGGCGCGCGAGGTCGGCGACAGATACGGCGTGAGCGCGAATCGGGTCGGCAAGCTGGCCAACCGACACGGGCTCAAAACTGCCGAGTACGGCATGCTGGTGATGGACAAGGCCAAGGGCAGCTGCAAGGAGGTCGAGAGCTGGCGCTACAATGAGCGCGGCGTGCAGGCCATCGGCGAGCTGCTGCAGGCGGGCGACTGAGGCGGAGGTGATCGGGATGGCAATCATCCGGGAGTTCAGGTGCAGGTGCGGCGGGACGGTGCGCATCCACGACGAATGTATCCTGCCCAAGGCACAGCAAGACGAGCTGCTGAAGCGATTCTGGCGGCAGGCCAATGCCTATTACCGCCAATACCAGGAGAGGAGGGCGCGCGGTGAGGCGATACGACCGGATTATGGACGCGATTGGCCTGGGACGGAGCGATAGCGAGATTGCGGGGCGGCACAATACGGACAGCGCGACGATCCACGTGTACCGGATGGTGCACGACGGCAATCTGCCGGTGTACACGATGGTCGAGGGCAAGCACGATTACGAGCTGCACTGGCGCTGGCGGCGGGGCTGCGAGACCATCGCCGACCGGCTGGCGCGGACGATTAAGGGGTGGCATGCATGATGATTGGATACAGCGTGCTGAGAGCAGCGAGCAACAAGCGCCTGGCCGAGCTGGTGACCTATTGGTCGACGGAGGCGGCTCTGGCGCGGACCGATGACGAGCGGCAGGTGTGCAAGCGGATGCTGGCCAGGTACCAGGGCGAGATCGAGAGGAGAGAGACCAATGGCCGAGACGGCAAGGGTGATTAAGCTGGTGGGCGGCGGCGCGGATGCGCTGAGGCAGGCCATCGAGAGCGGCGTGATGAGCGTCGAAGCCCGCAGGATGGCCGAGCGCGTGCTGGCCGAGAACGGCGCGCTCCGGCGGAGGAACACGGCGCTGGAGCTGGAAAACCGCGACCTGAAGCTGCTCAACGGCCGCTACCGCGAGCTGGAGATGCGCACGATCGACCAGGCGGTGCGGGCGCAGGACGCGGGCGCGGCGAGGCGCGACTGGCGCAGGACGATCTACGTCAGCGTCTTCAGCGCGGGGGCGATTGCAGCGATGATGCTGACGATCGTTGCGCTGATCGGCTGCTGATGCGGCGCGAAATTTGCGATCGCTGCCGGCGAGCCTGGAACGTGAGCGCGCAGCGGGACTGCACGGGCGGATACATCTGCCCGGAATGCGAGCAGAAAATGAAAAGGAGGGAAAACAGTGGAACCAAGAAAAAAGCGCCTGAACACCGAAGAGCGGCAAGGCGTAATGACCCTCGACCTGCTGACAAGGAGCTTTGACGCGGCAATGGGATTCCTCGACAAGCGCTTCGCGGACTACAAATACCTGAAGCGCGACCTGGGCCTGATGAAGAGCGCGCTGCACAGCCTGCTCAACCACCTGGCCAAGACGGTGGACGCGGACTCGATCGAGGTATGCAGGCGGCAGAGCCGGGACTACCGGATCGGGATTGAGCGCTGGACTCCGGTCAAGCGGCCAGGCGAGATCATCATGCTGGCGGAGGAGGAGCACATGCTGTTTCGCCTGGCGCTGGAAGAGCGATGCAAGATGTGCCTCAAGAGCGGGCGCGAGTACAAGGAGTGCGAGCTGCGGCGGCTGTGCCTCAAGTATCTGGAGGTGCCGGAGGACGAGGGAATCTACGAGGGCTGCGAGTTTGCGGGGTATGAGATCAACCCTTCGCCCGACCGGTACAACCGCCCGAAAGAATTGTAAAAAGAAATCCCAGACGGCTGCAACCGCCCGGGAAATCCGCAAGGAAAGAACAATGGGAATAGTGCAAGGAGAGTGTAACACAGATGTACGATTTTGTCAATACCGGCGAAGACCTGCAGGAAATTTGCGAGGCGCTGGAGCACGTAGTGAACGCGCTGGATGACCTGCGCAAGCTGCTGCCCAATGAGGAGTCCACCTATCAGGTGTACAGCGACATGTGGTCGGAGGCGCTGATCGAGGAGAGCCGCAGGCTGATTCGGGAGGCCGACGCGCTGAGCCGTCAGTACGAGGAGATGAGCCTATGAGCTACGATGCAATCGCGGACACGCGCACGCTGACCCACGACGAGTGGCTGGAGCTGCGGCGCACGGGCATTGGCGGGAGCGATGCGGGCGCGATCATGGGAGTCAGCCCCTACAAGGGCGCGTTCTCCGTGTGGGCGGACAAGCAAGGCAAGCTGCCGCCCGTCGAGGACAACGAGGCCATGCGGCAAGGGCGCGACCTGGAGGACTACGTGGCCAGGCGCTTTGCGGAGGCCAGCGGCCTCAAGGTGCGGCACGAGTACGGCATGCTCAGGAGCGTCGAGCACCCGTGCATGCTGGCGGACATCGACCGGCGGATCATCGGCGAGCGGGCGGGGCTTGAGTGCAAGACCAGCCGGGACATTACCATGGCGCGATACCGCAACGGTGAATATCCTATGGAGTACTACTGCCAATGCCTGCACTACCTGGCCGTGACCGGGTGGGACTGCTGGTATCTGGCGGTGCTGGTGTACGGCACGGACCTGCTGATATTCAAGATTTGCCGGGACGAGGTACTGGACGACATCGAGGCGCTGATCAAGACGGAGGAGGCATTCTGGGACAGCCACATGCTGATCCCCAATAATCCGCCTGCGCCTGACGCGCTGGATTCGACTGCGGCGGCGCTGGGCAGCGTGTATCCAAGGGAGGACGGCACCACGGCCTGCGCGGACCAGGAGGCCGACAAGGCGCTGACCGAGCTGGCCGCGCTCAAGGCGCAGAAGCGGGCGCTCGACCGGCAGATCATCGAGCGGGAGAATCAGATCAAGGCGGCGATGGGCGAGGCCGAGGTGCTGGCCGGGACGAGCGTGTCCGCGACCTGGAGATCGAGCGAGCGGACGACGATCAATAAGAGCAAGCTCATGGCGCTCTATCCGAGCATCAACCTGGACAAGATTTGCGACCGAAATGTACAACGCAGATTTGCGATTAAGGAGGATAAGAGCAATGGGACGACTGACTAATCAGATTGCGGAGCTGCCGATGGCAGACTTCGCGCTCAGTGAGACGGCGGAGATCATGCGGCGCACGATGGAGGCGCTGACCGGGGCGAGCGAGCTGCCCACGGCCAAGATCAAGGTACCCGCGGGCGGAGGCAAGGCCTTCGAAATGCCGGGCGATGACGGAGCGGATTATGCCAAATCATTCGACGGTGTGATCCTGGCCTCGGCCTTCACCAACGCCTACTGGGACAAGCCCTACGGCTCCGGCGGCGACCAAGCTCCGCTCTGTGCGAGCCATGACGGCATCAGCGGCTGGGACGCGGACGGCATGGAGCACGTGTGCCGGACCTGCCCGCGCAACCGGATGGGGAGCAAGGACGGCGGCAGGGGCAAGGCCTGCCGAAACATGGTGGAGCTGCTGATCCTGCTTGAGGGGCAGGCGCTTCCGGTGCTCCTGCGGGTGCCGACGATGAGCGTGGGCAACTACGCGCAGTACGTGGCGCGGACGCTCAGCCCGAGGGGATTGCAGCCGTGGGACGTAGTGACGAGCTTTTCCCTGGTCGGCGCGACCAACGCGGGCGGCATCGGATACAGCCAGATCACGTTCGGATGCAAGGGACGCGTGGATGCGACTGAGGCGGCTCAGCTTCGGGCGGCGGTCCAGCCGATGATGCTGGACGCGGGAACGGATAATGACAAGGAGGGCGAGTAAGATGCAGCTTGTACAGGGTAATACGGTGATCGTCGCGGGCATGGCCGTAGGCGAATTCAAATTCGGCGAGGCCGGCGAAAAACGGACTCCCAGATGCTCCTTCTCCATCTACCTGGGCAAGGACAAGGACGGCGCGGGCAAGTACGCCAACTGCGTCGCCTGGGGCGGCCTGGCGCAGTACTGCAGCGGCATCAACGAGCGCGACACGGTGCTGGCCTGCGGCAGGGTGGATGAGCACGAGTATCAGGGCAAGCGGTATCGCACGCTCAACTGCGACTTCGTCGTCTATCTGCCGACCGGCGGTGAGCAGGCGGGAGACCAGAGGCCGATGGGCAAATTCCAGCCGGTGGACGACGGGGAGCTGCCCTTCTGAGGGCGCTGAAAGGAGGACTAGATCATGGCAACCTACAGCATTACGGGTACCTGCATGTACTGCGGCCAGATGGCCACGCTCAACGCCAGCGAGCCGATGGAGGGCGCGGAGGCCAACAAGTATATCTCTTGGCATTGCTCCTGTGATCAAGCCAGACGCATGCGCAACGCAAATGAAATGTACGGCAAAATCGAATCGCTTGTTGGGAGCGAGTGCTCTCAATATGGATTTATGCCGGAGAGCGAAGAAGTGTGTACGATGCTTTCCGGATTGGTGAGAGCCGTTGCAGATGGTCTTGCGAATAATATTACACTCAAGCTCCCGTGCGGCGACACGTGTAAAATCAATACGGATAAGGATGGCAACCCACAAGTGGTACGCACGCTGAAACGCATAAGGAAGATGCAATATGGCCTGGATTGAACTACATCAGAGCCTGCCGACCCACATCAAGACGTATCAACTGATGGATGAGCTGGGGATCAGTCAGGCGGAGGCGGTCGGGCACATGGCCATGCTGTGGCTGTGGGCGCTGGATAACGCGCCGGACGGATACATTATGCGGCTGCGGCCTGGGTTTATCGCCCGGGCCGCGGGATGGAGCGGCGATCCGGAGACCTTCTGCCGTGCGCTCCTTGCCAGCGGATATGTCGATGAGGACGGGCGGCTGCACAAGTGGGATGCGTACACATCGGCATACATTGTCGCCAGAGATCAAGCCGAGCTCAAGCGTGAGGGGAACCGCCGGAGGCAACAGTCCTATTATAATAGGAAGAAAGTCCCCCAACCTAACGCCCAACCTAACGCATCAGAAAGCGTTAGCCTAACGCGTGAGGAAACGTTAGATGCTGAAGACTTAACACGTGAGCCTAACGCCAAAAAAAATGTTAGCCTAACGGGGCTATACCATACCATACCTAACCATACCGTACCCAACAATACCAACATAACCCAACCGGGGAGTACCACTACTACCGCGTGCGCGCGGGAGGGTGGTGGTGGTAGTGGTATGCCCCCGACGGGGGAGCAGGTTAGGGAGTACGCGGAGACGCTGGGGCTGCAGATTGATGCAGATCGATTTGTCACGATCAATGCGGCCAACGGCTGGCGCGATGCGAAGGGTGAAGTGATCAGGGACTGGCGACGTTGGCTGCTGGGGACGGCGAGTAATCTGGCCAAGGCGGCGAAGGCCCAGGAAGAGGACGATCTGACACAGCCCGACCCACGAATCGCGGGGTTGGAGCAGCTGAAACGCAAGTACATGGCCGAAGGAGGGGTCAGCAATGAATAAGGTGGAGACCATCACCCTGATGCAGACGATTATTGCCATGTATCCGGGGACACAGATCAGGATGGATGAGATCAGCGTGGGCGTGTGGCACGAGATGCTCAAGGATTTGCCCGCCGAGGTGGTGGGCGCGGCCTGCAAGCGGATGTGCGCCACACTCAAGTACCCGCCGAGCATAGCCGATATCCGGGGCGCGGTGGCCGATGCGGCGAAGGATGCGCAAGGCACGCTGGCCGCAGGTGAGGCCTGGGCGCGAGTCAAGAAGGCAGTGAGCCTGTACGGATACTATCGGCCCGATGCGGCGCGCAAAGCGCTGGGGCCAAAAATCTGGCGGGCGGTCGAAATGATCGGGGGTTGGCAGGAGGTGTGCGCCGGAGACGAGGATACCAGCGTGCGCAGCGCACAGTTTGAGCGCAGGTACAATGCCATGGTAGCCCAGGAGAGCGAGCGAGTACAGATCCCGGAGGCGGTGCGCGCGGACATGGCGCGGCTGACCGGGCCGCTGATGGACAAGCTCATGATCGGAGGTGCGGCAGGTGAATAAGCAACTGAGCCTCTTCGACGGCGCGCGCCAGCGCCCAGTGGACAACTACGCCAACCGCGGGCTGAGCCTGGAGCGGGCGCTCGAGCGGCAGCACGAGGAGTACATGGCGCAGGGCAAGGCGCTGATCACGAGGCAGTATGATCCGAGCGTGGTGGTCGATTTCCCGCTGGCGCGGATCATCGGCCAGGCAGCGGTGGACTATGTCGGGGTGCTGTCCGACGGGCGCTGCGTGGCGTTCGACGCCAAGGACTGTGCCGGCAAGCGCCTGGAGCTGAGCCGACTTCGGCCGCATCAGGCGGCATACCTGGCCAGCGTGCAGTGCATGGGCGGCCTGGCGGGCGTTCTGGCGCGCTTTGAGCGCGCGAGGGTATATTGGGTACCCTACGAGCTTTGGGCGGCTCAGAGGGGCTTGTGCGCGGCCAGAGAGCACGGCCGGGGAAACAAGTCCATCGCCGAAAAGGACCTGGGCGAGGAGCTCAGGGTGGATGGGTATGACTGGATGGGGGTGGTACGATGACGAGCAATGAGTACGCGAAGGCGCGCAAGGAGATATGCCTGAGACTTGGCCGGTGCGTAGTGTGCGGACGTAATCCACATACCGCAAACAGCCAGCTGTGCACAGAGTGCGCGGCCAGAGCGGCAGCACGGCAGGCGGCCCGCAAGGCCAGGCGCGCGGAAGCAGGGCTGTGCCTGAGATGCGGCAAGCCGGTGGATAGCGAGTATAAGCATTGTACGGCGTGCCTGGAGCGTGAGCACCAGCTCAAGGCGGCGCGCAAGACGCAGAAGGAGGGTGAGCATGATACAGAGCGATAAGGAGTTGATTCAGGCGCTGCGGACGCTGGCAAAGGCCATGGACGAGATGCCGGGCGGCTATAGCTACAACACAACCGACCGGCTGAGGGCCGCGGCTGACCGAATTGTACAACTGGCGCAAGCCAATCACGATATAAGGCATCTGTGGTACAAGGGCAAGGAGATGTGCGTAATCTGCGCACACAAGTGCGTCAATACGGACGTTGACTACTGCTCGGACTGCGACAAGGAGTGCCCTTGCCCGACGTGCGAGGGCGAGAATTGGGAGGAGGCAAATAGCAATGGCTGAGTTTACTGAAGTCATGCGGCAAGCGAAAAGGATGTGCGCGGCGCACGGCGGCATGTGCAACAGCCGCAATTGTCCGCTGGACAACGGAGAAGCTTGCCGACTTGCCGCTGATCAGGACGACGTGGATTACAATGAAGTGGAGCGAATCATAATGGCCTGGGCGGCGGAGCACCCGGCGTCGAGGTATCCGACGTGGAATGAGTGGCAGAATAGCATGTTCCCGGACAGGGGCCGAGACCCAAGCCCGTGCGAATTCGATGATTGCAGCCGATTTAAGTGCAAAGAGAAAAACTGCGGACAATGCATGGATGAGCCCATCCCCGCCGACATCGCCGCGAAGCTGGGGATTAGGCCGATTGAGGAGGGGTGAAATGAAAATGGGAAGCAAAACGAAAATCGACTGGGCAGACGTGACCTGGAACCCGGTGACCGGCTGTCTGCACGGATGTGAATACTGCTACGCGCGGAGGATTGCGGAAAGGTTTGGTGGAGGCTGTCGTGTAGCACCACATTATCACGATGTCGAAGACCCGGTTGAAAATGTAGGTGTGATCTGGGAGTATCCCACTGGAAAGCCCCACGTTTTAGATAAGCCGTACTTCGACGCAAAAGCCGAGAAGACCGCCCCTTACCCGTATTTCTTCGACCCGACGTTTCACCGCTATAAGCTGGACGAGCCGCAGCGCTGGAAAAAGCCGCGCAACATCTTCGTGTGCAGCATGGCCGACCTGTTCGGGGATTGGGTGCCGCTGGAATGGATTCAGCAGGTATTCGAGGCTTGCGAAGCAGCGCCTCAGCATCGGTATCTCTTTCTCACCAAGAATCCGAAAAGATACATAGAGCTGCAACTCGAGGGAAAGTTGCCAAAGCAGCACTGGTACGGCACATCCGTAACGCGCAAGGATGACAGAGATTTTTTCTCGCTCGGTTACAATACGTTTATCAGCATCGAGCCAATACTTGAATCTTTTTCGTATCGGCAGATGGTTCAGCCATGGGCGATTCTCGGCGCTGAAACGGGAAACCGTAAGGACAAGATTGTCCCTAAAAAAGAATGGATAACGGAACTGGTTGATTATTACAGCAAGTTCGGGTACACAAAATTCTTCATGAAGGACAGCTTGCGCGGCTTGATGGGCGCAGACTTCCGGCAGGAATTTCCGTGGGAGGAGGGCTGAAAGTGAGTTATATCGACTGGGAGCTGGCGGAGTATCCGGAGCGCTACAAGCGATTGTGCTGCAATCGGGTGATCGATGAGGTGACGCTGACGCATGTGATTTGCAATGTGGATTGCCCGGAGGGTGTAAAACATGAAGATTTTGTTAAGATAATGAATGAAATTGCAGAAACCCTGGAGAAGGTGCCGTATGTCAAGATTGAGGTGCCAATCGACCTCAGAGGGAGGGATTATCATGAGCAATAAGCCAGCGCCGAGGTGCCCGGGGTGCGGGAAGGAAATGAAACTGATTGAAGTGGAGAAGAACACTTGGCAATACTGGTGCAAGGATCTGCGTTGCGAATGGAAATCGCCGATTGTGTGGTGCCCGGGTGAGATGGGCAAGGATTTTGCGTACAAACAAGCCATGAAGCGGTACACGAGGAACCCGTGGATTAGCGTCAGGGACGAGCTGCCGAAAGAAGAAGGCAAATACATTGTCTGTACGGAAAGGGGCAGCGTTTATTGCACACGATTCTACAAGGGTGGTGGATGCGAAGGGATATTTAAAACCGATATAAACACTCATATCACCCACTGGATGCCGATGCCCCTGCCGCCGAAGGAGGGAGAATGACCTATGATTACGATCAGCTACTGGGTGCTGGCGGTGATTCTGCTGGCGCTGGGCGCGGCGGCCTATGGACTGGGACGATTGAGCGCGGAGCTGAGGGCCGAGAGGCTGCGGTTTGCCCAGCTGATGATCCTGCGCCAGCTGTCGGAGAGCGGCGACGTGGAGGTGCGCGTGAGCGGGAAGGAGCGGCAGGATGAGTAAGTACCAGAGCTACGACGACTACAGAGCCGTATGCCCGTACTACAGGGGCGCGCACGCCAACGAGCTGCTGTGCGACGGGGCATGCGAGGGGGCGAGGACGTTGGTGGTGCGCTTCGGCCAGGTGCGGCAGCTACGGGTGCACAGGGCAAGGCACTGCGACAATCTCAAGGGGTACGATCGATGCCCGTTGTACAGGGCGCACAACACGGAGTAAGATAATGGGCCGGGATTTCTCCCGGCCCTTCGCTTATTCTGTGGGCTTCTTGGGCACGCGCCAGCCGACATAGTGGCCGTGCTTGACGCGATGATCGACGTACGGCTCTTCTGAGTCGATCACCCAGTTGCGGCCGATCTTCTGCGCGGTGGCAAAGCCTCCGGAGGCGGCGCGCTTGCGGATTGCACTGTGGTTCAGGCTGAGTTTTTGGGCGTATTCGGCCAGCGAGATCAGCATTTTAAGTACACTCCTTCGTGATGATTCGTTTCAATCCACGCCCCAGGCGGGGCGAATGCGGTCAGGCGTGCTCATTGGATTCGGGCAGGGTATCGAGCAGTATTTTCATGTGGCACTGTCCAGTCATCATGCCGGTCACGACGGCAAACGCGCGATCCAGGCCGCGGATTTGGCCTTTGAGGCTGCGTTCGCTACCGTCGGCGATTTCGTCGGGCATGCGGCGGCGGTCCTGCCTGATCCGATCCTCATCATCCAGCATGAGCCGGAGGAGCTCTCTGGCGATTTCCGCACGGGTGGCATCCAGGGTATCGAGGATGGGCTTGTAGTAGCCGATCTGCACGCTGTGCGGGTTTTTGAGTGGGAGAGAGGTGATCCACTCGGCCGCGCCTGCGCCAAAGCAGCTGCGCAGTACCTCATGGGTGGAGTCGTCGTCGCCGTACTTGGGCAAGTCGGTGCCGACCGCGAACCAGTAGTCCAGGATGCTCGGGTAGGTGTCGCCGAAGTGGTAGCAGTCCATGTCGTCGTCGTTGTAATCGTCCATGCTCTCATAATACACGGGGGAGCCGCAGGTGGTGAGGCACACACGGTCGGTGCCGGGATCGTGGAGCAGGTAGCAGGTCTCGGGGGCGTTGTCGAGGGTGTATGGGGTGACGAGGACGCGGTTGAGGATGTTTGCGTACTTGGTGTCCATTGTGATTTCCTTTCTCCCGGTCTTTCGCCCTCCCGGGAGGGCTAGTAGAATCACTCGGGCCAGTTGCATCCGTTGGCAACTGCACCAATTTTGAAATAGTCCGAGAACTTGATGCCAGGGACCATAACCAAGCGGCTGAGGTTAAGGCAAAACGTCTTCGCGTCCGGCGCGTATGCAAGATGTGGGAAACGGGCGATGGCCTTGTCGTAGATCGGGAGGTCCTTCGCGGGGCTGTTGGGAGTGATAGTCATGGGGATTCTCCTTTCTGCCCTCGTTACCTCCGGGGCGGGGTATCAATCAGCTATTTACATAATTCAAAAATTGATCCAGGGCGTATTCTGCGCTGTCTTCTGGTTTGTATTCCTTCTGAGGCTTGCTCTCGTCTTCGATGATTCTGTCGATACGTTCTTGTTCTTTTTTGTGCTGCATCCAGGGCTCTTCATCGCTCGCCGCAAACCATCCGGCATATCTCACAAAGTATGTCCGACCACGATACTCGAATTCGCCATATCTGATTCTTCGACCGTATTCAGATGCTGTAAAATACCCTTTGATTTTTGATTCCATTGCGTCCTCCTCCCTGTTCTCCGGGCAGGCCGTTGGTATTAGTTGTTCAGCACGTTGATAAGCTGGCGGGCCTCGCCGGTGGTGAGCACGGTGTAGGCCTTGCCCAGGCCCATCTTGCGGGTGCGCTGGGCGAGGTATTCGGCTTCGGGCTGGCCCAGATTGGCGAGTATGGCCTCAAACTCGGTCTGGTGCTCAGTGTGCAGCTCGTGGAGTAGCGTGGTTAGCTTCCGCAGCTCGGCCTCGTAGTTGATCAGGTAGCGGGTGCGCAGGGCCTCGGCGAAGGCGATCTGCTTGTCGGATACGCCGGTGATCTCGGGCAGGTTGTACTCGGCGGCCAGGGCCTTGCCTCTTTCCTCCTGCTGCGCCTTGTAGCAGTCAGGGCAGAGCGCCTCCTTCTCGTACCACTTGATCTTGCGCTCGCGATCCTTGTTCGTTCCAAAGAGCTGCACCTCGCCGGTGTGGCCGCAGGAATAGGTTACGTAGTCTTTCATGGGTTTGTCCTCCTTGTCGCTCTCGACCTTGTGACTATATTATAGCGCGATATCGCGCAAATGTCAAGTGAATTCCTCAAAAATACATAAAATTAACAATCGGAGCAAACCGAAGGGGTTGGATGTGACGCGTGCGAGGGACGGCGCGCTATAATCGGAGGCAGGAGGTGGTGGCCATATGGCGCTGTATACGGTTCCCTTGCCCAGCGTGGACGGCGGGGACGAGGATATCAGCAGGCAGATGCGCAAGATTATCGGGTATCTGCGGCAGCTGGACGAGCAGCTCAAGTACGTGCTGTGCAACCTGGACGGCGAAAATCTCTCTGATTCCTTCCGCGCGGTGATCGACTCGAGTACGGATGCGGCGGTGCTGGACGAGCTCACGGGCAACATTGCCAATCTCAGCACGGAGATCAAGCAGACGGCCCAGGCGATTACGCTCAAGGCCAGTCGGGCCGATCTCAACGCGCTGGGCGATCGGGTGAGCGAGGCCGAGTCGACGCTCACGGTGCAGGCGGGCCAGATCGAGGGCAAGGTGTCGCAGACCGCGTTCGATCAGCTCAGCGGCGAGGTGACGCAGGTGCAGTCGACCGTGACGCAGCAGGCGACGCAGATCAGCAGCAAGGTGAGTCAGTCCGACTTCGACGACTTCGCGGAGACCGTGCTGACGAAGGACAGCTTCGAGGTCAATATCGACGGCGAGAACCAGCTGCACGTCGGCGAGGACGGCGTGAGCGCGCAGTCGGTGACCGCGCCCAACGTGGCGGCGGCGTATGACGGGCCGGCGGAGATCACGGTCAATCCGAACTACACGGACGCGTGGCTCGAGGCGCAGGAGGGCAAGGCGGTCAGGAGCCTTCAGCAGGCGCTCGACAAGATCAACGGCAAGCGGCTGCTGTACAACGTCTCGATTACGATGGACAACACCAGCCACTACGAGCGGGTGGACATTCACGGTGTGACCGGCTCGGGCGTGCTGGAGGTGCTGGGCAACAGCGCGACGTTCTACGGCGGCATCGCGGTGCAGTACTGCTCGGCTAAGGTGACGATCATGGGCACGGGCATGACGGTGTACGCGGGCACGGGCAAGGCGGTCGAGGTGACCGGGTGCAGCTTCGTGCGCATCGACGGCGCGAACGTCTCGGGCAGCGGCACGGACGGGGTGTATTACACGGAAGGCTCGAAGGGCCTGCTGTGGAACTGCGACTTCGCGGGCTTCACCAACGCGGTGCACGCCAGCCTGACGGCGCACGTCATCGTCAACGCCTGCACGGGCTCGGGCGCGCTCAAGGCCAGTTTCGGCGGCATCGTCGCGGCGAACGGCACGATGCCCACGGGCGGCACGACGGAGGTGGGCAACGGCAAGGTGTGGTCGACCGGCTCGACGGCCACGGGCGGCAGCACCTCGGCCAGCTCCAGCACGCTCACGGCGGCCAGCTATGACGCGGTGACCACGGCGACCTGCAGAAACTCCGGGTCGTGGACGAGCGGGCAGCTGCGGCAGAACTTCGCGACCGGCCTGGGCGTGTGCAAGGGCTGCGTGTGGTTCGACAACTCGGCGATCCGCTCGGCGCTGTCCGGCAAGACGGTGCGCTCGGCGACGCTGCGGCTGCACCGCGTGTCCGGCTCGGGCAAGTCCTCGGCGGTTCAGGTCACGGCGCGCGGCCTGACGCTGACCGGCGCGAGCGGCACGGTGTCCAACAGCACGAGCGCGGCGGTCTACGGCGGGCTGTCGGCGATGCTGGGCACGATCGGCAACGACGAGACGGTGGCGCTGGCGCTGCCGGTGAACCTGGTCAACGCGCTGATTTCCGGCTCGATCAACGGCTTCGCGCTGTACGCGGGCGAGACGGCGCAGACCGGCAACCGCGGCTTCTCGGCCAACTACTGCCGGTTCGACGGCGTGGGCGACCAGTTCGCGCCGGTGCTGACGATCA
>CAKQIZ010000007.1 GCA_934247125.1 uncultured Clostridia bacterium
TTTCAACAAATTTTATCAACCTATTGCTTGTGGATAACTTTTTTTGATATTATATATCCATCGCTTATGGAGAGGATTTACTTATGAAAAAAAAAACTGATGAAAAAACATGGAGAGATATACTTGCAGAAATAAACAGCAATGTTACCGATGTAAGCTACAGGACATGGTTCAAGCCCCTCGTACCTCTCGAAATAGATGAAGACGCCAGAGTCTTTCACGTGGCAGCATCAGAAAGCTTTGTTGTCGAAGTGCTCAATAACCGCTATATTTCAATATTCGAGCAGGCTGTCGAGAGCGTGATGAACGAGAGATACAGGGTAGTTATAAAGGAAAAATCTGAGGAAGAGATCGAAAGCATCATGAACGGCACAGCGGGAAAAAAGCCGCAGCCGCCAAAAAATCAGAATGCAGAAGAAGAATTCAGAGAGGAATATTTTCTCAACCCAAGATACAAATTCGATAATTTCGTAGTCGGCTCGAACAACAACTATGCACATGCGATAGCTCTTTCGGTCGCAGAGTCACCGGCGTCAGCATACAATCCGCTTTTCCTGTATGGAGGCTCAGGACTTGGAAAAACTCACCTCATGCACGCTATAGGTCACTACATACTCGAAAACAATCCGTCGTCAAAGGTTCTTTATGTTTCATCTGAGATGTTCACTTCTGAGCTCGTAAAAGCTATCCAGGATAAAAAGAACTACAACAGCAAAATGAGATTCTTCAAAAATAAATACAGGAATGTCGACGTGCTGCTGATAGACGATATCCAGTTCATTGAAGGCAAGGAAAGCACTCAGGTGGAGTTTTTCCACACTTTCAATGCACTTTACGAATGTGACAAGCAGATAGTGATATCAAGTGACCGTCACCCGAGCAAGCTCACAGACCTCGATGAACGACTGCGTTCGAGGTTCCAGTGGAACGTCATCGCTGACATACAGCCGCCTGACTTCGAAACAAGAGTAGCTATACTCAGAAACAAGGCTCAGCTTGAAAATATAAATCTCAATGACGACGATACACTTGAAGTCATCGACCTTATAGCCGAAAAAGTCAAATACAACATAAGAGAACTCGAGAGCGCTCTCACCAGGATAATAAGCTACTCCAAGATATTCAGCGAACCGATAACTGTAAAATTTGCAAAGAAAAACCTCAGCGACATCTTTTCGAACAGCGACCTTGATATATCGTGCGAATCGATAAAAAAATCGGTCTGCAAGAAATACAATATAAAAGTCGCAGATATAGAATCGGCCAAGAGAAAGCGTGAATTCTCGCATCCAAGGCAGGTAGCAATGTACCTCTGCAGAGAACTCACAGACTCCTCGCTGCCTAAGATAGGAAACTGCTTCGGCGGCCGCGATCATACTACGGTGCTGCACGCATACGAAAAGATTTCCGAGCAGCTGAAAACGGACAGCCTGCTGAACGAAGAGATACGACGCATAAAAGACGACCTGTGATTTTACATATCACTTATCAACATGCAGTGTTAACAAAAAAAACAAGTTATCCACAGTTTTTAAAGAACAAAAAAACAAGCGTTCGCAAGGGCTTCAAAAGTTATCAACAGTATCAACAGGCCCTACTACTACAACTACTATAAATATATATAATAAATAATAAATGATTTTTTGATTCGGAGGATATTTATGAAATTCACCTGCAACCAGCAAACATTGGCAAAAGCCTTGAACACAGTTTCAAAAGCTGTATCAAACAGAACTACTCTGCCTATACTTAAAGGAATACTCATACAGGCAGATCAGGAAGGAACTCTGACTCTGACGGCATCTGATCTCGAGATAAGTATACAGAAAACAGTGTCAGCTTCAGTGCAGGAGTCAGGTTCATCTGTTGTCTTATCTAAACTGTTCGGAGATATCATAAGAAAACTGCCTAACGAAGAGATCTTTATCGAATCAGACAGCGACAATCTGATATCTATAAAGACAAGCACATCGGAATTTTCTGTAGTGAGCTTCCCTGTGGAAGAATTTCCTAAGATAGGTGAAAAAGAAGAAATAAATGAAAGTCTGACATTCAGCAGAGATATCTTCAAGGATATGGTCAGAAAAACATCATTTGCAGCATCTGTGGATGAATCAAAAGGCATACTCGTCGGTATACTTACCGAGATAGGCACAGAAAAAGTCAGCATGGTCGCTCTTGACGGATTCAGACTTGCGCTTGCAAATGAAGCTATGACAAGTGATCGTGAAAGCAGGTTCATCATATCAGCCAAGATAATGAACGAGATAAGCAAAATAATAACAGAAGATGAAAGCGATGAGGATATCAGCATACTGCTGGGCGAGAAAAAAGCGACATTCATCATAGGAAGCACAGAGATCGTACTGCGTCTGATGGAAGGCGAATTCATAAAATACAAGGATATCATTCCTAAAGACAATACCATAACTGTCGTTACTGGAAAATCGCTGCTGCTTGAGAGCATCGAGAGAGCATCTCTGCTGGCAAAAGAAGGAAAGAACAACCTTATAAAGATGACGGTAAACAACAATCTTCTCACGATCACATCGAGATCAGAGGAAGGAAATGTAAAGGAAGAGATCATCATGGAAAAGACAGGCGATGATCTTGAGATCGGATTCAATTCCAAATTCGTGATAGACGTACTGAAAGCCATAGATGATGAGGAAATATCCATGAATTTCAGGACCGGAACATCTCCATGCGTCGTAAGACCTGCACAGGGAGATGCTTACGAGTATCTGATACTTCCGGTAAGAATACCTAAGATGTAGCATGTTTGTAAAGAGAATAGAGCTGAAAGACTTCAGAAACTACAAGGATCTGGACGTTTCATTCAACAAAAATGTAAATATTTTCATCGGTAATAATGCGCAGGGAAAAACGAATCTGCTGGAGAGCATCTATCTCAATTCGATGGCGAGATCATTCAAGACATCAAAGGACAGAGAGCTCATCAGGTTCGGGAGCGACTTCTGCAGGATGCGGACGACTGCATTTTTTGACGATGACGAACATACCACTGAGATAGTCATCACGAAAGACGGTAAAAAAGGCATAAAGCTCGACGGTGTCAGGATAAAAAAGACGTCTGAGCTGCTCGAGCGTATCTTCATAATAATATTTTCTCCGGAAGATATGAAGATAGTAAAGGACGAACCTGAAAAGAGGAGAAAATTCATTGACAGAGAGCTGTGCCAGATAAAACCAGGATACTACAGTGATCTGAGCAACTATAAGCGAGTGCTCAGACAGCGCAATGTGTATCTCAAGGAAAGTGTTATCGACATATCGATACTGGATATCTGGGATCACGAGCTCGCAAGGTACGGTGCGAAAGTGATATCGAGGCGTGATGAGTTCATACTCAAAATAAACGACATAAGTAAGAAAATACACGGCAGCATATCAGGCGGCAAAGAGACATTGAATGTGAAATACGAGGCAAATGTAGAAAAGTCAGCGGATCCGGCGGACACCGAGCGTGTTTTTTATGAGAAACTGCTGAAGACGCGTGATGATGATATCAGGAACAGGACGACAGGTATCGGACCTCATAAGGACGATCTGAAAATATCTGCAGACGGCGTAGATCTGAGAAAATTCGGATCGCAGGGACAGCAGCGTACTGCGGCGCTTTCACTGAAGCTTTCGGAAATAAAGCTCATAGAAGATGAGATGGGAGAAAAACCGATACTGCTGCTCGATGATGTGCTGTCCGAACTCGATAACGACAGGCAGACATACCTGATAAATTCACTCGGCGGCAATCAGCTTTTCATAACGACTACCGATATATCGGGAAAGGTGGCGAAGTCGCTTCCGGAGGGAAAGATATTCAAAATAAATTCAGGTGAAGTAGAAATAGAAATATAGAAGCCGGGAAAGTCTGGTTATAAATGGAAAATTCAAAAGTATCACTCCATTGTAATCAGGCTTTTTTATATTGAAAAACGCTGATTTGAGCGTTTTTTTAAGGTTGCGTGAAGATTTAGGTCTAAAATGCTTTTAAAATTGTCAAAGATAAAGAATTATGATATAATAGCAAAAGTATTTTTATTGTAAAAAAGGAGATCAGGGAATGGCGAAAGACGAAAATATCCAGCAGTATGGCGCTGAGCAGATACAAGTTCTTGAAGGCCTTGAAGCTGTAAGAAAAAGGCCTGGTATGTATATAGGAAGTACAGGACCGCGAGGACTCCATCATCTCGTATACGAAATAGTGGACAACAGTATCGACGAAGCTCTTGCCGGATTCTGCAGTACTATAAATGTCACTATACACAAAGACAATTCCATTACCGTTGAAGACAACGGAAGAGGGATGCCTGTTGACAAGCATCCTAAGCTCGGGATACCGGCCGTGGAAGTCATCCATACAGTGCTCCATGCGGGCGGAAAGTTCGGAGGCGGAGGATACAAGGTTTCCGGAGGACTTCACGGTGTAGGTGCATCCGTTGTAAATGCTCTCTCCACAGAGATGGAAGTAGAGATAAAGAGAAACGGCAAGATCTACAGACAGACATATGCAAAGGGCAAGACTACAAGCCCGCTCACAGAGATAGGTAATGCGAGGAAAACAGGATCGAAGACCACGTTCTGGCCGGATCCTGAAATTTTTGACGAGACGGAATACGATTTCGAAGTGCTCGAAAGAAGGCTCAGAGAGATGGCATTCCTCAACAAGGGCATCAAGATAACTCTCAAAGATGAGAGAGAAGGCAGGAAAAAGGAAGAGGAATTCCATTATGAGGGAGGCCTCAGGGAATTCGTAAAGCATCTCAATACGAACAAGGAGCCTCTGCATCCTGATGTCATCTATTTTGAAGTGGCTGACAAGGAGAGAGAAGTGGAAGTTGCTATGCAGTACACTGACAGATATAACGAGATGCTTCTTTCCTATGCAAATAATATCAACACTACAGAGGGCGGATTCCACATGGTGGGATTCAAGACTGCCTTGACCAGAATAATAAACGACTATGCCAAGAGGACGAAGATACTCAAGGAAAACGATGATTCGCTGTCAGGCGAAGACGTCAGAGAAGGTCTTACTGCTATCGTTTCTGTAAAGCTCACAGAGCCGCAGTTCGAAGGACAGACCAAGACAAAGCTCGGAAACAGCGAGATGCGCGGATTCGTTGAAACTGCTGCGGCAGAGAACGTGATGGCTTTCCTCGAGGAAAACCCTACGCAGGCAAAGATCATAATAGACAAGTGTCTGAGAGCTTCAAGAGCCAGAGAAGCTGCAAGAAAAGCCAGAGAGCTGACGAGAAGAAAGAGCGTTCTCGACGGTATCTCGATGCCGGGAAAACTCGCGGACTGTTCGGAGAAAAATCCTGCGCTTTCAGAGATATTCCTTGTCGAGGGCGATTCCGCAGGCGGAAGCGCTAAGCAGGGAAGAGACAGGCTCAGACAGGCGGTGCTGCCGCTCAGAGGTAAGATCCTCAATGTCGAAAAGGCAAGGCTCGACAAGATCCTGAACTCAGATGAGATAAAGAACATGATCACAGCATTCGGATGCAATATCGGACCTGATTTTGATGAATCAAAGCTGAGATATCACAAGATAATCATCATGACAGATGCCGACGTCGACGGTGCGCACATCAGGACGCTCCTGCTGACGTTCTTCTACAGATATATGACTCCTCTTATCGAAAAGGGCTATGTTTATGCTGCGCAGCCGCCGCTTTTCCAGGTAAAGAAGGGCAAGGAAGTGTACTACACATATTCGGAAAGAGAGCAGGAAAAGCTGATGAAGGAGCTCGCGGACAAGCCGGGAAAGGCCGACATACAGCGTTACAAAGGTCTCGGAGAGATGGACTTCCATCAGCTCTGGGAAACAACCATGGATTACAACAACAGGACTCTGATCCAGATAACTGTTGAGGATGCCACTGCTGCGGATGAGATATTCACTACGCTCATGGGCGATAAAGTGCAGCCTAGAAGACATTTCATAGAACAGAATGCGGCACTCGCGACACTGGATATTTAGAGGGGAGGAGTTTTTAAGTAAATGGCGAATTTATTAGAAGATCAGAAGATGATCCAGCATGAGATACATGACGAGATGAAAAACTCCTATATAGATTACGCGATGAGCGTTATCGTAGGACGTGCTCTTCCTGACGTTCGTGACGGACTGAAGCCTGTTCACAGGAGAATACTCTACGGAATGAGCGGTCTGGGCATAACACCTGACAAGCCGTTCAAGAAATCGGCGCGTATCGTCGGTGAAGTAATGGGTAAATACCACCCTCACGGTGACAGTTCGATATACGATGCGATGGTAAGACTCGCTCAGGACTTTTCTACGAGATATCTTCTCGTAGACGGACACGGAAACTTCGGTTCAGTCGATGGAGACGGCGCTGCGGCAATGCGTTATACAGAGGCAAGGATGTCTCCGTTCTCGCTGGAAATGATCCGCGATATAGACAAAGACACTGTCGACTTCATGCCGAACTTCGATGAAGAGGAGAAGGAGCCTGTAGTACTGCCTTCAAGATTCCCGAATCTTCTCGTGAACGGAAGCAACGGTATAGCAGTAGGTATGGCTACATCCATACCGCCTCACAATCTCGGCGAAGTCATCGACGCTACAGTTAAGATGATAGATGACGAGGACTGCACTGTAGACGATCTCGTGGAGATCATAAAGGGACCTGATTTCCCTACGGGAGCTCAGATACTGGGAAAGAAAGGTGCAAGAGAAGCTTACAGGACAGGACAGGGCAAAGTCACAGTAAGAGCTGTTGCGAATATAGAAGAGACAGACAGAGGACGCTCGCAGATAATAATAAGCGAGATCCCTTTCCAGGTGAACAAGGCCAGACTTCTTGAGAAGATAGGTGAACTTGTAAAGGACAAGAGGATCGACGGGATCTCTGCTATAAGAGATGAGTCCAACAGAAACGGCATGCGCATAGTCATCGAGCTGAAGAAGGATGCTAATCCGAGGATCACGCTGAACAGGCTTTACAAGCATACACAGCTGCAGGACAACTACAGCATGATAATGATAGCACTCGTTGACGGACAGCCCAGACTTCTGAACCTTTACGATATCATCAGTGAATATCTGAAGCACCAGAAGGAAGTAGTGACGAGAAGGACACAGTTCGATCTCAACAAGGCCGAAGCCAGAGCTCACATACTGGAAGGTCTGCGGATCGCACTCGACAACATAGACGAGATAATAAAGATCATCAGATCCAGCTACAATGATGCAAGACAGAAGCTGATGGACCGCTTCGGTCTTTCTGAAATACAGGCACAGGCGATACTCGACATGAGACTTGCCAGACTGCAGGGACTGGAACGAGAAAAGATCGAGAATGAATATGAAGAACTGCGTAAGAAGATAGAGTACTACAACATGCTCCTGGCAGATGAAAAGATGCTGATGGGAGTTGTAAAGGACGAGCTTCTCGAGATCAGGGAGAAGTACGGAGATGAGAGAAGGACAAAGATAGTCGCTGATATGAGCGATATGGATGACGAGGATCTTATCGAGGAAAAACAGGTTGCGATAACACTGACTCACCTGGGATACCTCAAGAGGATACCGGCTGACACCTACAAGACTCAGAAGCGAGGCGGCAAGGGTATCACAGGTCTCACTACGAGAGAAAACGACTTCGTGAGCGATCTGATAATGACATCGACGCACGACAACCTGATGTTCTTTACAAATACAGGAAAAGTGCACAGGATAAAGGCATATGAGATCCCTGAAGCTACTAGAACAGCCAAGGGAACACCTGCGATAAACTTCCTGAATCTGATGCAGAGAGAAAGGATCACCGCAGTGATACCGTTCAGAGACTTCCGTGACGACAAGTATCTGATGGCAGTGACAAAGAACGGTACGATAAAGAAGACTGCGATATCGCAGTTCGACACCAACAGAAAGACCGGCCTCATAGCCATAAATCTGAAAGATGACGATGAACTCGTTGCGATCAAGCAGACAAGCGGAAGCGACAATGTTATCATAATCACAAAGAACGGCAAATGCATATGCTTCTCAGAAGATGATGTGCGTCCTATGGGAAGGATCGCAGGCGGCGTGAGAGCTATCAAGCTTGAAGACGATGACGAAGTCGTATCGATGGAGCTCGTACAGCCTCATGAGGAGCTTCTCGTGGTAACGAGCAACGGATTCGGCAAGAGGACTCCTGTAAAGGACTACAAGATCCAGGCAAGAGGCGGCAAAGGACTGCTGACATACGACAAGAGCAAGTTCAAGAAGACAGGCAGACTGATAGGTGCAATGGTAGTTGACGAAGATGACGAGATACTTCTCATCAATTCAGAGGGAACTATCATAAGGATAAAAGCTGACGAAGTATCGAAGCTCGGCAGAGCTACACAGGGCGTCAAGATAATGCGCACTGATGACGAGTCGAATATCATATCGATGGCAAAGGTCATCCGTGAGGATGAACATGAACGCGATATGGAGCTCGCACTCAAAAATAAAGCCGAAAAGAAAAGTGACGGCAGTGAGCCGGAACAGACTAAAATGAAACTGTAATATATATTTTGATTTAAGGAGATATTATGAAACGTGTTTTTTCCGGCGTACAGCCTACAGGAAATATCCATCTGGGAAATTATCTCGGAGCGCTGAAGCAGTTCGTAGAGCTTCAGGATGACAATGAATGCATATACTGCATAGTCGATCTGCATTCGATAACGGTTCCGCAGGATCCTAAGGAACTGAGAAAGCATATACTCGATGTGGCGGCTCTGTACCTTTCGATAGGTGTGGATCCGAAAAAATCGACTGTTTTCGTTCAGTCGGATGTAAGCGGACATTCAGAGCTTTCATGGATACTTACATGCAGCTCATACACAGGTGAGCTTTCGAGAATGACACAGTTCAAGGATAAGAGCAGAGGCAAGGAATCAGCACCTGCAGGACTTTTCACATATCCTATCCTTATGGCGGCAGACATACTGCTCTATGACACTGATATAGTTCCTGTCGGCAACGACCAGAAACAGCACATAGAGATATGCAGAGATATCGCTATAAGAGTAAACAACAGATTCAAGGACACATTCGTGATACCTGACGGAAGGTTCCTGAAGGAAGGCGCACGTATCATGGCTCTCGACGATCCGACAAAGAAGATGAGCAAGAGCGCCGAGAACATCCACAGCAGGATCTCACTTCTCGACGAAGACAGCAAGATCAAAAAATCGATCATGCGTGCGACTACAGACTCAGACGGCGAGATCAGATTCGATCCTGAGAACAAGCCTGGCGTGAGCAACCTGCTCAATATCTACAGTGCGCTTTCAGGAAAGGGCATAGATGATATCGTTGCAGACTTTGCAGGATGCGGATACGGCGACTTCAAGAAAGAGCTGGTCGAGATCACAAAGGAGGCGCTCGTGCCTATCAAGCAGAATTTCAATGAGATCAGAGAAACAGAAGAGCTAAAACAGATACTGCGTGACGGTGCAGACAGAGCTAACACTATCGCAGAGAAGACGATGAAAAGAGTCAAGGCTAATTTCGGACTCGGATTCTAAGCTGTACAGAGCTGCATAGGAGCAGACTCATTCTCTGAAGAATTTTATATGAGCTATATCCATAGGCTCAAGACTGGTTATATGCTGATAATTTTTCATACCGGGAACGATCCTGAAAGACGTTTCCGGTATTGTCATATTTTCTATGCATCGATAGTCTTCCTGATCCATATCAGGCATGAAATCGAGCTGCTGCCAGTAGGAAATACATGAATGTCTTGCAGATAGTATTTTCTGAGTAAGCTTGTGCTTTCTTGAAACATTATTGAAATCAAATATCATCTCAGAATGCAGCACAGGACTGTTATTGTACACTATTATGCTGTAATTTTCACTGCTGCGTGTCACTATATAGCCGGGGCCGCAGTCCGTAATATCTTCAAAGAGCTCAAACCAGAACATGTACAGGTAGTAAAGCGGTTTTTTCATACCATTAACAGTAAAAAGTCCGTTTTTATTTTCTTCTGTATCTATGATATGAAAATTTTCAAGTGAAAGATCCTTTTTTCCGACTGCTGCATCAAGCAGACTGATGCAGTGTTCATGAGGTGCGTATTTATTATATAAATTTGCCGGTGTTATATTTTTATTTACAGCTCCACGGAGCTCAGGAACATTCGTAAAAAGGCGTTCTGATATTTCATTCATGAATGATCCGGAATGAATGCATGTGCTGCTGTTTCTGTCATTCAGCTTCAGTGACAGATTAATAGATATGTGAGTTTTTTTAGTATCGGGAATGCTGGATATCTCTATTTTTGACAGTTCTTTTTCTATGAGCGGCATTGCGTCATGCAGCGAAATATAAGTGCATTCAGGATCTTTTTCAAGTATTGTTTCGCTTTTGAATTCATTACGGTATTTTTTAGGATGCATACCGAACCATTTTATGAAAGCGTTTATGTAATAATTATAATTTGAAAATCCTGCGTCAAGTGCTATTTTTGATATAGCTTTATCAGTTGCCAGTATTTCATATTCAGACATCTATACTCTTGCCATATTGATGAAATCACGGAAGCTTTTCCCGACAAACCGCTGAAAAAGATGAGAAAGATAATATGTATTGATATTTTCTTCAGCAGCTATCGCAGCAAGACTTATTTTGCTGCTGTAATTTTCATAGATATAGCATATGATACGGCTTATTCTGTCTGTCTGAAAAGAATCATGCGAAATACGGTATTCATTTAGCTTGTCTTCTCCTATTCTGAAGTTGCGAAAATCTTTGTAAAGTGTTTTTAATATTTCTATAGCACAGTCATTTATATTATTATACTGATTTTGATTTTTTTCATCACGCATCAGTTTTACAGCAAGGGAAAATATCTGTTTTCTGAGCGTTGCCTGGTGCGTGTAAAATATATCTGCGTTTATTGAACGCACAGAAAAGATCTGTGAGCCAAGGTTTGGGAATTTTTCTGAAAAATGATCAAGGTCAAAACTGAGAACGAGCATCTTACATTGCCCGTTAAGGCTCTGGAAGCCATGTATATCGTAAGAGTGGATAAAATGTATATGATTCTCTTTAAGATGATAGTATCCATATGCAAATTTCATTCTGGCTTCTCCGGAAAGGACGTAACATATCTGGATGTCATTTGTATGCATATGCCATGGGTAATTTCCGAATTCTATTATATCTGCACGTACAGGTATGTTATCTGCATAATCTATACTCTTTTTCATGTAATTCACCATACTTTTATTATAAACGGTATCGAAAAATATAAAAAACTTTCTTTCTTGCTATCCATTGATATTATAACATCAGTAAATTAAAATAAAAATATCGAAATATTTAAATTTTCTAAAAAATATCGACAAGAAAAAGATAGTAAACAGGTACTTATAAAAATATACTAGATAAACCGGAAAAGTTTATGACAGGAAGGAAGGTGTCTGTTATGGATAATCATAAAGATGGTGTAACGGCTTTAAAAAAACATAATGTTGGTATCATAAGCCTGACGGCTATAATGTACTGTGCATGTGCGGCAGGTGCTTTCGGCGTTGAAGAAATGGTGTCAGCCAGTGGTCCGGGAATGACTATACTCATGCTTCTGGTGTTCCCTCTCATATGGTCAGTACCGTTTTGCCTTGCTGTTGCAGAACTTGGTGCTGCGATGCCTGAGGAAGGCGGCGCATATGTATGGGTAAAAAAATCGCTTGGTGAATTCTGGGGATTCATAAGCGCATTTCTGCTCGCGATTTCATTTTATGTGGCAAATGCAGTATATATAGTACTTTCGATAGGATATCTTTCATATTTTGTTGAGCTTACTGTTTTCCAGGCTTTCTGTCTGAAAATAATACTGGTTGCGGTTTTTACGATCATAAATCTGTTTGGGATACAGGAAGTAGGAAAACTGAGCACATTCCTTACGATAGTAGTTATAGCTGCATTCACACTTGTTACTATAGTGGGATTTGCCAACTGGAACCAGAATCCTGTAGAGCCTTTTATGCCTCAGGATTCGGGCATAGTGGAAAGTATAGGAGGATGTGCTGCTATATGCATATGGATGTATTTCGGATATATAAGTCTTCCTAATATCGCCGGAGAAGTCGAAAATCCGCAGCTCATACCTAAGGCAGTCATAATATCTCTGCCTCTGGTCACTATAACGTACGTCCTTCCTACTATAGCAGGACTGGCGTCAGTTGGACAATGGGAAAGCTGGACTACAGACGGCAGCAGCGGTGTAGGGTTTTCAACGGTGCTGACTGATTATATAGGGCCTTTTATGGGGCTGGTATTCTGTCTTGTTGCGATAGCTTCACAGCTTGCTATTTTTAACAGCCAGCTTGCGACAGGGTCGAGGGGCTTCTTTGTTCTCGCAGATGATAACCTCTGTCCGAAATTCCTGCGAAAAGTTTCAAAGAAAAAAGGTGTGCCGTATGTAAGTGTGCTGCTTTATACGGCAGTGACTCTGGTACTTATGGAATTTGAATTTACGGCACTTGTGCTTCTGGAAGTAACGTTCGGACTTGTTACATATATACTGGTATGTATCGCGCTCGTAAAGATGAGAAAGCTGTATCCGGTGGAGAAACGTGCCGGAATGTTCGTGATACCCGGAGGGAAAGCAGGGCTTTACTATTGTGCACTGCTGCCCATAATAGTTTGCGCTGTAGTGCTGCTCATCAACGGCACAGATTATTTTACAGGTGGGATACTGATGATACCTGCAGCTGCAGTGTTTTACATAATATTCAAATGGATATACGGAGGGCTGTACAAGACTGATCCGGATATGTATCCGGTAAACAGAAAAACAAGGCTTGCAAAAGGCGATACCGGCAGGCTTGGAGCGTTCTGTCTGATAGTCGGTATTTATTCGCTTATAAGTGTTCCGTTTCTTAACTGGTATGAAGGAGACTGGGGGCATGAATATTATCTTGAAACATACGGAAGCGGTATGCTGAGTGATTTTGAAGGCATGCTGAACATACTTCTGTGGTACGGGGCAGCAATGGCAGCTTTAGGAATAGTGCTGCTGATATTATGGAGAAAGTTCGATCCTTCTGATAAAATCAAAGAGCTGTATGTGAAGTAAAAAATCAGATCGCATATTCAAATTTTGATGTTTATTTTTCTGAAAGCCTGTCAATATAGACAGAAAGCATTTCTTTCGTTTTTTCTTTCAGGTCATAGCTTCCATCGTGAAGGGCCCAGTCAAAGATCACGCCGCGAGCTATCAGAAAAAGATCATCGGCAGTATCTTCGGGACTCTTGCTGACAGAGCAGAGTCCTTCTTTTTGTGCATCAATTATGGCATTTTTCAGGATCGTATGCATCGCGCGGTCTTCCGAAATGAACAGGGTATTTTCAGGGATATACATTTTCTGTGTCAGCTGCACTCCGTTTTTCTCCGCCATTTCAGCATAGTCCCGGAAAAAAGCATGTATTTTTTCATCAAAAGGCAGACCGCTGATCTGCACTGCGAGTTCGTTTTCATAACGGGCGTCTGCCGAGCGGTAAAGATCCATGAACAGATCCAGTTTTGATTTATAGTAATGATAAAAAGTTCCCACGGATATACCGGCAGCTTTTGCTATCTGGCTGACATTGATACCGTCGAGACCGTGCTTCTGTATCAGCTTGATGCCTACTTTGTATATTTTGTTTTTGGTAGCCTGTGCCTGTTTGTCGCGGCTGGTCATTTGCTTTTTCATAAAAGTATTCCTTTCTTCAGATATTTTAACTGAGATAAATTTATATTGCAATGAACAATTTTATATGATAGAATCAATTCATCGAATAGGTTCAATCAATTGATCTGGTGATACGAGGAGGTGTCGTATGAGTTTTAAATATGAAAAGTTATATACGCCTGTGATGATCGGCAAGTGCAGGATAAAAAACCGTTTTGCCATGGCGCCGATGGGACCTTTAGGCCTTGCGGATGCGGAAGGCGGTTTTAATCAGCGCGGTATAGATTACTATACGGAACGTGCCAGGGGCGGAACAGGTCTTATAATAACAGGAGTGTCATTTGTTGATAATGAGATAGAAGAACACGGTATGCCTAACTGTCCATGTCCTACTTACAATCCTGTACAGTTTGTGAGAACAGGCAGGGAAATGACTGAGCGTATCCATGCATACGGTGCAAAGGTATTCCTTCAGATGTCAGGAGGTTTCGGAAGGGTGACTATCCCGACGAATCTGGGAGAATTCCCGCCGGTAGCGCCGTCACCGATACCGCACCGATGGCTTGACAAGACATGCAGAGAACTCACGAAAGAGGAGATACGAACAATAGTAGAACAGTTTGGGAAAGGTGCATTCAATGCAAAGCGTGCAGGTTTTGACGGGGTACAGATACATGCAGTGCATGAAGGATATCTCATAGACCAGTTTGCCATATCACTTTTCAATTACAGAACAGACGAATATGGCGGAAGCCTCGAAAACAGACTGCGATTTGCACGTGAAATAGTACAGGAAATAAAAAGAACATGCGGTGAGGATTTTCCTGTTACACTGAGATACAGCCCGAAAAGCTTTATAAAAGATTTTCGTGAAGGCGCTCTGCCAGGCGAGGAATTCGTGGAAAAGGGCAGAGATATAGAAGAAGGGATAGAGGCGGCAAAGCTTCTTGTTGAATATGGATATGACGCTCTTGATACCGATGTAGGTTCTTATGACTCATGGTGGTGGAGTCATCCGCCTATGTACCAGAAAAAAGGGCTTTACAGACCTTTTGCCGAACTGATGAAAAAAACAGTCGATGTCCCTGTGATATGTGCAGGAAGAATGGATGATCCGGATATGGCTCTGGAAGCTCTTGAAAACGGTGAAACTGATATGATAAGTCTTGGCAGGCCGCTCCTGGCAGATCCTGATTATGTGAACAAGCTCAGAAGCGGCAGGGTATCTGAGATCAGGCCGTGCATTTCATGTCATGAAGGATGTATGGGACGTATCCAGGAATATTCTATGCTGAACTGTGCTGTCAACCCGCAGGCATGCAGAGAACGTGCAAATGCACTGAATCCTGTCAGGATACCTAAAAAAGTCATGATAATAGGCGGCGGCGTTGCAGGATGTGAAGCTGCAAGAGTGCTGGCGCTTCGCGGTCATATGCCGTCACTCTACGAAAAGGGAAGCAGGCTGGGCGGAAATCTGCTGCCTGGAGGTGCACCGGATTTCAAAGAAGATGATATCGCTCTGGCAGACTGGTTCACTACGATGCTGGAAAAACTCAGAGTTCCTGTATATCTCAATACTGAGGCAAGTGCAGATGATATCAGAAAATCGGGAGCAGATGCTGTGATACTGGCTACAGGTTCTGTTCCTAAAGTATTTTCGCTTGGAGCAGATGAACATGTATATACAGCAGCGCAGGTGCTTATGAAAGAAAAAGATGCCGGAGATACGGCAGTTGTAATAGGCGGAGGTCTTGTAGGCTGTGAGACTGCATTATGGCTGGCACAGCAGGGGAAAAATGTAAAGATCGTTGAAGCTCTGGACAGCATACTGGCAGTGAACGGACCGCTGTGCCATGCCAACAGTGAGATGCTTGAAAAGCTGATACCTTTTAACGGTATAGAGGTGATAACATCAGCAAAGGCTTCCGGATATGACGGCAGAGTGCTTACTGTGAGCACGGCAGAAGGAGAGAAGAAACTTGAATGTGATTCGGTGATATTATCAGTGGGATACAGCGAAAACAACAGCCTGTATCACGAGATCGAGTTTGATATCCCTGAGCTGTATGTTCTTGGAGATGCGAAAAAGGTATCGAACATAATGTATGGTATATGGGATGCATTTGAAGTGGCAAATCATATATGATTTGTGATTTTATAAAAAACAGGACAGTCCTCAGGGTCAGAGGCTGTCCTGTTTTGTTAAAACTTTACGCACGTTTATTCATGAATGAAATGCTATTTCGTATATTCATTACTGTATATCTCGGTGCCTGCCGCATCCTTATATATGACTTTTACAGTCACGCCTGTTATGCCCGAACCTTCTTCAAGGTCTGAAGCTACACCTGTGAATGTCGATTCCATGCTGTTCATTGCGCTTTCCATCTCAGGCTTCATAGCTGCGATAGTGTCTTCATCGAAAGTCTGATCGTATGTGTAAGTGAATGTTACCACATTTCCCTTGACGTCTACGTTCATTCCGTCGCTTGACAGTGAGTCGATAGTTTCCTGAGCCTCAGAGTCGCTGTTGATGTACTCCTCGAGAGTTTCAGGGCTGCTGCCGCATCCTGCGAATAACAGAGCCATTGTCATGATCAGTGACAGGATGATTCCTGAAGTGATGATTTTTTTAGTTGCTTTCATTTTTGCCTCCTTTAATGAGATGATAAATTATTTTATATGAACAGCTTTTCAGCTGTCATTGACCATCAGCCATCAGATTTCAGCTGATTCCTGCAGCTTCTGCAGTTCTTTTACACCGTCGACTATGATCTTCTCGACGCGGTCGTTGAGCTCCTTTTCTTCCTCCCGGCTCATACCTTTCGTTTCTATAGGCTCATGAACGATTATGTCGATCCTTGCGCCTTTGAGATAGCCTTCTTCCTCGAACATCTTGTAGCTGCCGTTCAGCGAGATCGGCACGATAGGGACTCCCGGCTTCGTAGCCAGCTTGAGAGACCCTTTATGGAATCTGCCTGGTACAGGTCCCTTGCTCCTTGTTCCCTCAGGGAAGATCACGAGCGAAAATCCCTGCCTGATATATTCGATGCCTTCGCTTATCGCCTTGAGCGAAGCACGCGGATCATCACGCTTTATAAAGACGCTGCGTATCTTTCTTATCCATTTGCCGTAAAACGGTATTTTGGCAAGATCCTCTTTTGCAACGAATGCGAACTGGAAATTCCTGAACGCTGCGCAGTATGCGAATATATCAGCATATCCCTGGTGGTTTCCGACGAGTACAACAGGTCCGTGCTCCGGAAGATTTTCGATGTTGTGCACATTGACTGTGCTCCCGAACATTTCCATGACTTTAGGACCCCAGTATGAAGTCGATTTGAGTATATATTCTCTTTCTTTCTCAAAGTCGCCGGCTTCGCGCGCAGCATCGATCTCCCTTTTATTGGGCTTGAGATATTTGAGACAGTGCAGGAGCTTGTAGGCTCCCGGTATATTTGCAAAAATTTTCATTTGGACCCCCTGTATATTATCTATTTGAGCCGTCGGGCACACATGTAACTATAATACCATAACGAGCAGTATTATGGTACAATGAACATGAAATCATACAAAAATCGGATAACAAATTGATTTGATATAAAAAACAGGGAGATGTGAGAAATGAACAGTGATACCGGTAAAAACGGATTTGTGATAAGAGCGTGCGTATTCACCGTGAGCATCGCGGTGTTTTTCATGATGCTATTTCTTGTGCAGTCGGGAAAAGCCGCGGCGTTCGACGATGCTGTCAGATTCTTTTTTTATGACATGAGGAGCGGCGCATTGACGTCTGCAGCAAAAGTGATGACTTATCTGGGAAACTGGCAGTCTGTAACGGCGCTGTGCATCATACTGCTGATAATAAAGCCGACGAGGATCAGATACGGGATCCCTGTTTCGGCAGGTGCGATCTCTGTAACGGTGATCAACAAGATAATAAAAAATCTGGTCCGGCGCGAAAGACCGGATCAGATCTATCATCTCATAAAGCAGGGCGGATATTCGTTCCCGAGCGGTCATTCGATAACGAGCATGTTCGTGTTCGGTATACTGATATATCTCGTCAGAGCCAATGTGCAAAACCGCAAAGCGGCGAACGTCCTGACCGTGATCATCGCAGTGCCTATGGTCTGCATCGGTCTTAGCCGCATATACCTAGGGGTACACTATCCATCTGATGTGCTGGCGGGCTGGGCGCTGGGAGTCGCTGTCATGGTGGTCGTTATTGAGATCGCAGACAGACTCCGCAGCCATTCTCATAAATCGCCTTCGCAGGCGCGGTCGTGATCGCATATCCGGCTGCAGTGCGTGATATGCTGCCGTATCGATCATAGCCCGATCGAATCATAAAGCGCGCACTGTCTCGAGTAAAGATCTTCGAACGCTTTTTTCCGGGATCTCTCACTGCCGAAATGCATGAAAGCATGTGCGGGATCCTTTGTTTTTTTTGCATTTTCCCACAGTTCATCTACAGACATGTCTGCTCCTGCGATCACGAGCCGGTGTTTCAGTATGATATCTCTCGACATTTCATCGTTGAGCACGCCGTCTCCGCAGTATACGACAAGGTCTCCCTCGGGGAGCCCTGCCAGGATCTCGTATTCCTTGTTCCTGTACTCGTGCTCGCCCATCAGCATGCAGATACGCAGGATCGAGCGGCCGTCTGCCTTTTCTATCTCCTCATCCAGCGATAAAAGCGCACAGCCTTCGCGCTCTGCAGTCTTTTCCGCGACCTCACGTATGGGAGCACCGAAATACCCGGTCACAAAAATATAATTTTTACTCATCGTTATCACCTTTCAGATCAATGCCGCCGCAGGTCTCATGAGAGTATGCCGCCGGACGGCTGAAGCTTTGCATAAATACCTGATGTACTCCGCACATTATACCATATGCGCGGCCTTTGAATAATAAATTTGTAAAATCTGCAGTATTTGGTATAATTGATAAAAACGAAACAGATCAAGATCACATAAAGAAAGAGAAGAAAGCTATGAAAAATAACGAAAAACCAACGCTGATAATAATGGCGGCCGGCATGGGGTCGCGATACGGCGGGCTGAAACAGGTCGACAAAATAACGGATTCAGGAGAGATCATCCTCGATTTTTCGCTCTATGACGCGATGATGGCGGGCTTTGAGCGTGCAGTGTTCGTGATAAAGGAGGAGCACAGGGAGCTTTTCAGAGAGGTGGTCGACGAGCGCGCCGGAAGGTACATGGAGATAGAGTACGCGTACCAGAAACTTGATGATGTACCGGACGGCGTGAAGATCCCGGAGGGCAGAGAAAAGCCGTGGGGCACGGGGCATGCAGTGCTTTCGTGCAGGGATCTTGTGGATGGGCCGTTCGCGGTCATAAATGCGGATGACTATTACGGTCCGAGCGGTTTCACGGCTATCTATGATTATCTGACTGAGCATAAGGATGGAGAAAAGTATTCATACTGCATGGTAGGATATCAGCTGGCGAACACTGTTACGGAGAACGGTCATGTGTCGAGGGGCGTCTGCGACATAGATGAAAACGGTTATCTCGAGAAAGTGACTGAGAGGACGAAGATCATGAAAAGGGATCAGGGGATCGCGTATACCGAGGACGACGGCGAGACATGGGTCAGCCTGCCGGAAGACACTGTGGTTTCAATGAATTTCTGGGGATTTTCGAAGAGCATGATGGATGAACTCGGCAAAGGTTTCCCTGAGTTTTTTGAAAAGGTCGCGGCGGAAAATCCGCTCAAAGGTGAATATTATCTTCCTGCGGCTGCAGACAGACTCGTGCATGATGGAAAGGCGCAGGTCAGGGTGCTGAATTCCGCTGACAGGTGGTACGGGGTCACCTACAAGGAGGACAGGGAAGACGTAAAAAATGCCCTCGAATCCATGAAAGACAAGGGCATGTATCCTGACAAGCTTTGGAAATAGGTGGTATAACTGTAATGCAATATCAGCTCGCGGGCATTTGCAGATTGCCGAGCACGGTCTTCATCAGATCGTCTGTCATGATGATGTTCCAGCCATAGTGTCCGTCGTCGATCATCGGGATGTACACGACTGTTTCAAGTACAGTACCGCTGTCTGCGGCAGCCTCGACCTGCTCCACGTATATCTCAAGACATTCAGCATTCAGGTAGTCCTTGTCTGCGATCTCATCTGACTGCAGATTATCCGTGATGTACTTATATGACGCCGATTCATATCCGGACAGCACATTGCTGAAATCGCCGCTGGTGATGCTGACCTTTGCGACTGCGACATCATCTTTTGTCTTGATCTTTTCGATCTTGTACGAGAAATTCCTGAACAGCGCCTCGTTCATCCTCTCGATCACGGCCTCGTCGCCCTGGACGTTAGTGATGAAGTTGACATAGCTGTCATCCATGTATTTTTCCATAACACTGCTGTCGCGGTTTTTCAGACCGTCCATAAAATCACTGACGGCATCATGCGGGGTCGTCGAGATCATGTTCACGACTCCGGACTGCATCAGCAGTGAAATGAGCAGTGTTATTACGGTTTTCAGTATATACTGCATATTTTCACACCTCTGGCTTCACTGTCTGTCTAAGCATGATAGTTGTTGTTTTTTCCTGACATATTAACTATAATATATTAGAATCCTTTAATTTTCAAGTATACGAGGTACTTATGAACGATAGAGAAAAAACAGTTTACGTGATAAACAGGAAATACGGCCGTCATTTTGTAAAGATCGCCATTCTGGCTGTTTTTATACTTGCGCTGTGCGCGTGGCTTTTCCTCGCCGGCATATATGTGACAGCTGAGGATATCCGGAGTGATGCGGCAAAGGCCAGCAGGATGCTGACAGAAGAAGGCGCTGCGTCAGCCAGAGATGTAGATCTTGCAAATGCGCTGAGAACGTCGACGGTCGATCGTGTGATAAATGACAAGCAGATACCGGCCTATACGACTGCACAGGTAATGGCGATGGATGTCAGCAGACCGAGCGGAGTCACAGTGGCCGATCTGAAGCTCGTGACGACAGGCGGTCTTGTCGGACTTGAAGAGGCATTTTATCAGGCCGAGCAGGACTACGGTATCAACTGCCTGTTCGTGATGGCGATCGCAGCGCATGAGAGCGCCAACGGCACCATGTGCTTCGCGGCAAATAATATGTTCGGATACGGGACAAGCGGTTTTTCTTCAAAAGCCGAGGGCATCGACGTAGTTTCCGGGGCTCTGGCAAACAGCTATCTGTCGCCGGGAGGCAGCCTTTATTCAGGAAAGACGATATCTGATGTGAATAAAAAGTATGCGGCCAGCACTGCGTGGGACGACAAGGTCGCAAGTAACATGGTCAGCTACTATGCGACGATAAGCAAAAGCCGCAGTGCGGCACTGGACAGGCTGAAATAGCGGGAAAAGCCGGAAAAGCATTGGAAAAGCACTGAAAAGGCTGAAAAGCTGAGATTTCTCAGTTTTTTGCTTGCAATAACCTGCAGATAATGTATAATATAAAGGCATGTGATTTCGTGTGCGATTTTGCATGCAGTCCTTGCAGCAGGAAAAGTCTGCTGCCATTTAGTCCATAAGGAGGTGAAAAGAATGATCAATTATGAAGTTATGTTCGTTATTGACCCTGCGATCGAAGATGATAAGAAAGAAGCAACTATCGAAGCTGTTAAAGGTATCATTGCTGCTGAAGGTGAAGTAGGCAATGCAGATGTATGGGGCATGAAAAAACTCGCATATCCTATCCAGAAGAAGACTGAAGGATATTATGTTGTTATCGAATTCAAGGCACAGCCGACTCTGCCGGCAGAGCTCGACAGAAGACTCAAGATCTCAGACAACGTAATCAGACACATCATAATAAACAAAGATGAAAAATAGGAAGAGGGGTGCAGTATGAATAGTGTAGTACTGATTGGAAGATTAACCAGGGACCCTGAAATCAGGTATATACCGGAAAGCCAGATGGCTGTAGCGACATTTACTGTAGCGATAGACAGGCCGGTAAGATCCGGACAGGAAAAGAAAACTGATTTTCCGCGAGTAACAGTATTCGGCCGTCAGGCTGAGAACTGCGAAAGATTTCTGGCAAAAGGCAGACTTGTCGGCGTCCAGGGAAGGATACAGACAGGCAGTTATACCAATAAAGACGGCATTACAGTCTATACGACAGATGTAGTGGCCGACAGAGTAGAATTTTTGGAATGGGGCGACAGAAACGAAAGATCAGGCGGCGGCAGCAGATATCAGAGCTCGCAGCCATCTAATCAGGGCTCTGCCGACAAAGACATGGGTGTACCTGAAGGATTTCAGGCACTCCAGGATGATGATATCCCGTTCTAAAAGAAAGGAGATAATATCATGGATAATAAAAGACGTGGCGGCATGAGAAGAAAAAAAGTGTGCCAGTTCTGCGCTGATAAAGCTGAAACTATAGATTACAAAGACGTTGAAAAGCTCAAGAAGTATGTGACAGAGAGAGGAAAGATCCTTCCTAAGAGAATCACAGGAACTTGCGCTGTTCATCAGAGAGAGGTAACAAGAGCTATCAAGAGAGCAAGAATCGTTGCTCTGCTGCCTTACACAGCTGAATAATCAGTGACGAGACAAGTCATAAATATCAAAAACAAAACCGGGCATAACACCCGGTTTTTATTATGCAGGGAATATCGTTTTCGATATTTATTAAAGTTCACTTATCATTGGTAAATCGATCGGTCCCATAGTCCCTCTTGTCTGTTCTTCACATATGCTCCAGATCTGTGCAGTAACATTAGATATTCCAGGGCGTTCCTGCAGAACTCTTACGCACTTATGTGCATAACCTTCTGCAGCTTCACGGCTCTTAAAAAGATAAAATCCGCTTGCCTGACGGCGCTCCGGATCTACTCCCCAGATCTTCCACTGAAGAGTAGGAAGCGCTCTCATACGCGCAACACCTTCGATCGGAAATGCTTCCTGCGTTACTGTATCAAAATCTTTATCGCCTATTGCAACATCCATCTTCACCGCTAAAAATACTGACATGATTACCTCCTTTTAAAGAATATGATCAAATGCTCCGAATGCGTATGGTAAATATTCTTCCGGATCAACTTTATATTCATCTTCCGGTTTTCTTGCACCATCTAATGCCAGTCCGTCAAATGTTTTGATTGCACCAAGAACGTTTACTACAGGCAGGCTGTCCCACGGATCATGATCAGAATGAGTATAGATAACTTCTCCTGTCCCGATTACGGGAGCTTTATTTCCCTGATGTTTAGATTTCCATACAGTATACAGAATAGGATTTGGTGCATCTTTGATATTATCTAAGTGTGCCCATGTGCATGCAGGCCACAGATAGTTGTAAATGATTGTTGCACCAGGATGGTTTTCAGGATCTGGTGGAGTAAGTATACCTGCGATCTTTTTCATCATTTCCGGATCGTTTGGTTTGTTGTTGAAGCTGACTTTTAATTTGTAATACTCGATACCATGTCTTGATGCGCTTGCTTTATAATGTTGATCGTCTTCTTCTAATTTGAGCTGACCCCACTTTTTAGGATATCCACCCACCTCTCGACCAAGAATGCTTCCCATGTCGACATCCAGCGTCATAGCTGGAACGAACAGTCCCGGTCTGCCTGTTTTTTCATGAACAGCTGAAACATAAAGAGCTGCTTCTTTATATGGAACTTCGAAGTTTGTAGCGGAAAAGTTATTGAATCCTGCGATTACTAACGGTCTTTCATAAGGAATAAGCCCCGGCGGCAGAACTTCTTTTATTGCTTCTGGAGTCGTCTCATAGAAAACGGACATTACCTCTGCTCCCATAAAGTCTGTAATACCACCTCTAAGTGTTTCACATACCTGTTCAGGCGAACGTTTAAAACTCATATTACCCTCCTCTGTTATTTCATGTATAATTTGCATCTTTAGGATAACATCAGTCATATCAATACAGGTCATATGTAATTGTTATAGCTGTATTCGTTTACTTTATAGGTTCTGTCCAGTCTATCCTGAGCATTTTCTGGAACAATTTATTCGTACTCCACGAAAGAGGTTCTTCAGATGAATAAATGCTTCCTCCAAGACTCATTATCCTCGCATCTTCACATTTGCGCACTTCCAGTTCATAATGCTGAAGTGTATCATTATGGACTCCGGTGATCCACATGTAGCTGTCCGGACAATTGGACAGTATTTCCATAGCGGATGCCCTGTCGTAGACATATATCCTCTTTTGAGAAAGTTCTATACCGGCATTTCTTGCTGTATCTTCATACGAAGCCGTTAATACTTCATAATCACCATACATGACAAGAAGCTTATCATGGAGCATTTTACTGGATATATTGACTTCTTTCGAGAGAGGGCTGCGTTTCGATATCAATATCAGGAATTCCCGTTCAAAGTGATTGTGGTATATCAGCCCCATATTTTGTATTTGATTGAAGATATATTCTTTTTGGGCCTCGAAAAAATGAATAACGCCCAGCTCTGCATCTCTGTTGTACACATCTTCTATCACTTCGAAAGGATTTGTTTCTTTTATCTTTAAAGAAAAGAAATCTCTGTCAGAGTTTTCATTGATAAACCGGGTTATACACCTGAGAACCTGCTGAGATCTTGTAACAGACAACTTGCTGCGTACTGCATATTCTGGATTTACCTGAAGTTTTGACTGCAGGTTTTTTATATTGCAGATGATCGACTGAGCTTCGTCTACAAAAATTTTACCCTCTCTTGTCAATTCTATGCCTTTTGCTGAACGCAGAAATAAGGAAACTCCAAGCTGTTTTTCTATAGCCTTTATCTGATTGCTCAAATGTGGCTGAGAAATGAACAGGTTATGTGCAGCTTTCGAAATAGAGCCGGATCTAGCTACTTCGACTACGTATTCTAAATTAGTTAAATTCAAGTCCATAGTAATTCTCACCTAATCTTTATATGATGAAACGGGTTATATGTATTGCAGATTCAGATGTACCGGTTTGCTTTATACAATACCTAAAATTATACTATGCTTTGAGTTGATATTTCAACCTTTGCCTGTGTAAAGCAGCGGCGCTGTTTGAATGGATGAGGTTATGCAAAGCGCAGTAGTTTATGATTTTTAAGTTTGCAGACGATTAGAGATAATGACCGGTTTTTTATATAAGAAAATACACATGTTTATGGTATAATAATCTGTCAAGTAAAGGTTTATTATGAGGGTACGGGACAGGAGGTATGATGAAGCAAAAGAATCTGACACGCATATCGGTTTTTCTGTGTATGCTGCTGCTGATGTTTTCGTCTGCATCGAGCGCATATGCGGAAACAGATCATTATGAATGCAGAGACGGCAGGATCAGCATTTACAAAGAATCAGGCTGGGACAGCTGGCAGATCACAGAAGTCGATAAAGCCGAGAGCTCCGGCAGGCCTTTTGAGCATATCATGTCGGCCGAAGAAAACGGCAGCACAGATACGCTGATGTTCGATATGTATTTTTCTGCAGATGCCGCGCTGGACGGCGATTACGTTTATCTTTACGGTGATGAGAATGAGGTACTGGATTATTATGATAAATACGGGAAAAATGCTCTTGTGCAGCTTTACACGGAACAGATCGCGTCGGCAGATCCCGGTGCGCAGATAACGTATGGCACGCCGGTGTTCACGGAATATCAGTGGAACAACTTTCTGAAGACAGACATCGTGATGAGAGCTGATATTGACGGAGACGGACAGCAGGAAAACAGGACAGACACGGTGTTTTTAACTGCCTCGATGACGTCAAACGGCAATTTTGTGATAAATGAGGCGCTGGTATTCCATAGCGGATACGGTATGCAGCTGACACAGGAGCAGCAGAATACAGCTGCGGAGATCGTCGATGGATTCTTCGAATACGGATACGGTGATGATATGACAGGCGATCATTTCGATGATGCAGTTTATTATGCAGACGGTATCAGCGATGGAGCGATAGCTGCCATGGTGCTTTTCACTGTGGTGATCGTTCTGATAATAGCAGTTGTCGTCATGGCTGTGATACTCAGGCGCAGGAAAATGAACGGCAGATCGGCCGGCACGCAGTTCAGGATGCCGGGGAGTCCCGGTCCGTCCGGCATGCAGACTGTATCAAGTGACGAACAGCGCTATCTCGACAGCCTGAACGCACTTTACAAATCAGGGCTGCTGACCAGAGCGGAAATGAATGAAATGATAGAGCGCCATCAGGCGCAGAACATGAGGAGAAGAGGAGGCAGGCCATGACGATATTCGGGATAACAGTCAGTGCAGCTGTGATGTGGCTGATGATCGCCGGGATAATGGCGATACTCGAAGCGATCACGATGGGACTCACGTGCATATGGTTCGTGGGCGGTGCGGTATGCGCAGCGATAGCGGCAGCGGCCGGAGCCCCTGCGGTCGTTCAGATCATCATATTCATGGTGGTTTCCGCGATACTGATCGCATGCACCAGGCCGCTGGCGAAAAAGAAGCTCAACGACAGAGTGCAGAAGACGAATGTCGAGTCAGTCATCGGGCAGACAGGCATAGTCGAGGAAGCCATACCTTCTTATGGAAAGGGGCAGGTGCGTGTCGACGGCAAGGTGTGGACGGCAGTCTCAGAGGGAAGTCCGATCGACAAAGGCAGGCTGGTGAAGATAAAAAGCGTCAGAGGTGTCACGCTGACAGTTGAGGAAATTGAGAAAACGGCGCAGAATATATAAAAGAGACGGCAGAGCCGGCTAATACGGCTTTACATAAAAGGAGAAAAAAGGAGGATTAAGATGTATAACACAGGAATTTCAGCAGGGGCGATAATAGTAGTGCTGATACTGATCGCACTGATCATCGCGCTTGTTGTCACAAACATCAGGATAGTGCCGCAGGCAAACGCGTACGTACTGGAAAGGCTCGGGGCATACTATGCCACATGGCAGGTAGGTCTGCACTTTAAAATACCTTTGATAGACAAGGTAGCCAGAAAAGTGTCACTCAAGGAGCATGTGATAGATTTCCCGCCGCAGCCGGTGATAACGAAGGACAACGTAACTATAGAGATCGATACCGTAGTGTATTTCCAGATCACAGACCCTAAGCTTTACGCATACGGAGTCGAGAACCCTATGGCTGCGATAGAGAACCTGACGGCGACAACGCTCAGGAACATCATAGGCGAACTCGAGCTCGACGGCACTCTTACGAGCAGAGAGCACATCAACAGCAAGATAAGGATAGTGCTTGACGAGGCGACAGATGCATGGGGCATCAAGATCAACAGAGTCGAAGTGAAGAATATCAACCCGCCGGCAGACATACAGATGGCTATGGAGAAGCAGATGCGTGCAGAGCGTGAACGAAGAGAAGCGATCCTGCGTGCGGAAGGTGAGAAAAAATCGGCAGTTCTCATAGCGGAAGGTAACAAGGAAGCGGTGATACTCGGAGCAGAGGCTGCAAAGCAGGCAGCTATAAAGGCGGCAGAAGGTGAAGCGGAAGCCATACTCATGGTGCAGCGTGCGACTGCTGACGGTATCAGGCTGCTGAGCGAGGCAGGCGCGACTAAGGAAGTACTGACGCTCAAGAGTCTCGAGGCATTTGAAAAGGCGGCAGACGGAAAAGCTACGAAGATCATAATACCTGCGGAGATACAGGGGATAGCGGGGCTTGCAAGTGCGCTCACAGGGATAGTAGACGGTATCGGCACACCGGAGAAGGCAAAGACCGGAAACCGCGCGATACCTGTGGGAGCTGCTGTTCAGAACACCGCAGACTATAGTGCACAGACAGCTGCAGATACATCTGCGCCTTTGCATACACAGCTGTGATGATGCGGCTGAGAGGACGGTAAATACCGGCAAAATCATACAAAAGCAACAAAAAAAAGACAAAATGTCGCAGTTGTGATATAATAACCATTACTTATAAATAATTTTAGGAGAAACAGAATGTACCTATTGCTGATTTACTTTCTTATATTAGTCGTGCCGATAGCAGTGATGCCGGGGTATATCAGAACAGGCAAAATGTCGCCGTACAGAACGGTCATGCAGGCTACGCTGATCGTAACAGTTATGACAGTGATCGTGTTCATGGTCGCATCGATGACAGGCGAGGGCATATTTGCCCAGCTGCAGGAGCTTATAGATGACATGGCCAAGGATCTGGCAAAGAATCCTATGATAGAGGATTCACTTAATCTCGCATCAGTCAGCAAAGCAGACAGGGTCGAAGTCATCAGTGCGATCTACAAAAGCGCATTTGCGGTGATGCCTGCAACTATCATGGCGATGAGCGTGGTAGTATCGTATATAGAATATATCATAATCTCAAAAATCATGAGCAGACGTGTCGCAACGGTCAGAAGGATGCCTAAATTCAGGGAGTTCACGTGGCCGGGCAGCGCTCTTATGGGGATAATGGGAATGTATCTGCTGTCGTGGCTGCTGACAAAGACAGGCGTATTCGCAGACAGCATGGTTTACATGAATATAGATTTCCTGTTCAACTTCATGTTTTCACTGCAGGGAGTTTCGGTCGTCCTGATGTTCTGTCACATGAAACGCATACCTAAGGCCATAGGCATCATAGCGGCAGTGATAATGTGGATGACATATTTCGGCAGGATGGCGCTGCTGATCATCGGAATGATTGATCTGGTCTTTGGAGTAAAGAAAAGGATAAAAGGCAGAAGCAGTTAAACGGTACGGATCAGTAATGAAAATCAATTTCAGGAGAGGAATATGTACGTAGGAAGAATAGAAAAACTGCTGGCATATTACACACTGGTCCCGATGTGTATAATCAATTCCAGCGGGAAAGTTACCAGAGCAAATAAAAAGATCGCAGATGTGTTCAAGTATGACGGGATCATAGACGGAGACATTTTTGCACTTACGGGGATAAAGCTCCCGGAGATCGTCGTAGCGGCAAAGGAAGGCACTGCGCTTTATCTCAAGAGAAACAACAAGGCGTTCAGGATACTTTGCGGATTCATCGGGGAAGGCGAGACAGCCTCTGTGATGATGTCGTTCATAGACATAACTTCATTCGAGAACCTCAAGGAGCTTTACAATGAAGAAAAAGCGTGCATAGCACTGATAAACGTCGACAATCTTGAGGAACTCACGCCGAGCGGCAAAGAGGAGAACGAGCTGGAGATCTCCACGGAGATAGATAAACTCATCAGAAACTGGAGCGCAGGCATGGGGGCGGCCGTTTCGCGATACAAGGATCACATGTATGAAATGCTGCTGACACAGAAGAATTACAAACAGCTTGTAGCCAAGAAGTTCTCTATACTGGATGACGTGCGCAGTGTGGAGACCAATATGGATTTTCCGGTAACGCTGAGCATCGGCATCGGCATCGGCGGCAAGACGATCGCCGAGAGCGAGGACTATGCGCAGGATGCTCTGAATCTGGCGCTCGGGCGCGGCGGAGACCAGGTCGTAGTAAGGAATGTCAAGAATTTCGAATACTACGGCGGCAAGTCGCAGAGCGTCGAGAAGGGTTACAAAGGCAAGTCCAGGATAATAGCACATGCACTCAAGCTCCTGATGACGCAGTCAAACAGGATATTCATAATGGGACACAGCAACCCGGACATGGACAGCTTCGGAGCGGCGCTGGGGATATACAGAGTAGCAAAGTCGATAGGCAAGGAGGCCTGCATAATACTCAACTCGTACAACAACACGCTGGAGGATATCGTTCAGGACGCGAAGGCATCGGAGCAGTACGAGTTCCTGACTTCGGAAAAGGCGCTGGCACTGGCTGACGGCAATTCACTGGGCGTCGTTGTCGACACGCATCGTCCGATACTGGTCGAGTCGCTGGAGCTGCTCGAAAAGATAAACAGGACGGTCGTGATAGACCATCACAGGCGTACTGAGGGCGATCTGCCGAATGTGCTCCTTTCATATATGGAGTCGTATGCGTCATCGGCATCCGAGCTGGTTTCAGAAATCGTGCAGTATGCGTGTGAAAAGAAATCGCTCACAAAGCTGGAGGCTGACGCGCTGCTCGCGGGCATAATGGTTGATACGAACAGGTTTGCTGTAAAGGCCGGGGTCCGCACATTCGAAGCGGCATCATGGCTCAGGCGTGCAGGCGCGGATCTGGAAAACGTCAGGAGATATTTCCAGGCAGACGTGGAGAGCTTCAGGCTCAGAGCCATGTGCATCGCAAATGCGCAGTTTTTCGATAACGGCGTGGCTATGGCAGTGTGCCCGGGTGAGAATCCGGATGCGCAGATAGTCAATTCGCAGGTCGCTGACGAGCTGCTCACGATAAAAGGCATCAAGGCAAGCTTTGTTGCGGGCAGTAATATGAAAGGTCAGACCGTGGTAAGCGCAAGGTCGCTCGGAGATATGAACGTCCAGCTCATCATGGAGGAATTCGGCGGCGGCGGTCACTTCAATACAGCAGGAGCCCAGTCGGATCTCACACCTGAGGAGCTGCTGATAAAAATAAGAGAAGCATTAGAGAAGACATTTCGTGAGAACTTCACAATAGGAGGTTAAAATAATGATAGTTATACTGACAAAGGATGTTAAAGGAACAGGCAAGGCAGGCGAAGTCGTAAAGGTAAGCGACGGCTATGCGAGGAACATGCTTCTTCCGAAAGGTCTTGCAAAAGAAGCGACAGAAGGAAATATAAGAAATCTCGAAAAGCAGAAGGCGATCGCTGCAGAAAAGCATGCGGAGCAGAAAGCTGCAGCCGAGGAACAGGCAAGGGTACTGGAGTCCAAGACTCTCGTGATAAAGTCGAAGGGCGGAGAAACAGGCAAGCTGTTCGGTTCGATAACATCAAAGGATATAGCTGAAGCACTGATGAAGCAGGAAAACATAAAAGTAGACAAGAAAAAGATAGAAATGGACGGTCCTATAAAGCAGGCAGGTGACACGGAAGTCACTATAAAGCTTTTCTCCGAAGTAACTGCTACTCTTAAAGTATCAGTTACAGTCTAGCTGACGGGAGATGCAGTATATGGAAGGAAGGATCCCTCCGCACAGTATAGAGGCGGAAAAGTCAGTTTTAGGTGCAGCCCTGCTTTCAAAGGATGCACTTTTTGACGTTGTGGAAGTGGTAAAACCAGAGGACTTTTACGATGCGAACCACAAGGAGATATTCAAAGCCATGCTCGACTTGCACAGGAAAAATTCGCCTGTGGACGCATTGACCGTATCAGAAGAGCTGAAGAAAAAAAACAGCCTCAACATGGTCGGCGGCAGAGCATATATCGCATCGCTGTCATCAGGAACGCCTACGATAACGAATGCCGCAGAGTACGGCAGGATCGTTGCAGAGAAAGCGTCGATAAGAAGAATGATAGATATGGCCGACGACATAATGGCCAGGGGCTACGATGGATCGATGGAAGCCGGACAGATGCTCGACTATGCGGAGAGCGGCATCTTTGAGATATCGCAGTCAAGACAGAAAGGTCAGTACACCCACATAAAGGATGTGCTGCTTGAAAATATAGAGATAATCGACAAGGCCTCGCAGATGGACGGGGGACTGACAGGTGTGACGACAGGGTTCAAATATCTGGATCAGATGACGTCAGGTCTGCAGAAATCCGATCTGATAATACTGGCAGCGAGACCGGCCATGGGAAAGACGGCATTTGCGCTTTCGCTGGCATTGAACGCTGCGGTAAAGGGCAAGGCCTCGGTCATGGTCTTCAGTATGGAAATGGCCAAGGAACAGCTCGGACAGAGACTTCTTTCCATGGAGTCAAAGGTGCCGATGCAGAGCCTCAAGACAGGAAAGCTTGAAAGAAGAGACTGGGATGATATCAACATCGCACTCGACATACTGTCAAAGGCAAATATACATATAGACGATACCGCAGGCATCAACATCATGGAGATGAAGAGCAAATGCAGGAGATTAAAGGCAGAAGAAGGCCTCGATCTCATAGTCATAGACTATCTGCAGCTGATGAACCCGGAAGGAAAAGCCGATTCCAGGACGCAGGAGATCTCAGTGATATCGAGAAACCTGAAGCTGCTGGCAAAAGAGCTCAACTGCCCGGTACTGGTGCTGTCGCAGCTTTCCAGAGCACCGGAGACGAGAACAGACCACAGACCGATGCTGTCGGACCTGAGAGAATCAGGCTCTATAGAGCAGGACGCAGATATAGTTATATTCCTGTACAGAGACGAATACTACAATGAGGATTCCGAGGCTCACGGCGAGTGCGAAGTAATAGTGGCCAAGCAGCGAAGCGGCCCGACCGGCACCGTCAAGATAACATGGCTCGACAAGCTGACCAAGTTCGTAGACAGCATGGGAAGCAGCGGCCCCGGATTCTGATACGGAGGATAGATGGGTTTCAGGAAAGAAAAGACGAACGATTATTTTCTGCTGGATACCAGCGTTGAAAATATCTTTATAAATGAATACATGGCATCCGCGCCGGGTGATTTTGTAAAGGTATACATGTTCGCATACATGTATGCAGGCCTGGGGACTGAGCTTTCCAGCGAAGATATAGCAAAGCATCTGGCGATGGATATCGAAGATGTTCTTAAGGCATGGACGTACTGGGATCGTATGGGTGTAGTCAGGAAACTGAGAAACGACCCTGAAAACAAACTTGTATACGATATAGAGTTCGTCAGCCTGAAGGAGCAGCTTTACGGAGAAAAGACAAAGAAAAAGACTTACGCGGATGAAAGCCGCGTACAGTCGTTCATGTCCGACAAGGACATACAGGGCATGTTCGCCCAGATAGAGAAAATAACAGCAAGGACCGTAGGCGGCACGGAAATGATGGAGGTGCTCTCGCTTATAAATGATTTCAATGCAGCGCCTGAAGTGATCGTCTACGCATATTCTTACTGTCTGAATAAAAATAAAAAGAACTTCAGGTACATTTCGGCTGTGATAAAAAAATGGACAGACGAAGGGCTGCATGATGTGATAGCTGTGGAAAAATACCTCAGCGAAAACGACAAGAAGCATCACCTTTACAAACGCGTCTTTCAGGCGCTGGGCTTTTCAAGAAACGCCACGGAAGAGGAGATGCGCATAATGGATACGTGGTTCGAGACCATGGGATTCACACTCGAAAAGGTGCTTACAGCGTGCAGCAAAACATCGGGGATCTCCAGCCCGAATATAAATTATGTCAACAAGATACTGGTGAACTGGTACGAAGAGCAGCAGAACAGAGAGGCAAAGGGCAGCAGCGGAGAACTTACGACCGGCGAGATAATGAAATATTACAGCGCACTGCGTCTTAAAGAAGAGCAGGAGGCCGAAGAGCGGCGCGCAAAGGTTTATGAGAAAGTGCCGCGCATAAAGGAGATCGAAGACGAGCTCAACAGGAGCAACAGTGAGATCTCCAAGATGATAATTTCTGATAGAGTCGACAAGGAAAAGGCTATGGAGGAAATAAGAAACAGACTTGATTCACTGAATATGGAAAGAGCGTTCCTTCTCACCGATAACGGTTTTGAGATGGACTATATGGATATAAAATACAGGTGTCCGCAGTGCAAGGATACCGGAATGCTTGAAACAGGAGAAAGATGTCAATGTTTCCGAGAGATAACAAAGGAAAAGATAAACTTAATAAACCAGTAGAGGATGCCCGGGACAGCGCGCCCGCGAACGTGACACGTGAGACGATGAGCAGAGAAGACCTGTTCGCGCAGGATCAGGGTGCGAAGAAGATCTTTGACGAGATCCGAAGTCTCAGGGAAAGTGTCGAAACGCTCAAGAGAGATGACATGGATATGTTGTCAGGAGCGGCTAAAAGCGGCGCGGCTCAGCCAGGCAGAGGCGTGAATCTCGAGTATACGCAGGAGATCAAGGCGGCAGAGCAGGCGATCATAAAGCAGGCGATCAGGGATGCTGAGGCAAAGAAGCTCGAGGAAGAGCGTGCAAAGCGCAGGGACCTGAAAAACCGGCAGGCTAAGAAAGAGGCTATGGATGCGCAGCGCCGTGCCGAGATGGTCAGAGAAGAAGCTGAACGCAAGAGGCTGCAGGCAGAGGAAGCCAGACGCAGAGCCAATGCCATTTCGAGAAAACAGGCGCTCGATGCGATGGAGGCGGAGCTGCAGAAGAAGAACAGGCAGCTGGAGGAACACGAGGCATGGACGAGATCAGGTGTACAGGGACAGGAGCAGACCGCTCCGGGGTCAGCTGCATCTGCAGGAAATACGGTGACGCCAGCCGCATCGGCGCAGTCGACTGCATCACCTGCATCGGCAGCAAATACCGGATATGATACATCTGAGGCTACGCCCGAAGAAAAGCGTGCTTTCTTCGGTGAACCGGAACCTTTGAAGGAATCAAAACCTGAGCCTGAACACGATCCGATGAAGGGGCTCGAAGAAGCCAGACGCGAGCTTTTAGAAGCCCAGAAAAAACAGGGTGATGTCCTTGGTGCGATATCACAGATCACAGAGATGCATACGGAGAAGCTCGCTGAGGAGCAGCAGAAGAAGCTCAGTCAGCAGCAGATGCTCCTCAAGGCAGAGCAGGAAAAACTGCAGGAGCTGCTGGATGAGCACAAGAACGAACGTCTCGCCAGAGAAGATCGTGACAGGAGAGCTCGAGAGATAAAGGTGCAGAAAGCCCGAGTCGAAAAGCTCATCAAAGAAGAACGCGCAAAGGCAGCCAGAGAAGAGAAGCTTGCCAGAGCGAAGAAAAAACACGAAGAAAAGATCCATAGAGCTGAGGCTAAAGAACGTATGAAGCGTGCTAAGCGCGAGGCGGCAGAGAGAGCGAGACTTGAGAAAGAACGTCTCAAGGAAAAGAGTATCGCAGATGCAGAGCTCGGCGGCGGTGTTGTAAACATCAAGGGACTTCAGATAAATACTAAAATAAAGGACACGCTTTCCGTTTCATTCAGAGATCTGCTTGGTTTTGCAGGAAGAAAAGAAAGAAAAGAGGCTTCTGAGGAAAAGACTCAGGAAATGCGTGAGGAGCGTGAACGAAGGAGAGAAGAGGCTCGTGAAGCGGTCGAGATCTCGATGAAGCAGCGATACGCCGACTATGAGAAGAGCCCGTTCGGAAAGAAGATGAGAGCGTTCAAGAACTTCTGTGACGCTCACAAGAAGCCGCTGCTCGTGATGTTCTCAGTATTCATCATGTTCATTGTCGGAGTGGCAGGTGTGTTCAACTACTGCACTGCGTATGAGTACTCGTACAACGGCAGAACGCTTGGACTCGTAAAGGAAAAGGACGATGTGCTGAGGATCACGGATCTGGTGCAGGGCGCACTCACCGAAGACAAGAATGTAGACGTCGTGATAGATCCGGCGTCCGATATAAAGTTCAAACGTGTGTCCGCACTGGGCAATGTCGAGATCGACAGTTCCGAAGAGGTGCTCAAGCGTCTTTCATACATGGGCAACCTCAATGTAAAGGCATACGGTATATATATCAACGGCGAAAAAGTCGGATCGGTTGAAAACAAGAAGACTGCGGCGAACGTGCTGCAGGATATAAAGGACAGATATACGAGCAAGCGCGAAGGCGCCAAGATCGAAGAAGCTGTTTTTATCGAGAATGTGGAAGCAAAGCAGACCAATACCGAGCTGGAAGACGTGCTTTCAGAAAAGGAAATGGTCGAAAGACTCTGCACGAGCGGAGAAAAGGAAACGATGCACAAGGTCGTTGCGGGAGATACGCTTGCGGATATCGCAAAGCACTATTCTGTCGATGAAGACGATATACTTGCGGACAATCCGGGCGTCGACAAGAAGAAGCTCGAAGTCGGCAGCACTCTGCTGGTAAGACAGAACGCACCGGTGCTCACAGTTCAGATCACAGAGCTGGTGACTTATGAAAAAGAGATAGAGCATGAGGTGGACAAGCAGGAAGATGCTGATATGTACGAAGGTGATACGAAGACGAAACAGGAAGGTGCAAACGGTGTTTCGGAGATCACTTCCAGGATAGTGCTGATCAACGGTGAAGAAAAAGAGGAGGATCCTCTTGTAACGACGGTCAAGAAGGAGCCTGTGACAGAGATAATAACCGTAGGTACCAAGGAGAGACCGCCTACAGTCGGATCAGGCAAATACATATGGCCGCTTTCCGGCGGATACACACTGACTTCGAACTTCGGAGGAAGATGGGGAACTACACATGAGGGCATAGACCTTGGAATTTCGGTAGGAGCTACTGTAATGGCTGCAGACGGAGGCACTGTAACATATGCAGGCTACAGCGGAGCATATGGCTATCTCGTTACCATAGATCATCAGAATGGAATGGAGACGAGATACGCTCACAACAGCGAGCTTCTCGTAAGTGTAGGCGACAAGGTGTACCAGGGGCAGAGCATCGCGAAGACAGGCAACACCGGACGAAGCACGGGACCGCATCTCCATTTCGAAGTCAGAGTCGGAGGAGTGGCAAAAGATCCGATGAACTATTTGCCGTGATGGAGAAAGGTTTCAGAGGCAGCCGGATCAGAAGGAGGCAGGAATGCCAAGATTGAGTGAAGAGCAGATGGCTCAGCTGGAAAAGAATCCGTTTGTGATAAAAGTGACTTCAGAAAAGATATTTTATTCCGAAGAATTCAAACGCCATTTCGTAGCTGAATACGATTCCGGAAAAAAGCCGACGGAGATTTTCAGGGAGGCAGGGTTCGATCCCGGGATGCTCGGCGCCAAAAGGATAGAGCGCTCGAGCGCAAGATGGAAAAAGACTTTCGAGAATAAGGAGTTTTCCGGGAAGCGAAAGATCGCACCCAGATCCAGGCAGCAGGCGGCAAACCGTGTAAAGATACTGATCAGCCGCGACAGTGAGGTCATTGAAAACAGCAGTATATAAATAAAAGCGCTGCAGCAGTGCGCATCGAGTCAGAACAGCGATGAGCCTGCGGCAGCGCTATTTTTTGCGATTTGTCAGCAGTCAGCGGCTTTACATATCCAGATCCCCGGTCTGACGGCGATCCCTGAGCCTGCGCGCCAGATAGACCGCCGGCGTGTCGGCCAGACTTGTCACGAGGAAAATGACATAGCTGGAGATGCATATATGAATAAGCGTGGTGATGTCATACATCCCCCAGAAAGCGCCGAAGCTGTAAAGCACAGTGTTCAGCGCCTGCGATATCATCGTGGATCCGTTGTTGCGCAGCCACAGGAACGCCCTGGCATCACCGCAGCGCTTTTCCGTGAACGCCCACCATTTGTGGTATGCCCAGACGTCGAAGCGCTGGCATACTGCGTATACCACCAGGCTGACGATCATGAGACGCGGAGTGTTCGAGAAGATCACTTCAAAGCTCTCGCGTGCCCAGTCGCTGGCAGCAGGTGTATAGAGCAGCCACGACTGTGATATCAGTATGAAGCTGAGAGACGTTGCGATACCGATATTCACGGCCTTTTGAGCAGCAGCCTTGCCGTGGTTTTCACTGAGTATGTCGGTGATGAGAAAAGTCGCAGCGAACAATATGTTTCCGAGAGTCTGCTCCATGCCGTACGCATCGACCATGAGAAGCACCTCGATGTTTGCCGTGATCGTTGCGATGACCGTTGCACAGTAAAGCCCGGTGATCCCGAATATGCGGTACATGACGAGCACGCCGCCGAATATGAAAACAAGCGATAAAGCCAGCAGGATTTCATTTTGCATTATTTACCTCCTCATATAATCAAGTGTTTTTTATTGAAAATTCAAGGTTTTTCAACCTTTTATATCTCAGTGAATAAGCCACAGCTATGAGCATTTCGATGTATCAGGTACTGAAATAGCGGTTGAATGGTATACGAAATAAAACGTCATTGATTTTCGCTTTACTGGCCTTGTGTATACCCTTCCCTCTATGGCAGCTAACCTCCTATATCCACCAGGATCATCTCTGTCTCCAGAGGTCCTAACTTCCTTCGTCCTGCCTGCCCATAACCAGGGTGTCAGCTATGCTCCATTACAGGGTCATGCCCTATGGTAAAAATTCCTGCCGACTACTGGCTCATTCTTTGTATTATTGATTACTGACTTGCTTCCTGTTCCAGCACTGTGATCAGTGGACGTTATCTGTTACATTCTGCTTGATTCAGTGGCTGTCCACTTGACAGCCTCCATTATAGTTACTTGTCTTTCTTACGCAGCCTGTAGATAAACTGCCGGTCTCTTGATGTCACTGACCATTTTTTTCGGATCATAATCCACACCTTTAGTCAGCATCGCATAAAAGACTCTTATCAGCTTGGCTGCAATTGCCATAAGTGACTGCATTTTCTTCAATGGATTCAGCCTTCTGGTTGTGTAATAATTATGGAGCTCACGGAACTGCGGATTCTTCGCCACAAGCGACATTGCAACCTCAAAGAGCAGGTATCTGAGCCTCTTTCGACCTCGTCTGCTTATTGTTGTCTCTCCCTTGTGCTTTCCAGAACTATTTTCAACCAACGCCAATCCTGCAAGCTTCTGCAGTTCCTTCGGATTGTTGAAGCGGCTAATATCACCTACTTCTGCAAGGAACCCTGACACTGTCCTGATTCCCACACCTTTGATCTCCAACAGCTTCTCAGCCATCGGAATCTGTTTTACCAACCCTTCAATCAGAGTCATAACTTCCTGAAGACGTATGTTTCTGGATTCATAGTCCTCCAGAAGCATTCGGATTTCCATTCTTGCAGCTACTGCTCCTTCTTTGCTTCCGACACTGTGCTCTGCAGCTTCTATCAGGGTCTTCGCCCTCGCTTTTCCAACTGCTCTTAACTTCGCATCACGCCAGATCTGGTTCACTCCATCGATACCTAACGTCAGGATATCTTCAGGGAGTGGTGCTGCTTTAAGGATGAGTATTCCGCTCTTGGCATCCGGCTTTCCGTATACCGTCTTATATTCAGGAAAATATATATTGAACCAACGACTGATCCTGTTTTGAATTCTTGTAAGTTCCGCCTGTAACTGGAATCTTATGTTTGATGCTGTTCTAAGATCAGCGTAAACACCATCCGGCAGGTATGGGATCATGTAACGTCCCTCTCTAACTAATCCTGCTATAACTTTCGGATCCTTACGGTCATTTTTAGTTGGATTATTGTCGTCGAGTTCTTTTGATTTTTTCACATGGTGAGGATTTACAAGAACCGGTTTCATTTCATTATCCTGTAGAAACTTTCCAAGATTGAACCAGTAATACCCGGTCGGTTCCATACCCGGAACCACCTTATCCTTCTCATGCCTTTCTTTGAGGTCCAGGATCCATTCCTTAAATGTCGCAAATCCGGCCTCTGTGTTACTAAACTTAAATGGCTTCTTCGAATACTCGATTCCTCTGTAATCAAAAGCTCTGGCATAGTGCGTTTCACTTCCGACATCAATTCCGAGTACCAAAGTTTTTTCTGTAATAGCTTCAATTTTTGCGTTCTGTGTGTTAGACTTCATTATAGATACCTCTCTGTTCAATAAGATTTTTACTAACCTGCCAGTCAGTAGTCTTATTGTACTCTGAGGTATTTTCAATTTTCAACATCCACGTTTTTTATTATACAGGAAGCTCCATTT
>CAKQIZ010000008.1 GCA_934247125.1 uncultured Clostridia bacterium
CATAAAAAAACCCGTTGCACGTTGAAATGCAATGGTTCTGAAAATCCTACTCTTTACTCAACTGTTGAAAACCCGGGGATATTTTATATGAAGAAAAACGGATTTTTACGTCGGAATCCTCATAGTACTTCTACGGAAGACGAGTCGTGAATACCAGACCCGAGAAGAAAAAGGTCAGTGATTATTTCCCTATCGTGTATCTCGGAGATGTCGATGAAAACAATAAATTTATAGAGGTAATTCCCAATTGTCAGATTTTTTAAAATAATGCTTGTTTATATGATTATTCTATTATATAATAATCAAAACATACTACAACGGCATGAAAGGCGGTAACTACACATGAACATTACTGACGTAAGAATCCGAAAAATCAACGATGAAAGCAAAATGAAGGCAGTAGTCTCGATCACATTTGACGATGAATTTGTTGTACACGATATCAAGATCATCGAGGGCCAGAACGGTCTGTTCATTGCTATGCCCAGCAGAAAAATGGGAGAAGGAGACTTCAGAGATATCGCCCATCCTCTTGTTTCAGAAACAAGGAACAAGATCAGAGATGCCATATTTGCAGAATACGACAAAGTTTTAGCTCAGAAAGCTGCTGAAGACACAGCTGCCGCTGACCTCTAGGTGTCCTGTGTTTCCGGGTATAAAATTATAACTGATGACAAAAAAAGACCTGATGCCGAACGCACCGGGTCTTTCTTTAGCTTATATTTATCCTATCACCTTTACCATGATAAGATTTGTCGTACCTGACACCTGCAGCGGCATTCCGGCACTGAAAACCACAGTATCACCTTTTTCCACGAATCCGTACTTCTCAGCTTCCCGTGCAGCCTCCACCATCAGCGCATCCCAGTCATTGCTGAAATCCGTAAGCACCGGGAAAACACCTCGTGTCAGCGACTGCTGATGATAAGTCTTCTCTACTGGCGTCGCCGCGATTATCTTCTCAGTAGGCTTGTACTTAGACATCATTTCAGCTGTATATCCTGATGTCGTCACTGCGATTATAGCCCTTGCCTTTATGTCTTTTGCCGTGGTGCACGCTGCGTGCCCTATCGCATTCGCGATATCCTTTTCATCCGATTCGACTTCCAGAAACTTGTACTGATTCACTTCCTCAGCATCTATCTCCGCCTGATGAACGATCTTTGCCATGGTCTGAACAGTCTCTACCGGAAACATTCCCGCAGCGCTTTCCCCCGAAAGCATCACAGCTGATGTCCCGTCGAATACAGCATTTGCCACATCGGTTATCTCCGCTCTCGTAGGTGACGTGCTCAACGTCATCGACTCGAGCATCTGCGTTGCCGTTATTACAGGCTTTCCTGCCCTGCAGCATTCCTTGATGAACTTCTTCTGTATGCCCGGCAGTTTTTCAAAATCGACTTCCACGCCCATATCGCCGCGAGCCACCATTATGCCGTCGGACAGTTCCAGGATCTCTGCAAAGTTATCTATGCCTTCAGTATTTTCTATCTTCGAAATGATCTTTATCTTCTCCCCGCCGTTATCATTGAGCAGCTTCCTGAGCGCGCGGACATCATCGCCGCTTCGAACGAACGAAGCCGCCACGTAATCCACGTCCATTTCGATACCAAACAGTATATCACTTCGATCCGCTTCGCTGATGTATTCGAGATCTAAGGATTTATTCGGTATATTGACGCCTTTTCTGTTGCTGATCTTCCCGCCGGCGATCACTCTGCAGATGACATCTGTATCTGTAGTGTCCGTCACTTCCATTTTGATGCGGCCGTCATCGATCAGGATGACCGTTCCTGCTTCCACCTGTGTCGGCAGTGCCTTGTAGGTGGTGTCTGCGCGCTGTGCGGTCCCAATGCATTTTTCAGACGTGAGAATGAATGTGTCACCCGTCTCCAGCATCTCGCTGCCGTTTTCAAAATCGCCGACTCTTATTTCCGGTCCCTTTGTATCGAGAAGTACTGCAGCCGGCACTCCGAGCTCATCTCGTACTTTCCTGAAGGTTTCGATCGTCTTTCTGTGGCCTTCATGCGTTCCATGAGAAAAATTCAGCCGCGCCACATTCATACCTGCTTCCAGCATTGCCTTCATCGTTTCTTCATCCTTGCTCGCAGGTCCCAAAGTACATACGATCTTAGTTTTTTTAAGCATAAAATCCACCTTCCTTTTCTACCTGTATATATCTGAGGCCGCACTGTCATTCGATATGATGACATGCGGCCGCTGTTTCCATTATCCTCAACAGTTCCGGAGTATCAGGATCAGTAATAAAACCCTGTTCCCGGATCTGAATACTCGGCTACTCTCGCCTCATAGGCATCCATCGCAGCCTCTTCAAAAGCCAGCTTTGGATCTGCTGCACCGCACTGCCTGAGCACATATTTTGCGAAAGGCGGGTTGAGCACCATCAGAGGTCCTATGATGTACGTAGCCATGAAATTATTGACATGTATACCTTCACCGATCATATCCGGATTCAGTCCCGGCCCTCTGTCCGTAATGAAAAGCGGATCAGCCTTGACGCCGCCTTCCTCCCAGTACGAATGAGTGAACTGGCTCTTATAGCCGACTATTTTCATCATCGCGGCCACATCGCCTGTCTCCCCCTTGAACTCGCCGAGGTACAGCGAATTGTACCTGTCCATCATATCTCTCTTAGTCACAAAGTCGAAGAAACCCATACATTCAACGACTGTGCCGTCTACATCCTCGATCCTCTTTCCAAAGACCTCAAGCGCATTTCCGGTGATCAGGAAATTCACGCCGCGCCCTATGAGCTCTTCGATACGTTCTATATACGCAGACAGCTTGTCTATCACGAGAAGCTGTGCACTTTCCGTCATCGTACCCATATATATGAGGTCCGGCTCTTCGGTCACAAACAGCGGTTCGTCCGTGACAGCCGTCTCCACGACTTCGATATCCGGCATCGATTTTTTAAGATATCCTATATTCTCAAGTTCACCGTACAGATTGCATATTTCCGGGAAAAGGACTTCTATTTTCATTTGCTTTTTCCTCCTTTTTCCTCTATGGTCTTCTTCACTTTAGCTGCCACCTTCGATCCCAGTGCGATCGAATCCGTTCCGTAAAGAACATATATATAGCTCTCGCCGTTCAGCTTCAGCTTGTCCGGAGTGTCCAGCTCGTCATCAGTATACGAGATCTTTTCCTCCGGAACGCCTGCGAGGAGCAGTCTCAGTCTGTAGTCCTTCACTCTCGGTCCGCAGATGATGATGTTTTTGATATTCTCATCGTTCAGGAACTCAAAATCGCAGTCGTACATCCAGCAGGTGTTTTCCGACCAGTGTATCGCGTCTCCCTGACAGCAGTTCATCAGTATGATCTCTTTCTTTCCTTTCGTATGCGAAATGTAGTCGAACACTCTCGAACTTGCAAACGCGTTTTTCTCTTTTGCGAGCATCCTGCATATCGTGTATTCGCCGACCTTTACTTCATCGTAACGGCTTCCCACTATGCTCATATTTTCGAGAAAAGACTGCACCTTTTCACGCGAGTAGCCCATTTCAAGGAAAAGTGCTACCATCGATACGACGTTGTATATGTTATATGCGCTGTCGTTGAGCAGTCTGTACGTTGCTCTGCCGTTCCTGTCTCTGATATCGAGCGTCATTTTTTCCAGATCTGCATTGCAGCCTGCATAGTCGTATTCAGGAGCTGCAAAGCCGCACTCAGGGCAGTATGCCTTGCCGATATGGCTGTATCTGAGGTATTCGTACTTGAGCTTATGATGACATTCAGGGCAGATCTGTATATCGTTTATCAGATTTATGCACTCCGTTATATCGCCCGGCATTTTTTCTATACCGAAATACGCTCTGTAATTGTCAGGGGCAACGCCTGAACAGAGCAGATCATCTGCATTCAGTATCAGTTTCGTCTTCTTCGGCATGTATTCCGTCAGTATATCCGAAATGTATTCCGGATGTCCGTTTCTCATTATCGAATCTCTCGACAGGTTCGTGACGATCATGTATTCAGGCTCCATGTACGGGAATATCCTTCTCGCTGAACGTTCGTCGATCTCAAAGAGGCCTAGATCCTTTTTGCATTTTCCCGACAGTCCGCAGTTCTGTATGAGGCTTGTAGCTATACCGCTGTTGATATTCGAACCCATCCTGTTGTTTACTGCCGATTTTCCCTCCTGAGTGAAAGCATCGACGATCATATTGCTGACAGTCGTCTTGCCGTTCGTTCCTGTAACTGCTATCACCTTTTCAGGCTTTCCTATATATTTCATGAAATCCGGGCATATCCTGAGCGCCAGCACACCGGGGAAATTAGTACCGTTATGCCGCGTGATCTTCAATGCCACGATCGAAAGCTTGGCCGCCCATAACGCAGCCAGAAATCTTAGTTTTCCCATAAAGAATCCTTTCATATATTTGTCAGCTGAAAGCTGACATTAAGGTTATCCCCGCAGGGGGTTTCATATATTTGTCGACTTTATGTCGACATTAAGGTTACACCCTTGTGGTGTTTCATTTATTTGTCAGCTGAAAGCTGACATCAACGTCACTACATCTGCAACCCGGATATTATACCATGTTTCACCTTTTTATGCCATATCAAACCGGTCCGCTGCATTTAGTATTTACCGGAACGCTTCCCTGAATTTGTTCAAAACACTCAAATGCTTTGTTTTTTCTGTAGATTATGGTAATATTATAGGTAATTCAAAAAAGGAAGGCAGTGTTAAATACAATATGAAAAAGCTCAGATTTCTTATCGGCCGTATATTCGGCATGAATTATAAGCAGCTGTTCGATACAGTAAAAAAAGTCCATAAGGTATCAGGGAAAAACAGTGTGGCACTTTTCTTCGATATCATATACTGCGGTCTGAAATATCAGGCAGGCTATGTCGATTACCTCAACGCGAGGATGGATACGCTGAATGCGGAAGAACGCCGCGATGTCGTGACAAGAGGCGTGAACAACCAGTACGTCGTAAAGTACAATGACTTCGACTACGTCCACTATTTCATAAACAAGGTGGATTTCAATGAAAAATTCAGCAAATACCTCGGCCGTGACTGGCTGTTCGTGAAAAGCGCAGATCAGCGCGACGAATTTGCAGAATTCATAAAGGACAAAGAAGATTTTATCCTAAAGCCTGTCGACGGCACTCACGGCGACGGAGTTGCGAAACTCCCCGCATCGATGGGATCATTCGATGCGAGCCTTGACAAAATGCCGTACCTCGCAGAAGAACGGATCATACAGGTGAAAGAAATGTCCGCACTCAATCCGAGCAGTGTCAACACCATCAGAGCTGTCACGTTCCTCAAAGACGGCAAGGCGACTCTGCTTGCGGCATATCTGCGAATAGGAAGAGACGGCATCGTCGACAACTTCTGCAACGGCGGCATGCTGACGCCGGTCGACCTTGAAACAGGCTCGCTCATGTACCCTGCAGTCGACGGCGAGAATATCGCATACGACATACACCCGATCACACACACATCGATAATCGGATTCAAGGTGCCTCAGTGGGAAAAGATAAAAGAAATGGCTCTTGAAGCTGCACACGTCGTTCCTCAGGTGCGCTATGTCGGGTGGGATATAGCAGTTTCAGAAAACGGACCGTGCCTGATCGAGGGCAATGAATATCCGGGTCACGTATTCTATGTGTTCGCAGAGCATCATCCTGACCACAAGGGCTGCAGACATATATTCGAGTCTGTCATGGATTAAATGCACATCGAACGAAAAAGATATTATAAAAGCTGCCGAGCATCAAGCATAACGGCAGCTTTTTCATTTTACATCATTCCATAGTCCTGTTCAGCTCTGCGAGTCTGTACTCATAAGCTTCGACTATCTCCTTTTCGAAGCACAGCGTATCATCGATGCCCATGATCCTCATGAGCTTCTTCGCAAACAGCGGGTTGAGTATCAGGAAAGGTCCCAGTGAATAGGTCCCGAAGAAATTGTTTCTGCGAACACCTTCTTTTTTCGTATCAGGATTCATCCCGATGCCTTTCTGTATATCTATGAAGTTCTCATCAAAATCTCCATAAGCGAACGAGAACTGACTCCTGTGGCCCAGCACTGTGATATCATCAAATGTACCTATGAACTGGGAATTGTGCCGATCTCTGCTCATATACCTCACCGAGTGGAAATCGAATATGCCGAGAGCGTCTATCTTCCTGCCGGCGTCTTCGATATAATTGCCGAACATCTCGACTGCATTGCCCGTCGCCAGGAATATCACACCTTTGTCGATCAGTTCAATGATCCTGTCGCGATACCGGCTCAGTATCCCTATGATCTGCTCCTGCTTCCTCTCCGTCGTGCATCCAAGATATATCATATCGACATCTTCGTTTACGAAAGCCGGAGTATCCATGTGGTTTGTGTTTATGACTTCTATCTCGTCACTGCACCGCTTCAGATATTCCACATTGTAGCTTTCCCCGTAAATATTACAGAGTTCCGGAAAGAGTAATTCTACCTTTTTCATTTTGCCGCCTCCTCCTTTGCTCTCTCAACGATCCTGTCTCTCATGTTTCTCGCCTTAGTCACATAGTCTATCTCGAACAGCACGTACACTTTTTCTATGCCGCTTCTGTCAACGTGATCCACTATATCAGCCTCATCCTCGACGCACACGATCCTGCTCTCATCTATGCCGGCAAGCAGCAGTCTCAGCTTGTGATTGAGATACATATGACCGCCGACTATGATCTTTCTGATATTAGGGCTGTTCAGGAATTCATAGTCCGTTTCGTACAGCCACGTAACCGTCTCCGACGGGTGGTTCCTGTCCTGCACCTCGTCGAGCAGCAGCACTACTTCTTTTACCGACGGCTCTTTCGCCATATATTCGAACACCGTCGACGCCGCACTGACATTCTGGCTCTTTGCCGCATATGTCAGATATTCTATACCGTTGAATTCCACACTCGTTTCTCTTATCTTTGTCACGCGCTGAGTCTTCAGGAAATCAGCAAGATCCTGCTTTGCAAATCCCAGCTCTCTCATAAGCGCGATATATGACAGCACGTTGAACGCATTGAACACGGTATCGGATATGAGCGGATATGCGGTAGTCTCACCTTCCTCCCGCACTGTCATTTCCTTAGTGTCATAATCGACAGCCTCAGCAAAGTATTTTGCATCAGGTGTCCTGAAATCACATGAGTCACAGTAAAAATCACCGATATGTCTGTAAAGTCTGTAATGATAATGTATATCATGTCCACATTCAGGACAAACCGATATATCTTTTACAGTATTCTCAAACGGATCCGCTCCGATATCTGCCATGCCGTAAAACACTCGTCTGGCGCCTGAATGTGCAGCCAGCTGTGAGCTTATCGGGTCGTTCGCGTTCAGGATCGCTACAGTCTTGTCTCCGAGAACATTGAATGTCCTCTCCACGTGATCGAAGATGAATTCGGGATGTCCGTTTCTCCTAAGCGAATCCTTGCATATATTCGTCACCAGGATATAATGCGGCTCTATCAGAGTCATAGTGTCGTCGAGAGTTTTTTCGTCGGCCTCGAGCACTGCCGCATCCATCTTGACAGGTCTGTTGAGAAAATCCACACATCTCATCAGATTGAGACCGTACCCTGCCTGCAGGTTCGCGCCCCAGTCATTGAAGCTGACTCTGTACCCGTCTGCAACGAGCTTGTTGTTGATCAGTGCTGACGTCGTCGTCTTGCCGTTCGTTCCTGTTATCGCGATCACAAGCTTAGGCTTGTTTATATATTTCAGGAACTGCGGACAGATCTTGTATGCCAGAAGACCCGGCCAGTCGTCACGTTCGTTTCCTCTCTTTTTGAAAATAAACGCTACTATTTTTGAGATCCATAAGGCGATATAAAATCTAAACATATATTGTCCTCCGTATGTCGTATTCATCGCAAATAAGCTTTTTTATTGTACCACGTTTGATCAGATAATTCCACACCCTAAAAAAACCAATCGCACCTGTACAAAAAGACCGATCGCACCGAACGATGTTTTATCGGTGCGATCAGCCCATTGTTACTATATATTGTATTTATTGAGGTCAACTGTATTACTTTTTTCTACTTACACTTTATTCACCGAACAACGGCGTCGTGTAATATCTGTCCCCGCTGTCAGGAAGCAGTGCAACGATCGTCTTTCCTTTGTTCTCAGGACGCTTTGCCAGCTGCAGTGCTGCATTCAGAGCTGCTCCGGATGAGATGCCGACGAGTATGCCTTCTGTTCTTGCGATTTCTTTTCCCGTATCGAACGCATCATCGTTGTCTATTCTGATGATCTCATCATATATACCTGTATTCAGCACATCAGGCACGAATCCTGCTCCGATACCCTGTATCTTGTGCACTCCGGCTTTTCCCTCTGAAAGTACCGGCGATGTCGACGGTTCTACAGCCACGATCTTTACATCAGGATTCTGTGACTTCAGATACTCGCCGACCCCCGTAAGCGTGCCGCCTGTACCTACTCCGGCAACGAAGATATCCACCTTGCCGTCTGTATCGTTCCAGATCTCAGGACCTGTAGTCTCCCTGTGCACCTTAGGGTTTGCAGGATTTACGAACTGTCCCGGAATGAAACTGTTTTCTATCTCTTTTGCAAGCTCTTCAGCCTTTGCAATAGCCCCTTTCATGCCTTTTGCACCTTCTGTCAGCACGATCTCTGCACCGTAAGCCTTTAGTATGTTTCTTCTTTCCACACTCATCGTCTCAGGCATCGTGAGTATCGCACGATATCCCTTGGCTGTAGCGATCGCAGCCAGACCGATACCTGTATTTCCCGATGTCGGTTCGATTATCACAGAACCCTCCTTGAGGATGCCCTTTGCTTCAGCGTCTTCGATCATCGCCTTTGCGATCCTGTCCTTTACACTGCCGGCCGGATTCAGATATTCCAGCTTCACGAGGACGGTCGCGTCCAGATCATGATTTTTCTCGATATTTGTTACCTCTACGAGTGGAGTGTTTCCTATAAGATTCAGTATACCTTTATTTATATTTGCCATTTTGGTTCACCCTTCTTTCCATTATTCGCATTCCCGCTTACTTTACAGCTTCGAATGCATCTTCAAGTGCTGCGATAAGATCATCTATATGTTCTATACCTATCGAAAGTCTGATAGTGTTCTCTTTGATCCCCTGCTCTTCGAGTTCCTCGCCCGTCAGCTGTGAGTGCGTAGTGCTCGCAGGGTGGATCGCCAGCGACTTCACGTCTGCGACATTTGCAAGCAGTGAGAATATAGCGAGATTGTCTATGAATTTCTGAGCTGTCTTCGCATCGCCCTTTATCTCGAATGTGAATATCGAACCGCCTCCGTTAGGGAAATACTTCTCATACAAAGCGTGGCTTGGATCGTTTTCGAGCGATGGATGATGCACTGCTTCGACCTGTGGATGCCTGTCGAGGAACTGTACTATCTTCAGCGCGTTCTCTACATGTCTCTCTACTCTGAGCGAAAGTGTTTCAATTCCCTGCAGGAAGATGAACGCATGGAACGGTGAAAGTGTTGCTCCCGTGTCTCTGAGCAGGATAGCTCTGATGTATGTCACGAACGCTGCAGGACCTGCCGCATCTGCGAACGATACCCCGTGGTAGCTCGGATTCGGTTCTGATATCCATGGATATGCTCCGGATGCCTTCCAGTCAAAACTGCCTCCATCTACGATCACACCGCCGATCGCAGTACCGTGTCCACCAATGAACTTTGTTGCCGAGTGGACTACGATGTCTGCGCCGTGTTCGAGCGGTCTGAGCAGGTAAGGTGTAGCGAATGTCGAATCCACAACTAACGGAATGTTGTGCTTGTGTGCAGTCTCAGCCAGCGCTTCGATGTCGATGATGTTCGAGTTCGGATTGCCTAAGCTCTCGATGAATATCGCTTTTGTGTTAGGCTGTATTGCCGCTTCGAACGCACCGTCTTCTGCCGGATCAACGAATGTAGTCGTGATCCCCTGAAGTTCGAGTGTATGCGCCAGCAGGTTGTAAGTACCGCCGTATATCGTCTTCGCTGCTACGATGTGCTCTCCCTGTCTTGCCAGTGCCTGTATCGTGTAAGTGATCGCTGCTGCTCCGGAGGCTGTTGCAAGTGCTGCAACACCACCTTCGAGTGATGCGATCCTCTGTTCGAAAATATCCTGTGTAGGATTTGTCAGCCTGCCGTATATGTTGCCTGCGTCTCTGAGACCGAATCGATCTGCCGCATGCTGTGAATCATGGAAAACGTAAGATGTTGTCGCATAGATCGGAACTGCTCTCGCATCTGTTGCCGGATCTGCCTGTTCCTGTCCAACGTGTAACTGTCTTGTCTCAAACTTTAAATTTCTATCTGCCATTTTATTTTCCTCTTTCTTTCTATTTTATGATGTTAGATTTCGTTTTCTGTTCCGGGTCATTCCCGGCTGGTCTGTGTTTTGATTTAAAGACTTACTCGTGTTCAGCAGCGACACATTCGGTCATCTCTCCTTACATGCACTATGAAACTGATACTCATTGAATATGTCGCCTCCCTTCTGCGAAACATCTGAATTTTAATGTTTTGAGTTTTTCGTGTATTCCTATCTGTTTAGTATGGATTTAAGATAGCACTTCTTTCCCTTTCTGTCAATAGTTATTTCGAAACTTTTTAAAGTTATTTTGTTATTTTTGTTATTTGTTATTTTGTAAAGGGTGCAGGTATACATCTGCGTACACTCATGGAAAAGAATAAGTACAGTATCCTCCGCATATGCGGCAGCGTCCTGTCAATACAGAAACGGCAGGCTCGCGCGCATAAACCATGCCGCAAAGCCTGCCTGCCAAACTCAGAAATAAGTGCTCCTGACCTGCTTGCCCATATCTTCAAGCCGGTCTTTCAGATCATTGATTATTTTCATTTTCGTCGCGAACGATATCGATTTTTCAGTTCCCTGGTGAGCCGGATTGACAGCGCTCCCCACGAAAATATTGATATCCGTCGCCTCTTCAAACAGCATGCGCGCCATCAGCGAAGCGCTGTCTCTGCTGTAGCACCACTGCACATACGTCCTGTTGTCCTCCAGGTAATCCTCCGCGTATTCCAGCACTCTGCTCAGAGTCAGCACACCTTCAGTCGTCAGATCCACGCCTTCGATCTTGCCCATTGCCGGAATATCAGGATCATTCTGTATGTAAGGATCATCGACTATCTTTTTTCCCAAATAGTCCGCCGCTATCTTTGCCGTAGTTCCCCCGCAGACCACATGCCTGCCCTTTTTGGAAAAGAACAGCGACATCATCTTGTGCGTGTCTGCGATATTTGCAGGCGGTCCTACCAGTACATTCACCTGCTCCCGTTCTTTTATGCAAAGCGTCAGCGCTGTCGTATCGTCTCCCGGTTCTGCCACATAACGTTTGAAGCACTCGTCGAGAAGGATCGTGTTGATCGTCTTCGCAGAAAATCCCACCACGCTGACCGGCTCCATATAGTCGACGATCGCAGCGCGGCCCCATTTGTTCTCGTAACTGGCTCCGCCGAAAGCCACACCTGCGTTTTCCACACCATCGCTGATCGCGATCACGACATCATCTTTCTGAAGCTGTATCTTCGCCGACTCTATCGTCTTATCGTCTATCACAGTCGAAGAAAACGGTATCTCGACCTCGGTACCGTCTCTGAGCAGTATCGTCGACGGATTATCATACTGGAATATACTAAGCATGCCTGATGTAGATATGTGCAGCACCGTAAATGTCGAGTATGCCAGATGTCTGACGGAACACACAGGAAGTGCCTCAGCCACAGCATTCACGCAGTTTGCGATCGGCAGATTTTCCGCTATCATCCTCGAGATTATCGTTGCTGTCAGCGTCGACAGTATGCAGGCCTTCACTCCGCTGCCGAGCCCGTCGGCAAGTACTGCCACGATCGACCCGTCCTCGCACTGCACCTTTTCCACATGGTCGCCGCATATCATCTGGCCGTCTTTAGTCAGGCTCGCGTATCCTATATCTGCATAAATCGTCTCAATCATCGGCAATCGTCTCCTTCAGGTGCTCCAGTGCGATAAGCGTGTCGGCAGTAGTCTCTCCCAGCAGCGATGCGATGCTCTGGACGATCTTTAGCTGCTTTTTCGCCATATCGTTTGCGATCTCGAACGCCTGGTTCTGATTCGCAAGCTTTTTCTCTTTAAGTGCCATGTCCGCAGTTATATCGCACAAAATGCAGATGAACTGATGGCCCTCACGATTGTATATTATCGTCTGCTCCACATAACATTCGTACTCAGCGAGATACATCTGCTCATACATTAGATTTTTCTTTTTGAGCATCACCATTTCAAAAGGCTCCGGATCGAGCAGTCTGCCGATATGTTCACCCATAACATCATTTTCATCACGGATGCGCAGGATCTTCTTCGCCTTCGGATTTATCTTCTGGATCTCCAGTTCGTCATTGAGCACCAGTACAGCATCAGGGAAATTAGCTACTACAGAGTCGGACAGATTTTCCATCTGGTTCAGCATGTAAGGCAGACACATCGATATCTCGGCTTTTCCCTGGATTATCGCAATGGCCTTTTCTCTGCACGTGCAGTATCCGCATGAACCGCAGTTGAGCTCGTCTTCCTTTGACAGCTTGTTCATCTTTAAAAGCATTGCTTTTATTTCCGCCTCTGACGGCTGCTCAGCTTCAAGCTCGGAAGGCTCATAAACAGCCGCGATCTCTTCCTTTGCATACTTTTCTACTGCAAAATCCTCTTTTTCAGCATAATGCACGACCTGCAGGTAATTCTGTGCAGGCGTGTTCTTCATCTTGTCCAGGATCGGCCCGTCAGCACAGCTTCCCTCGCATGCGGACATTTCTATAAAGCAGTTGTGCAGTCTCCCCTCCTTTATTTCGTCGAGAACATCCATGCACTTTTTCACGCCGTCAACAGCGACATACGTGTATTCCGGGTTTTTATCCATCGTCTCGATGATACCTCCTGCAGTCGGGAACACTCTCGCCCGGCCGCCTTTTCTGATATCCTCGCGTCTGCTGAGTTCTATGCCTTCTTCCCTGAGCCATCTGTTGAACTCGTCGAACATCAGGACCGCATCCACCGCATCTTCTTCTGCCGCCTCTGATTTCTTGGAAATGCACGGCCCTATGAAAACGGTCTTCGCTTCAGGATGTCTGCGTTTTATATCTCTGCAGTGCGCCTGCATCGGCGTGATCACCGGCGCAAGTGTGAACAGTGTCTCCGGATAATATTTTCTCAGCATCAGATTTATGCTGGAGCAGCACGAAGACACCAGGATATTAGGCTTTTCCTCATCCAGTATCCTCTCATATTCTTTTTTCACTATGGTCGCGCCTACCGCAGTCTCTTCCGCTCCCGCAAATCCCAGCTTTTTCAGCGCCTCTTCCAGTGCATCTATGCCGACTCCGGGATAGCTGGCTGCAAAAGACGGAGCGATGCTCGCATAAACGGTGCCCGTCTGCAGCATGATCCTGACTTTTTCCATATCGCTTGCGATGACTTTCGCATCCTGCGGACAGACGGCAAAGCAGCGCCCGCACAGTATACATTCATCTTCCACTATATGCGCCTGCCCCGCTGTGAATCTTATGGACTTCACAGCACAGTTTCTGATACATTTATGGCAGCTCTTGCAGTTTGTCTTTTTCAATCCGAGTATTTCTCTCATATGAACTCCTCTTCTTCTCGCCTTCGGACATATCTGATATCAAGTCTTAAAATCATGTTATCAGACGTTCATTTGAATTACAACTGCAAAAGCTCGCCATTTTCTTTACTGTACAAAAAAAGAACACTGCCTGCGCAATGCCCTTTCTATCCTATATCGAATAATCACTTCCCAGCATGGAATTATGGTGATCCAGCAGATCCTGAAGCGTGACACTGTCGACATAGTCGGTTATCACTTTCTCAAGTCCCTGCCAGAAGCTGAGCGTAGTACACACATCGCTCATTTCACACAGATTCTCCTCGTCCTCAAGGCATGATATGGGAGCCAGGCTTCCCTCCATCGTGCGGAGTATATCTCCCACAACGTACTCCCTGGGTTCCTTCGCCAGCCTATAGCCGCCGCTGTTTCCGCGCGTGCTCCTGAGAAATCCGGCTTTTTTGAGCTGCGGTATTATCTGCTCCAGATATTTTAGCGTGATACCCTGCCTCTTCGAAACTTCTTTAAGCGGGATATATTCGCCGGTATTGTTTATCGCCAGGTCAAGCATGACTCTGAGCGCGTAACGACCTTTTGTTGATACTTTCATGACAGCACCTCCCATTCCCTATTATATTATATGTAAAGTAGTTTATCAAGCTGATGAGTTTATAGCTGCCTGTAATATGTTTATGATGCCTGCGATATATCCGTGATAAAAACCTGTCAGCTCGCAATTTTCATATGATTCCTTGACACTTGTGCAGCTCTTTGTTATTCTTATCTTATCAAACACATATGTTTTATATACATTTAACCACAAAGGAGACAATTATGCAAGGTCTAAAGGCTGAAAACATCATATATGCCGACAACGCCTCTGCCACGATGATATGTCAGGCGGCAAAAGACGCCATGACAGAGTGCATGGATGAATATTTCGGCAATCCATCCAGTCTGCATATCGAAGGGCAGAGAGCAGCCCGCAGACTTTTAGAGTCGCGCCAGACGATGGCCCGCCTGCTGAACTGCAGTCCATCCGAGATCTGCTTCACTTCAGGAGGCAGTGAAGCAGATACTCAGGCGCTCATTTCCGCAGCGGCAGCGGGAGCTGCAGAGAACAAAAGGCATATCATCTCGACATCCATAGAGCATCATGCAGTCCTCAATACACTGTCCGGTCTGCAGTCACAAGGCTTCGAAATAACGCTTCTTCCTGTGGACAGCCGCGGCATGATTGACCCTGTGCAGCTGGAAAAGGAGCTACGCCGCGACACTGCACTGGTCTCCGTTATGTATGCCAACAATGAGATAGGCACGATCCAGCCTGTGGATCAGATCGGCGAGATATGCAAAGCGCACTCGGTCCCTTTCCATACAGACGCCGTGCAGGCTGCCGGTATACTGCCAATAGATGTACAGGCGCAGAACATAGATATGCTGTCCCTGTCAGCACATAAATTCCACGGCCCCAGGGGAGCCGGCCTGCTTTACGCGAAAAAAGGCATTCGACTGACAAGCATCATCGAAGGCGGGGCACAGGAACGAGGGAGGCGCGCAGGCACTGAAAATCTGCCTGCGATAGCGGGCATGGCCGCAGCATTCGAAGAAGCATGCCGTGATCGTGAAACAAACGCTGCAAAGGTCACAGCACTGCGCGACCGCATCATCAGCGCCCTGCTCACGATACCGCACAGCATGCTCAATGGCCCTGCACCGGGTGATGATACGAACGGCACGACACCGCGGCTGCCGGGAAATATAAACATGTGCTTTGAAGGAGTCGAAAGCGAGCCGCTTCTTTTACTGCTGAGCGAACACGGCATATGCGCATCCGCCGCATCGGCATGCTCTGCCGGATCGCTCGAACCGAGTCACGTCCTTCTGGCGACCGGCGTGCCTTACCAGCTTTCACACAATTCGCTGCGTATCTCTCTGTCTGCCGAAAACACGGAGGAAGAAGCAGACGTGATAATAGATACGATCCCTGAGATCATAAACGAACTGCGCGCACTTTCTCCGACATGGAAAGCGCTGCAGGACGGAAGACAGGAATTCCTCATATAAACAGCCACAGAAAGGAGCACCCATGAAAAAAGAAACCATCATAAAACTCCGGCAGGATCTTGCCGAAGGCAATCCATCAGAACTCATCTTCGGCAGCGGAGGTAAAACGTATACAAGGAGATTCTACCCTCCGCAAAGGCTCATACTGCTGGGAGGAGGCCATATATCACAGGCGCTCTGTGATTTTGCAGCCGAGCTGGACTTTGACGTCACAGTAGCCGACGACAGGCCTGACTTCGCAAACTACACGCTTTTCCCAAAAGCCGCGGAAGTCATCTGCGATACCTTTGACTCGGCGATAAGAAGGCTGCATATATCGCCTTTTGACTATGTAGCCGTGCTGACGAGGGGCCACCGCTGGGATCAGCTGTGTCTGGAATCGATATTTTCCGGCAGATATCCGTCATATCTCGGACTTGTCGGCTCGGGACGGCGAGTCTCCGGTCTCTTTGACATACTTGAAAAAGAGGGTTTTTCCCGAGACCTCATGGAAAAGGTGCACACTCCGATAGGCCTTCCGATCAAGGCTGCAACGCCGAAGGAAATAGCTATATCGATACTCGCCGAGCTGATCTTGTTCAAGCAGGACCTTTCCGGCAGCAATGGAGCTCTTTCCCTGTGTGACGCTGATGCCGAGGTCATCGGTCAGCTGATCTCACAGGAACGCTCCGTCCTGGCAACTGTCGTCGAAACAAAAGGCTCTGTTCCGGCAGCGAGCGGTGCCATGATGGTGATAAACAGCCTGGGACGCTGCGCCGGCACTGTCGGAGGCGGCTGCGGCGAACACGAGGTGCTGACAAAAGCGCGGGAAGCCCTGATGACGGGCGAGCCTCAGATGATCGAACTCGATATGACAAACGAAGTAGCAGAAAACAACGGTATGGTATGCGGCGGCACGATGAAGCTCTGGCTAGAACCATGCCTTCCTTGAGCCGTTCTGACCTGCCGCATCTTTGCTCATTCACTTATTCTGCCATCGGACTTCCCCGTCCGTTATTATCGGGTATCGGATAAGCCGATCTGAATCCAGATCCTCCGCATGCATATCCACTGCCGTTACCTGCTGATTATCGTATGTCGTATAGTAATAGATCCCTTTATCAGCGTTACAGCACGACGTATATATGGTTATCTCATATTTGCCGTCGCCCACCTCGCAGCATCCGCGCTGCTGGTCGACTGAACCCAGGATATGAAAAAACTGACTCACACTTTCTTTTTCGCTGTATCCTGATACCGAACTCAGCTTAGTGAATGCCGCCTTTACGAATCTCGACTGACTCGAAAGATCTCCCGGTATCCCCATCGCACCCATTCCTCTGCTGTATGCATCGAGCTTCAGTGTTCCTGCAAAGGTATTTTCCGGCTGTTTTCGAGAAATGCCTGCATAGTTGTTCAGTGCAAAAAGCTGCACAGGAAATGGCGGGTTGTTCGTGAGCACTCCGACGGGGTCATCATACACATTCAGTCCATCCTCCGTGGATTCCACCACGATGCATTCATCCTTATCGGCTATCATCCAGTGCAGCTGCGCCGGAGGAAACTGATCGCTGAACGGTGTGCCTGTAAGTCTCATTCCGGCAATCCTTACTCTTGCCTCCATGACCGATCCGCACTGGCCAAGTATCCACGGAATAAACTTAAACTGCGCCACCTGGACATCATCGGTCTCGCCGACAGGAACAGCATCTTCATATGCCGCATTGCCGACAAAATTGAGCCCTGCCATTCCCAGGCCCTTTTCATTCACTCCATCGTAATAAAGAGGATATCCGCTCGCAACGAATGCCATCCCGATGATCGCATAGTGCGACTCCAGCTTTCCTGCATGCCTGAAGTCGAATTCGTAGTTTCTCGGCGTCACGGTCACCTCTTCACCGTAAGAGAACTCGTAGTCCAGAGTCCTCCCTATATAAAAATCTTTTGTTTTGTAAGTTGATGCTGTGCACATATCGTTATCTCTCTCTTTTCATTAAAATCCTTTTGAAATATACACTCGATATGATAAGTTACGGCTGTTGCCTGTCCTTTACTTATCCTTGATCGTTGTATCCCCTATCCGTTCAGCAGTAATTCCCGTCATGCCCTTACATATCTCTGATTTCTGCTATTCGGCTTATCCGGTATCGTCATCCTGATCAGATCCATCTCAATCGCCGGGCGAAGATAGTTTCTTCGGAATCCCTCTTTCGCTTTTAATCCCAGCATCTCTACCAAAGCATTGCTCGTGTAAGGAACGTCATACCCCATAACTTCAAGCAGCTTTCTCACAGTCTCCGGAAGATATTCATTTTTCTCACTGATCTGAGCAAGGATATCTTCCAGAATTCTATCGATCTGAGACAGCATAAATTCGATAAAAGCAGTGGATTCTCCATCAGCATGGCACCGAGAGACAGATTCATAATATTCATCCTGAAATTTCTCGATCTGACTTTCAACAGAGATATATTCAACGACCGGCTTCCATTTAAACAGAATAGCCGTATGCCACAATCTCGCCATCCTGCCATTACCCTCAGAAAAAGGATGGATGAATACAAATTCATAGTGAAATGCACTGCTCAGAATCATCGGTACACTGTTCGTTCAGTTAACTCTTGGTATGAACTCCTTTATTGCTGCACATGGATTCACGACGGTTTCAATGGTTTCTGCTCTTATCGGTGCTGTTTGTAATATCACTTTAGATCCTTTATTCATATTTGCCTTTCACATGAATGTAAAAGGTGCAGCTCTGGCAACCGTCATATCACAGGCGCTTTCCGAAATCCAGAATTAAAAATACTCAGCTTTACATTCTCGATATGGCGGAGCGCACCACCAACAGCATCAAAAAGCGCAGTGCAATCATGCAATCAAATAATTATCCTCAACATTAAACACTTTCTTGTCTGCAATAATCATTTTCTCAATTTTATTTGAAAGAAGCACCCCAAACCAACACCTTAAGCTATTGTACAAATTCAAATTTCTTTTTCGGCTACCTCTCTGCTCATGTCTATTTAGTTGTTCAAGTCCATTTTACAATCTACTTAAAATAAAAAGTACAGTCGTTGAAATTAATTTTTCTCAACAACTATACTTCCTAAGTTCACTTTTTTACACCATCTTGTGTTCCGCTTCAAGTGCTTCTACTATCCTGTCATATCCCTTTCTGTATGCCTCGATATTACTCTCGGCAATGTTAGGCGCAAATGCTCTTTTTATCTCTTCCTCCACAGTATCGAAGTGTATCTTCGGCATCAGCTTAGTGAGAGCGCCGAGCATCACCATATTTACCGCGGACGGCTTTCCCATCTCCTCTGCGATATCCATAGCGGGCACTGCGTAGTAATCAGGATTATCCGCATCCACAAGAGTGCTGTTCACCAGCACGATAGCACCCCGCTTCACCGTCTTTATATATTTGTCAAAACCGACCTGGTTCATAGCGATGAACACATCGGCCGTATCGACCTTCATATAGTCTATCTCCTCATCGGAGATCACCACTTCCGCCTTGCAGGCACCTCCCCTAGCTTCAGGCCCATAGCTCTGTGTCTGTGAGATATTATAGTTTTCACCCAATCCATAGCCTTTAGCCAACAGCACCGATGCCAGTATCACGCCTTGTCCTCCGGCTCCCGCAAATCTCACATTGATCCTCATTTCCCGTAACTCTCCTTTCACATCATATACTTGTCCGATGAAAGCGGACATCAAGTTACTCAGCTCTGTCGAGCCTTATGTTTCCACATCTATCGCTCCATCTGGGCAGAGTCTCTCGCACATACCACAACCAACGCACTTTCCCTGCTCATTTACGTCCGGCATCATTGTCCCGTAATCATTTCGCTTCCTCGATTTTACAAAGATCTTCTTCGGGCAAATCATAAGGCATATATTGCAACCTTTGCAGCAAGCCCTGTCAATTGTTATATTTGCCATTGTTCTACCCTCTTTCTATCCCTTTCTCTTCCAGCTTTGCCAATATACAGTCTATGTATTCCTCAGCATCAGGATCGTTCCGGAAAACGCCTATAGGTATCTTTCCATCTTCTGCAGACTTTCCTTCTCTGTACAGATATGTGTTTTCCTTGTACAGTTTCATTATCTTAGCCGGATTCTTTTCTTTGTATATGCTCTTGCCTGCCTGCACCGGACACTGAGAAATCACCTCTATGAAAGAGAATCCCTTATGCTTCAGACCCTCCTCGATAGCCTTTGCCAGCTGCACCGGGTGTGCCGTCGTCCAGCGCGCCACATAGCTTGCACCCAGCGCCATAACTAGCTTTACTCCGTCCAGCGGGTAATCGATGCTCCCGAAAGGCGAGGTCTTGGTCACTGCATCCTTCGGCGTCGTAGGTGATTTCTGTCCTCCCGTCATGCCATATATGCAGTTGTTCACCATGACCACCGTCAGATCTATGTTGCGTGCCGCCGCATGGAGCAGATGATTGCCTCCGATGGCCAGGCAGTCCCCATCGCCAGTGAAGACCATGATCTTCTTGTCCGGTCTGGCCAGCTTCAATCCCTCAGCAAAAGCCAGAGCCCTGCCATGCATCGTATGCATCACGTCCAGCTTGTAATAGCACGGTATCCAGGACGAGCAACCTATACCGCTCACGCAAGCGATATCATCCTTTATGCCCAGTTCCTCCATAGCGTTTATAGCTGCAAACTGTATTATGCCATTGCCGCATCCCGGACAAAATAGCGTTGGCAGTGATTCCGTCTTTATGTATTTCCTGTACAGCTTATTCATCTATGCCCGCCTCCTCCAATATTTTGTCTCGTATCTCCGTAGGTGTATGTATATCACCGCCGCATTTCGACATTGGCACGACCTTCTTACCTCCGAGCACACGCGCTACCTCACAGCAGTACTTCCCGACGTTCATCTCCGGCACTATTATCAGCTTCACATCTTTTGTCGCCTCTTTGAGCAGCTCCTCCGGGAAAGGCCAGACGGTATTTATCTTCACAAGCCCTACCTTCAAATGACTGTAATCGGTATATAGCGTCTTGTTGACTCCCTTTCTGAACAAATCTCTCACCACCTTCATCTTAGAGGAAAGCCTGCCATCTCTCACTCCTCTTGCCATCTTGACAGCGTTGAGTGCAGATCTAGCCACCGATCCGTACGCCACTATCGCCACCTCAGCATCATCCATGAAATACGAATCTATGCTAGCTATGACATCGACGTTGTCGGATATCTTCCTGTTTATATTGTTTATAAACTGTCCGCTCCTGCCCGCCAGATGACCTATCCTGCGTCCCTGTTCGTCATGGAGCTGACCTTCTACCGTAGTATTCTCTCCCTGGAAGAAATCCTCCTGCGGCGATACTACGTACTTCTGCCTGGCGCTTTTTATAGTCTTGGAACTGTCTTCGACCTTTATCTTCTCACGCATATGTCCTATGATTTCATCAGCCAACAGTATGACCGGCGTCCTGAACTGCTCTGCGAGTTCGAAAGCTCTCACCGTGAAGTCAAACATCTCCTGCACTGATGACGGAACCAGCACAATAATGCCGTAATCACCGTGACTGCCGTATCGCACCTGATATATATCCTGTTGTGACGAAAGCGTCGGCTGACCTGTAGACGGTCCTCCACGCTGAACATTCACTATCACGATAGGCGTTTCCGTTACCGCTGCAAATCCTATGGCTTCCTGCATTAGCGTATACCCCGGTCCAGATGTAGCCGTCATGGACTTCTTGCCGCCCCATCTCGCTCCTATTATCGCACAGGCAGAACTGATTTCGTCTTCCATCTGAATAAATGCACCGCCCGCTTTCTGCGTCTCGGACGACATCATTTCGATGATCTCTGTCGACGGGGTTATCGGATATCCGGCGAAAAACCGACACCCCGCATACAGCGCACCTTTGGCACAGGCCTCATTACCCTGCAACACCATCTCTTTTACTCTCAATGATCGCTTTTCCATTACTTTCCTCTCTCCTGCAAAAAGCATCTGCCATCTACTCTAACTAATTTGCTGTTATTTCCTCTGTCGTGAAACGTCGATCTCGAGCTTTTTGCATCATTTTAAAGCTCGTATATTTCCATGCTGCTCTTCTGTTTTCGCTACAGCTCTTCTGTTTTCAACTATATATTAGCATCGCCGTTTTAGTGTTTCAAGTGATTCGCCTTGAAATTTCAACGTATTTCTGTTCAAAAAAGGTACATTGTATTTCTGTATACACTTCATCCGAGTATGTCGCCCACGATCTGCCGAAAGCTTCGCAGATACCGTCGCAATCTTTTCCACTAAAAAAGAACACCGCAAATTTGTACATAACAGTACTCTTAAGCGGATGCCTCTTTATGTATCGTTTATTTACTTTATGTCATATACCGAAGGTACTCTGTTATGAAACGTTCCCAAAGCGTCTCTTATCTGCTTTGGATGATCGGAATCTACATAAGCCTGTATGAAAGAAGGCTTGTCCGGAGCCGATGCCAGCTTTATCCCCCATGGATCCACGATGAGGCTACGACCGCAAAGGTTAAGCGTATCACATACCTTGCCGAAGATATTCACACCCATCACGTACATGCCGTTCTGGAGAGCTGCTGCTTTTATGAGACCCTGCCAGTGGTCGAATCTAGGGGAGAAAAACGCAGCCGGCACCATCAGGTATTCCACACCTTGAAGAGCATATGTCCTCGCCAGCTCCGGAAATCTGATGTCATAGCATATCATGACGCCGACCTTTCCGAAATCGGCATCGAACGTCAAAAGGTTCTCGCCTCTCGTTATCTGATTAGACTCCTGTTCCTCCCCCGTTGCGTCGAGGACGTCGAAGAGATGTATCTTGTCATACGAGCCGATCACCTCGCCGTTCCTGTCAAATACGAGTGCTGTGTTGTAGATATTGCCGTCCTCTCTCTTGTTTGCAACCGTACCACCTATGATGTACGTATTGTACTTCTTAGCTCTTGAGGAAAGTGCTTTCTTCAATTCTTCACTGTACTCGCCTATCATCGGTGTATCCTTGTATTCCGGCACAAAGGAAAAATATTCCGGAAAGACTGCGATATCTACGTGTTCATAGAAATCGAGAGCCTCATCGAGAAGCATCATCGCATCCTTCAAATTCTTATCCATATCGTACTTCGTAGGCGAATTCTGTATGCCTACCATACTAACTTTTCTTCCCATTCTCCTTCTCCTCTCTACAGCGGATACTCAGGCACATACAATTGCTGCAGCGTTGCTCCGTTGAGTACCTGATTTTTTTCTCCGAACTCCTGTTTTTGGTCGGCGATCGCCGTATCAAGCAGCTCTTCCGCCTCAAAATCACGCAACACCAGTATCCCGTTCCTGTCTGCCATTATCATATCTCCCGGATGCACAGGTACGCCGCCGCATGAGATATCATAGTTTATCTCACCGCAATCGTGTACGAACTTAGTCGTCAAAGCACTTATCCCTCGCGCGAACACCGGAATGCCAATCTCCCGTATTTCTTCAAAGTCTGTCATCGACCCGTCTATGATTATCGCGGCCGCCTTTCTTGTATTCGCACAGAGAGCTACCATTTCTCCGACTGCTGCATGGTTCCTGTCTCCGCATCTGTCAATGACTACGACATCGCCTTCCTGTACCATGCTCACCGCCAAATGAAGAGATTTCGACTCCTCAGCCGGTATCCTCACCGTAAGGGCGTTGCCGACCACCTTCGCATCGCGGCCGCACATGAACTTTATCTCCGGATCCATGAATCCGAATTCCGTGTAATGTCCCATAGTCGCTATATCTGCCTGAGCTGCTTTGGCGGCCAGTGAGGCCGCCACTCCTTCCTTCCTATCAGCTATATTAATGTTCATCCTCTTTCTACTTTTTTTCCCTTTCCTGCATTTCAGCTTCAAACTGTTTTTCTTTTTCTTCGATCTCTTCCAGTTCCTTGATGCCAGCTGTCATCAGCTTGTCTGCTTCTATTACGGCCTTTACTCCATATACTAAAACTATGGTAGCAGGTATGATGAGCATTGCGGCACACTCGTATGCGAGCCAGTCCCATCTGTATACATATCCTAATATTATGATTATCGACTGAACAACTATCACAATCAGCGATATCGCTGTCACTACGGGATCCTTAGCGACCTTTTCTTCCATTACTTTCTTGTTATCTTCCATGTCTACACCCCCTGTTTAACTTCAACGGCTCTGCCGCCATCACCCTTGTAGGTAATCTTGCAGATTATCATGTAGAGTACAAATGCTACGACCCAGGTGATGTTGTTAGCCGGAACTCCCGTCCTGTCTGCCATCAGATAATTCCAGAACAGCCAGAAAGCGAATCCGAAGGTCATGGTGATCCAACCTGCCTGTGGCGTCTTCTTCTTGTAAAAGAGTCCGACAACGAGAGGCACCATCAGTCCCGCTACTTGGAAACCCGTAACAAAGTACATGGCATTTACTATTCCTGACATCCACTGCGATGTAGCAAGCATCGAGAATATGATGATGAATACGGTCGCAATGTTGTTCCATTTTATCATCTTTTCATCGCTTATCGTCTTGCCAGTAATACCCGTATAGAGGTCTTTTGTGCAGGCAGCAGCTTGTACGAGTATATAGCTGGAGAGAGTCGACATTACAGCCGCTATGAGTCCTGCTACGAACAAACCTCTGAGCCCGCCCGGCAGAGCATCAAATACCGTAGTCCAGAACGCCATATAGAATTCTTCTTTCGGATGAAGTGTTCTTGCACAGAATCCGATCATAATGACAGCTGTCGAGAATACGAGCCACATAGGTATGCAAAACATGAACGAACGCTTGGCCGTCTTAGCCGAATCCGAAGCAGAGAACCTCTGGTACATCATCGGTTCGGTATATATAGCCAAACCTATCAAAGCCCACGAAAGAGCCTTCAGACCGCTCATTCCGCCCATAGGCTCAAACAGCGTAGGAGCCTCTGTACCCAGCGCACCGAATATGGCATCCCAGCCACCAGTCATATTCATTACTGCGATAACAGCTATTCCTACTGAAAAGCTGATGAACCCCATCTGGAACGTATCCGTCATCGTTACCGACCACATGCCTGAGGCCAGTACATATATACCTACTACTGCACCTGAAACGATTACCGAGATTACCGTCGGCATATCGAACATCAGTGCCAGCAGCTGCGATATCACGGTAATATTGGCTCCGTTGTAGAGCACTCCAGCCAGTACGGCGATTGTTGAGAAAACCTTTGCCTTCCTGTTGTACAGATACTCCATCAGATCAGGTATCGTCATTACGTCCTCAGGGATCTTACCTCTTACGAGAGGTGCTATCCAGAGGGCAAACGGTATCCTGGAGATCGTACATGGTATTACATATACTATCATGCCAGCGATACCGATGGTCGCACCGTACTCGGCAACACCGACAACGGAGTATCCGTCATACCACGATGTCATCATCGTTCCTATTACCAGCGGCAACGCCAACGATCTTCCCGACAGAAAATAGCTGCTCATGCTCATTCTTGCCTTGCTCCTGAAACGAAGCCCAATGCCGATCATCAGTACAAAATACCCTATGAGGATGATCGTATCGAAGAGATTCCAGGGCACGTTGATATGTAACATTTCTTCCTCCTTTACTTTTTCCACTTTTCGAGGAATGTAACGATAATTTCTACGGCATGAGTGATCATCTTCTCACCCTTTTCCGCGCTGCCTATGAACGGATCTCCGAGGACAGAAGTTTCAGTGTCGGCCGTAAAATATTCATATACGTATAAATTCGGCGTTTCTTCTCTGTCTTTCCTGTCGTGCAAACTCTTCTTCACCATCTTCTCCTCTACAACTAACTCAGGGAAAAGATACTTGAGTATCGAAGTTCCAACTTCCGCTGCGTGACCCTGCGGAAATTCGCTCTCCATCAGTTCATTATTGATGTTGAATACGAATCTCCACCAGTCTATATGAGCACATTCCATGTCGTAGTCTCTCATGAATTCACAGGCTACCTGATTTATGGCTCCTATGTTGCCTACATGGCCACACAGGAACAGGACTTTTTTTATACCCTGCCTTCTCAAGCTCTCAATAACATCTCTGTACATTGAAATCAGCGTCTCTGTAGACACGGTCAGCGTCCCCGTATAGCACATAAGATCTTCAGAGAACCCATAAGTTATCGGCGGTGCTACGAAACAGTTTGCTTCCTTTGCTACCCTCCTTGCCACTTCATATGTCACCATCCAGTCCGACCCCATAGGCAGATGGAGCCCGTAAGCTTCCGTAGCTCCTACCGGAAATATAGCGACATCCGACTCCTTGATGAATCTCCCGAATTCATCAAGCGTCATCTCTGCGATAAGATTCTTTTCCATCGCACATCCCCCTTTCCTTGCAACACCAATGCTTTTATTGATATACGAAGTATGTACCGTAATTGTCTGCCGGTATCCATACCGTCTTTTCCTTTCCACCGAAAGCGTACGTCACCTCATAATACGGTCTGTAAAACTTCTCCGATGACACGAGCTTCAGTTCAGGAGGCTTCTTATACTTTGCAAGCAACACTTTCCATCTGGCATCGACTACTGCCTTCTTCACCGCCTGCTCATCGGAAAAGAACGCCTCCTCTATAATGTTTTCATCTATGGCTTTTCTGACAGTTTGAAGCTTCATATTATCCTCAATGACTCCCGTTCCCTTCTTATCATCAACGATGAACGTCATCTGGCCGTCATCGCATCTTTTATTGCTGAAATACGATACCGAATACGACAGAACTACCCTGTGACACGATATATAGCAGAACCTCGCCCGCTTCACCTTCAACTTTAGTAAAAAAAGACATTTGGGAGCCAGATCCGCCAGCTCACTCTCATCTACCGTCTTCAGCGTTACCGGTACTCTTATCTCATCTATATCAGCTCCTTTGAACGAATCGTTCGGCCGTTTCAGCCTCTTTATGGTTTTTTTGACGCACTTCTTACTCATCGCTTACCTCATTAAGATTTACATTGAATTTTCTTTTTTCTAATTTTATTACCTGGCCGCTCATTGAGCAATAGATCGCTGTCATTTGTCCATCATTTAATGTTGACAAAAAAATGACAGCATCTTATACTATTCACATGCTATAAAAACGAAAACATATAATCAACCATATCACTCGAGGAGGAGCTGCCATGAAAGAAAACACATACACACAGCTTTCCCTGATACTCGATCATCTGTTCATAAAGTCCAAAGTTCTGGCTTCCGCGATACACGTCGACGCTTCTATGGTCAGCCGTTGGCGCGCGGACAAAAGACGTCTCAATAACAGATCTGAGCACTATACGAATATCATAAACTTCATACTGGAATGGGATGAGCACATGAACTATCAGAACATAGCCGCTTTCCTGATCGACTACTATCCTGATCATCCATATGATACGCGCGACGATATATACAGAGCAGTCGACATGTGGCTTTCAGATAAAAATATGGCTCAGGCAGTTCAGCTCGATCATACCCTCATTCCTTCTCCCGTTTCAGCCCTGCAGCTCAACGTCCTCAATACGACAACTCAGAAGAAAAAGGCCATGCTCTATCTGCTTGATGTAGCTATCTCGCTTTCAGACAATAGGAACCTCTACATACTGCTTGACATGTTTACCGACAAGCTTTTAAACGAAGAAGACTTTTACAACAAATGGATCGAGCGATTGACAAAGGCCACATCCAAGGGTGTCAGCGTGTACTTCATATACAGCAGCTACTTCCTCAGTTCCTCCATCATAAACATGGAGAACTTCTTTAAGCTCTGTTTTTCTCAGAACTATCATGCCTACTACATGACGAGAGCAAGCGGATATCCGTTCATGCTGTGCGTACTCGAGGAGAGTTTTGCTATCACGAATTTCATCCATATACCAAACGAACGGACATCTAGCTTCTTCACGTTTTCCGACAAGAATCTCCTATTCAGGTTCCAGCATTACTACTTGGAACAACTGAAGAACTGCCAGTCGTTCTTAAACTTCTACAACTATCCGACTAGCTTTTTCGACCGCATGAATTTCGACTCTGACCCTGAGAGGAAGATATGCTGCTATGACTCTTCGCTGTTTCTCTTTCCCGTACCGCCTGAGCTGTTCAGCGAGATACTTGACTGCAATGGATTCGATAATGAAACCAAGACCACCATCATGAAGCGCTACAGATCGATAATATACGATTCCTTCATGAATGCCGACAACGTCTTCACTCACAATCTCATGCTCGATATAAGCGAAATGGAATGCACCCTGCCTGATGCAGATCATATCACCATGTGCACAATACTGACCGATAAGGAGATCATTGTGCCGCGCAGGTTCTTCGCCAGATATATACGATATATCTACGATTTTATCAGGAGCCATATGGACAGCGACACTAGGCCGCCTTTCGACATATTCCTGATAACAAGCAGCACCTCCACGCTGCCGCGTGACTGTTCCGTGTTGACCGTTGATAGCCTCTTTGCCTATATCCACTCATATTCCATGAACAAATACCTCATGATAACAAATCCGTCCATTGCATCCGACATGTACAGGTACATAAAAAAGATATGGGATGAACTGCCAGAGGAAAACCACTATACAAAAAGTAGCCTTCTCCTGTTGAAAAGGCTGCTGAATACACTGGAATAAAAAACAAAGGCAAAGAAAAAAAATACCCGAACATATCCGCCGGATATTTCCTCTATGCCTTCATAGCTGCGCACCAATGCGCAGCTATGTTATCTGTACGCGTCCTTTCCGCTCATCTGCCTCTGCTGCAATACTTTCCATCGCTCTTCCGCTCTGCGGCACGAGCTTATCAAATGCTTTCTCACCGCTTCCTCAGCCTTTTCCGCATCGCGATGCCTAACCGCCTCGTATATCTCAGCGTGCTCCGCAAATATACCCGGCAGATCCTCCTGCTTTTTGAGCGTATTCTTTCGTGCTATATGGACGTAATCCTGATATGTCTTAAGTATCCTCACTATAAACCTGCTGCCAGTCATCACATATATCATGTTATGGAATTCTTCATTCGCTTTCAGCAACTTTTCATATATGTTGTTCTCCGTATAGAAACGCATCAATTCCAAGTGCTCTCCCAGCCCTACTATCTCCCTGTCGCCTGCATTTTCTACAGCTCTCCTTATCGCCAGCTGTTCGACGGAGGCTCTTACATCATACACGTCCGCCATATCCTTCATCGTGAATCCCATGGCGAAAAAACCCTTATTGGGTATATATTCCACCAGTTCTTCTTTCAGAAGTTCTCCAAAAGCCTCCCTTACCGGAGTTCTGCTGACCTTGAGCTCATTTGCCACCTTGCTCTCCGTGAGCTTTTCACCGATGGCGTACTCGCCGTTGATTATGCGTGTCCTCAACACTTCCGCAACTTCCTCCGCAAGAGACGCATCTCCCGCCATCTTCTTATACTCCACGATCCTGTCCTCCTTCACTTCATGGTCTTCTTCAATCTATGAGTTATTCATCTGAAGAAACATGATTATCCGATATGCACCTGGCTATTCTCAATATGTTCATGAGATACATATACGTCAGATTCTCCGAAATGTATGCGTTATTAAAGCTGAACTCTGCCATAATGTCATCGTAATCGTTCTCATGGAATATGATGGACTGCTCGCCTGAACAGATCATCCCGTAATCGAATACCCTGCCAGCTATCGCCTTCGGTACAGCAGTTTTCATAACGTATCCACGACTACATCGGCCGATGCCAGAAGATTCTTGGTGTGTTCTCTCGAATGCTAATCCAATATCTGTATCAGATGCTTCAGAAACCCCAGCTTTTAAACTCTCTGTTCATCATAACGACAGTCTATGTACTGCATTTTACGGAGCTGTAATGAGGAGTTATGATGATAGCATTCCCGCACTTCAGCGCGAACACGGCATTGCTCACAGGTGTCACTATATGATTCATACACGGCGTTACATCCACCACTACGTCCACGAGCTTCTCCACTCTCGTTATACCCTTTTCCGGATCCATATCCAGTACGCCTCGGTTTCTCTTTCCTTTCAGTGAACGCTAGACGATTTTGGCTTTTTGACTGTTCTGGCCTATCTTATCCGACACGTTTCCCATGTTCGTCTCAACCACGGCTATCTCCGTCAGATACTCGACATTATCGTATACGACCTTTCTTATCGTCTTTACCGCCAAGTCGACCTGTTCCCAGTTCATCTGTTCAAACTGTTCCTGCGCTTTTTTCGCACGTTCGATATACTCGGCTATAGAAGCCCTGCTCATTTCGCTATCGTTCATGATAAATCTCCTCGCAGACATACTATCCCCGTTTGTAGACAAAATTATCACAGCCTTGCATCGCTGTCAATATCGGCTCCAAAATCAAAAAAACCGTAATTTCTGCCTGCCTGTTATATTGAATCATTCTTCATACATATCACGCGGCTATGTATCATTCATATTTTTATGTCCGGCTGCATTGTACATGTCCGGAAGCATTGCCATCATGGAAATCCCTCGAAACATAAAACTCCTGCCGCGGCAGCATCTGTGCTTCCCTGCAGGAGCTTTTGTCTTGATTTATAATTTTTAAGTTATCCGATCAGTCATTATGCACGTTCCATTGCCTCGACGTAATCTCTGGTATCTGTAAAGATTTCATTCTTCCAAGGATTCTTGTTCTGAGACTTCGCTCTCCTGAGAATATATGCAAACGCGAACACATTTACAGCTATCGACAGAACTGCGATAAGGCCCTGTGCCAGCGGATCTGCTGCAGCAGGCATACTTTCACCCATTGCTGCAGCGATGCCGCCCTCACCGTATACAGATGTAACAGTCGTGAATCTGCTTGCATCCTGGAAGAGCGGAAATACCTGAGCAAACATGCACCACAGTGCCAGAGTATTAGCACGATTCTGGATCCATCCACCCTTGTTCCACAGTGCCGCGGCAAAAGTCGGAGCGAGCAGAAGTGCAAGACCACAGTACCATGAATGTGTCGGCAGATTGAGATATGTGTACTCAAAATTCCATATATCATATGCCAGTATAAAAACCCAGATCATATCAGGCCAGAGCATATCCTGCCTGTTCTTTGATGAGTATATCCCCCACCAGCCTGTCATACAGAATATGTTGAACAGCCCGGCGATCCCGTTAAGGACATTCCACCATCCGCCATAAAGCCATACACCCTCTGATGACAGCCACCATCCGCCTGCAAGTGAACCGGCACGGATCGCTGACTCAAAGTCAGAGGCAACAGCGATCAGAATATTGATAGCTACGATCACAAAAGGGAATGCTTTGAAAGCATGTGATTTACCGAGCTTTCCCCAGTGATACTTGAGGATCATGAAGCCTATGCAGCCTGCAGTTGCAGCGTACAGCTTCGCATAATGGAACCAGCTGTTCATATGTACATAGGTATCGTTATCAAGTGCCCATTCAGCACCTTTGGCAGCGCCGATATAAATAGCGATGAAGTACACTGTCAGAGCAGCAGGCAGTGCCACAAAACACGCAATTCCGCCTGCCTTTGAGCGTCTTGCGATCTCATTCATTACAACAAGACCGACAAATACCATCAGCCAGCCCAGAAGCTGCCATCCGGCTGTCTCTCCATAAATATCAAAAAACATAACTTTTCCTCCTATTCTACCTCTATTTCTTTTATATTGAATTCATTGCCCTGCAGCAGAAATGTCTTCTCACTCCCGCAGTACGGACAAATCTTTCCATACTCCACCGTTCCATAGGTCTTCCCACAGTTCTCACAGAATGTTATGGCCGGGAGCTTCTCCACCTCAAGTTCACAGTCTTCGAAAAGTGGTCTTTTGGACGCAGCCCACTTCCAGCAGCTGTGAAGATATGACCCGATCACGGTCGAGACCTCACCAAGCTCAAGCACGACTTTACTGACTCTGGTCACATTGTTTGCAGCAGCGACGCCCTCAACGTGATCCAGGATATGAAATGTTACTCCAAGCTCATGCATTATGACTCTCCTTTTCTACGAAACCTAATCCCTTGGCTTTTTCCTGAACTTGACCTTGATGTTCTGCTTAAGCATATTAGGAAGGATATATTTAAGCTTCTCCTCTGATGAGTGCATTACCGATGCGCCCGGAAGCTCTCTGTTAAGGTGGATCGCGTCAAATACGCATTTCGTTGTGCAGACTCCACAGCCTATGCATTTGTTAGGATCGACTACCGATGCACCGCATGACAGGCATCTCGAAGTCTCTGCCTTGACCTGCTCCTCTGTGAGACTGTGAGACAGATCTCTGAAAGTCTCTGCCTGCATTGCCGCATCCGCTCCCGGCGGGATCTGACGCTTCGAGTCATCATACGTCTCGATTCTGATATTGTCCTTGTTTAGCTCGATAAAGTCGCGACGGTTTCTCCCTATCGTAAGAGTACAATGATCGTGTACATATCTGTGAAGTGATACCGCACCCTCTCTTCCGGCTGCGATCGCATCGATCGCAAATTTCGGACCTGTATATATATCTCCTCCGACGAAAACATCAGCCTCAGATGTCTGATATGTCAGCCTGTTTGCCATCGCATTCCCATTAGGCCGGAGCTCGATGTTCATGTTCTCAAGGATCCCTCCCCAGTCGGCCATCTGTCCTACAGAGAAAACAACGTGACGACATGGCACTGTTACTGTGTCATTCTCGTCATATTCCGGCGAGAATCCGCCTTCGTCGTTAAATACTCTTATGCATCTTTTGAATACAACACCTGAAACGTGTCCGTTCTCCTCGAGGATCTCTTTCATTCCCCAGCCAGGGTTCAACTCGATTCCTTCCTCTAGAGCCTCTGAAATCTCGTCCCTGCTTGCAGGCATCTCGTCTCTCTGCTCGAGACAGAACATTGAAACTTTGTTGTCTGTACATCTGCTGCCTACCCTTGCAGCATCGATAGCTACATTTCCTCCACCGACAACGACAACATCACCCTCAAAATCAAAGTCCTCGCGCTCACTCGCCGCTCTAAGGAAATCAACAGCTGTGTAAGCGCCAACTGCATCCTGTCCGGGAACGCCCGGCATCCTTCCCTTCTGGCATCCGATCGCAATGTAGAAGCCCTTGTAGCCCTGCTCCCTAAGCTCTTCGATCGTGAGTTCCTTACCGATCTCAACACCACATTTTATCTCGACACCCATCTCGCGAATCACATCGATCTCTGCATCCAGAAGCTTTTTCTCGAGCTTATATGATGGTATCCCGTATCGAAGCATCCCGCCCGGTTCGTCATTTTTCTCAAAGATCGTCGGCTTATATCCTGTCATGGCAAGGAAATACGCACAGCTCAGACCCGCCGGTCCCGCACCTATGATAGCGATCTTTTCATCGAAACCTCCGCGAAGCGATGGAACGATCGGTTCAGGGATATATCTTGTATCTGAACTCAGATCTCTTTCCGCAATGAATCTTTTTACCTCATCGATCGCAACAGCTTCATCGATAGTTCCTCTTGTGCATGCATCCTCGCATCTTCTGTTACAGACATGTCCACATACCGCAGGAAGCGGATTGTCCTTCTTGATGAGAGCAAGAGCTTCATCGTAACGCCCCTCCCCGGCCAGCTGCAGGTATCCCTGTACTGCGATATGGGCAGGACATGCAGTCTTGCATGGAGCCGTGCCCGTGTCGTAGCAATTGATCCTGTTCACATCTCTATAATTGTGTGTCCACATGTGCTCGCCCCAAGGCATATCGCCCGGAAGCGGATGCTTCGGATATCTGATCTCGCAGCCTTCCTTGTCGCAAAGCTTCTGTCCGAGCTTTACAGCACCGGCCGGGCAGCTCTCAACGCACTTTCCGCAGGCAACACAGCTGCTCTTGTCGACCTTCGCTATATATGCCGAACGAGACATATTAGGAGTATTAAAAAGCTGCGAAGTACGAAGCGCATAGCACACATTCACGTTGCAGTTACAGATCGCAAAGATTTTGTTCTTTCCGTCGATATTTGTGATCTGATGCACGAATCCGTTATCTTCTGCCTGTTTCAGGATCTCCAGTGTTTCCTCCCTTGTGATATAGCGTCCGCCCTTCTGTGTCTCAACTACGTAGTCAGCCATGTCGCCGACAGCGATGCACCAGCCTTCTGGATCGTCTGCGCATCCCTCATCGAACTTCATTCTTGAACGTCTGCAAGAACATGGACTCGCAGCGTATTTTCCCTCGTACTTGTCGAGCCAGTATGATATATGTTCAAGATCAACAGACTCATTCTCCATCTCTATCGCCTTCTCGACAGGGATCACATGCATCCCTATACCTGCACCGCCTTCTGGTACAAAAGGCGTGATCTTGCCAAGAGGCAGACGCGACATGTGCTCAAAGAAGATACCTATCTCAGGATTCGAGTCGAGAAGCTCTGCATTCATGTTAAAGAATTCCGCACAGCCCGGTACGTACATCGGCAGAACGTACTGTTTCTCATGCCTGTCGTTCTCCCAGTTATATTCGAGAAGTCCCTTGCGTGCCATCTCCTCAAGCATTGCTTCGCACTTTGTTTCCCCAAGACCGCTGAGCGCAACGATTTCAGGAAGCGTCTTAGGCTTTCTGACTCCAAGCTTCAGCGCGAGCTCCGCTTCCTCGTCCGAAAGCACACTTGCAAGACCCCAGTATTCAGGGTCATCTCTTGTGATCTTCCTGAGCCCGAGCTTCTGTGGAACTCTGTCAGTGATCAGCTTACCAAGCTTCGCGATCGGCTCACGGAACGGTTCGTTATGATCCGGCGTATACTCAGGATACTCATAGTCCGGGAATAACTCCCTGTCCAGTTCTCTGCTCATGATTCTCTCCTCCTCTATTTATCATTCCAATCATTGACTCTGTTCTCAAGCCAGTCAGTCCATGCATCCATTCCCTCGCCAGTCCTGGCACTAACAGGAAAAATCACCGCATCAGGATTTCTCATATGGATATATTCCTCTACAAGCTCCATATCAAAATCAAAATATGGCAGCACATCGACCTTGTTTATGAGCACTGCATCGCATATTTCAAACATCAGCGGATATTTAAGCGGTTTGTCATGCCCCTCAGGAACAGAGAGTATCATGACATTAGCAGAAGCTCCTGTATCAAACTCTGCAGGACATACAAGATTGCCAACATTCTCCAGAATCGCAAGATCAAGATCATCTGTACCAAGTGCAGTAAGCCCCTGCCTTGTCATCTCAGCATCAAGGTGGCACATCCCGCCGGTATGGAGCTGGATCGCCTTGACTCCTGTTTCTGCAATGACTTTCGCATCAACATCGGAGTCGATATCAGCTTCCATCACACCGATCCTCAGTCTGTCCTTGAGCAAACCTATCGTTCCTTTCAAAAGTGTCGTCTTTCCAGATCCCGGCGAAGACATGAGATTCATAAGAAAAACCTTATCCGATCTGAGTCTGCTTCTCAACTCATCAGCGTACCTGTCGTTATCTGCGAAAACACTTTCTTTGATTTCAATGATCCGAACCTCACTCATCTGACTTTATTCCTTTCATCAGTATTCTCACCATTTCAAGTTTTCCCTGTTCATATGTCATGTCATTATCATATAGCACACTTGTCCGCATAAAACAGCTTACTGTGCCCTTGACCATTGACATGAACACCGGGATCGAAACATCATCGAACGCTCCGTTCCTGATCCCTTCCCTGAGATAATTCTCTGCGATCTGCCATCCCATATTGACCGATGCCATAAGATAGTCGTACTGCTTAGGATACTTGACCGAAAGCTCATATATACGATTGAGACCGATATTGTAATACTTCTCAGGAAGTGCCAGAAGGATCCTTTCGAATTTCTGTTCAGCATCCAGATCCGGATTAAGTTCGATCTCTTCCTGCATGCTCCTGAAATCATCAGAATATCTGTCAGCTATCCCGACAAGCACATCCCGTTTACCGTCAAAGATCGTGTATATCGTTTTCTTGCTTATTCCCAGTTTACGGGCAATATCGTTCATAGTAAATTTAAGTCCCATCAGTGTGAATTCCTCGATGGCAACATCTATGATCCGTTCTTTCAATTCTGTCGTCATATCATTTTCCATATAAATATTCTTCTTTACAAAACCCGTCGGAAACCCGAAAACCAATTCAGGTTTCCTGTTTTCTTGATATTATCACCAAAACGTCACACCGTCAACAAAATTCTTTTAGATTTTATATTTTATTTTTTTAAACTTTATATTTTATCAGGTTTTATCAGATTTTTTATGTTTCGCCCTGCAACACCTGACTTTTCTGCCATCTTAGCTGTCGACAGCTTACTGT
>CAKQIZ010000009.1 GCA_934247125.1 uncultured Clostridia bacterium
TTTGGAGGCGACACCCGGATTTGAACCGGGGAATAAAGGTTTTGCAGACCTCTGCCTTACCACTTGGCTATGTCGCCCCAAGGGGAGTTGCCTCCCAATAAAATTTGGCGATCCGGAACGGGCTCGAACCGTCGACCTCCAGCGTGACAGGCTGGCATTCTAACCAACTGAACTACCGGACCATTTGGTGGGCGCTATAGGGCTCGAACCTATGACCCCCTGCTTGTAAGGCAGGTGCTCTCCCAGCTGAGCTAAGCGCCCTTATTAATATGGTAGCGGCGAGTGGAGTCGAACCACCGACCTTCCGGGTATGAACCGGACGCTCTAGCCAACTAAGCTACACCGCCACACTTTGCAACAAGCTCTCAATCGTTGCGAGAAATATCTTATCATTTCAAGAACTTATTGTCAAGACTTTTTATATGATATTATTAATAAGTTTTTAATCCATTTCATATACAGTCGAGCACGTATAATATTACACTATTTTCATGCGGAGGTCAACTATGAATTTCACAATAATATCACTTTCTGATGCAGTTTATGACAGCGAATATACGATACATTCCGTTGATCATATATCATCCGCCGTTTCCGGACTTCGAGGATACGGTATATTCCCCGGTTCAAGAATAAAAAAGCTTTTCAGCAGCCCTGCCGGCACACTTTCCGCCTATGAGATCATGGGAACGGTCATAGCTCTCAGAAAAGAAACCTCACAAAACATCAGCGTGGTACCCACCGATCAGCTTGATGCCAGCCGATAAATACTGATCCAGCAGGCATACCTCACCCGCGTCATCATACATTCACCCCTCTGTGAAAGCTTTCATATACTTTCCAGGGAGGTGTTTTTATGAAGACTAAAACGATAGCGCTGGCCGGCAACCCTAACGTGGGAAAAAGCACTGTTTTCAATGCACTCACCGGGATGCACCAGCACACCGGAAACTGGCCCGGAAAAACCGTCACTAACGCAGCCGGAAACATGAAATACAAAGATACCACCTTTGACTTCATCGACCTGCCCGGAGCATATTCCCTCGATTCGCTGTCCCCCGACGAGGCGGTGACAGGCGAATACATAAGATCAGAAAAAGCCGATATCATACTCATCATCGCTGACGCCACATGCCTGGAGCGCAACCTCCTGCTTGTAAAAGATATCCTTGACATCACACATGACGCTGTGCTTTGCGTGAATCTGATGGATGAAGCCCGAAAAAAAGGTATCATTCCCGACATCGATAAACTGCAGAACTTTCTCGGAATCCCCGTCATCCCCGCATCCGCACGCTCAGAAGAAGGCCTCGACGAACTCATCGAAGTACTTTACAGCTTCGTCCCCGGCAGCTTTGCATCAGAAAGGCCCGCAGACATCAGCCACCCCCTGGACGTAAGCAGTATCTACAGGCAGTGTGTTAGTTTCCGAAAAAAAGAACCATGCAGCTTTGACCGCAAGCTAGACAGGATACTCACTTCAAAAACAGCCGGTATACCCGTTATGCTTCTTCTGCTGCTGGTGATCTTCTGGATCACCATGGTCGGTGCGAACTACCCGTCAGAAGCCCTGACAGCGCTTTTCAGCGCACTTGACTCAAAGCTCCGGCTCCTGATGTCACACGCAGGAATGCCTGGATTTTTCGTGTCAGTCACGATGGACGGTCTTTACAAAACTGTCACCTGGGTGATCGCGGTCATGCTGCCGCCCATGGCGATCTTTTTTCCGCTGTTCACACTCCTTGAGGACTTTGGCTATCTGCCGAGAGTCGCATTCAATCTCGACGGGGCATTCAGACGGTGCGGCGCTCATGGAAAGCAGTCGCTGACTATGTGCATGGGGTTTGGATGCAATGCCTGCGGAGTCACAGGCTGCCGTATCATAGAGTCACCCAGAGAACGCCTCATCGCCATACTCACCAACAGCTTTGTCCCCTGTAATGGCAGATTCCCGACTCTGATGGCTATGATCCTGATTTTTTTCATACCTGCCGCTTCACCTGTGCGAACACTGGCAGCCGGTACTGTTCTGACAGGCTTCATTCTGCTCGGGATCACCGTCACTCTGCTGATGTCAAAACTGCTTTCCTCGACGATACTCAGAGGGATACCGTCCTCCTTCATACTGGAACTGCCTCCGTACAGAGTACCGAAAGCCGGCAGCGTGATAATACGATCGGTCAGAGACAGGACAGTCTTCGTTCTCGGCAGAGCCATCGCTGTAGCCGCACCGTTTGGTATCGTGATATGGTTCCTTGCCAATATAAAGATCGGCAGTGTTTCTATCCTCGACTACTGCACGGACCTTCTCGACCCGTTCGGCAGGCTAATCGGCGTCGACGGCGTGATCGTCATGGCTTTTATCCTCGGATTTCCCGCAAATGAGATCGTCATACCTGTAATGCTGATGAGCTACATGTCATCTGGCGTCCTGACAGACTACGGCAGCCTCTCGCAGCTCCGGGACATACTCGCAGGATGCGGCTGGACCTCACAGACAGCCTTATGCGTAGCGATATTATGTCTTTTCCACTTCCCGTGCGGCACCACATGTCTCACGGTAAAAAAAGAAACAGGCAGCCTGAAATGGACCGCCTGCGCCTTTCTGCTGCCGACTCTCACCGGCATAATGCTGTGTATGGTTATAAATATGCTGTTTTAAACTAATGCAGCGCCGAGAGCTTTACAGTCTGCGATGCCGTCATCATCAGGTGTTTCATTGCAGATCACGTAGTCGCATGCCATATCTGCACCGAGATTCGAGCATTCTTCATCCCAGTTTCTCATCCATTCACCGTCTCCCCAGCCGTACGATCCGAACAGAGCGATCTTCTTGCCGCCGAGTTTCGGTTTGCAGGTATCGAACATAGGCTCGAATTCACTTTCTTCCAGAACTTCGTCTCCCATCGAAGGGCACCCGAAAGCTATCGCATCATAGTCTCCCACCATATCTCCGTTGAATTCTGCGCTTGTCAGAATGCTTACTTCCGCGCCCTTTTCTCTTGCACCTTCAGCGACTGCCGCTGCCATAGTTTGTGTATTACCTGTACCGCTCCAATAAACTACTGCTACTTTACTCATTTTACTCTATACCTCCTAGTATTTTTGATTTCTTGATTTATATCAGGCTGCTACCGTGAGCTGCCAGACACTCTTTCCACATTCCCACAAACGCGTGTATATATCTGTGCATTTCCTGTATTTGCAGAATATCTTTTCTGCATTTTCCTTATCTCCGTAGACCTTCCAGAAACCTACTTCAACGAACCCCTTTCCCTCATTTTCAATAAAGCCTGTCACATCTTCGAGAGGATAACCTAGAAATATTCCGATCTCATGGGGGAACTCCTCGCTGCTGCGCAGTCTCTTTTTCAGACGTCTCAGTGCACCGTCCACACTCATGCCGTCATATCCGTATTTTTCAAGGAAAGCCGCCACGTCTGCTCCTGCCAGCACACTTTCGAGCTTCGAAACACGACACACATAAATCAGCGCTCTACGGTCCTTCTTTTTCATGACCGTAAGACGTATCCCTTTGCATGACATCTGCTCATTCCAGTATCTGATGCTCTTCCTCAGGTCTCTTTCCGTCGAATAGCTGTAGCTGAACAGGTTCGCCGTTTTAAGAGAAGCCAGTGTCGGAGAGCAGTGCTTTATAAGTGACATTTCAAGCATAGTGCACCTCATTTCATCAGCAGTCTTTGAGAATCGTTCCAGCTGTGCTCATGCTGCTTCATATAGGCATCCCCACCGCTACAGCGGGATCAGCCGGATCGTTATTTGGTTAGCTCAACCTAACCTCATGTGATTAGTATATACTAACTCGTTTAAGCTGTCAACCTCCAAAAACGATCAAATTTCCCGATAGATCCGCCGACTTTTCTATTAGAAATCTCCTGCTGAGTTAAAAAAATATCCGCGACATACGTTGCCGGTGTCAGACGCTGCTGACCCCGGGGCGTATATCCCGGATATCTTCATATATTCTTCTGATCGTTTCCTACGCAGCCGCCCTCTCACATACAGCGCGGCACGCGACCCGCTGTAGAAGCATTACAGCAGATTTTCCATGCTCTTGAGGCTTATACCAAGCGTAGAAACATTATGTATCAGAGCCGACGTCGCAGGCTGCACGACACCGCTCACTCCCAACAGGATCAGCCCGCCGTTGATACCGACGATCCTTCTGTAGTTCCTGTGGATCCTTTCCATCAGCTTGACGCTCAGCTTCCTGAGCACCACGATCTCACCAAGATCATCTGCAGCTATCGTGATATCTGCGATCTCTCTTGCTATCTCCGCGCCGTCGCTTATCGCGATGCCTACATCTGCAGCTGAAAGCGCAGGTGAGTCATTGATGCCGTCTCCGATCATTATCACTTTGCTCCCGTTCTGTTTTTCCTGCTCCACAAATCTCGCTTTATCTTCAGGAAGGACTTCAGCATAGTATTCATCCACTCCTGCCTTTGCAGCTATCGCTCTGGCTGTTTTGTCGCTGTCTCCCGTCATCATCACGACTTTTTTTATACCTGCGGCTTTCAGGTTCCTGACAGCCTCCGCAGCCTCTTCGCGAAGCGGATCATGTATGCAGATGACAGCTTCGAGCTTTCCTTCTATCGCCATATAAAGATGTGAGTATTCTGAAGAAAGTGCGTCAAAGCGCTCTTTGTATCGTTCATCGACAATGCACTTTTCGTCATCGAATATAAAGTGGTAACTTCCTATTATAGCTTTCTTGCCGTTTATCATGGTGGATATCCCGTGCGCTACTATATACTCGACATCTGAATGTAGTTCTTCGTGCTCCAGCCCTTTTTCCTTCGCTGCATTCACTACAGCTTTTGCCATCGAATGAGGAAAATGCTCTTCAAGGCACGCAGCTATACGAAGCAGTTCGTCAGGTTCTCTGTCACCAAAAGAAATCACATCTGCAACTACAGGTCTGGCTTTCGTAAGAGTTCCCGTCTTGTCGAATATTATGGTATCGGCCTCAGCCATGGCTTCCATATACTTGCCGCCCTTTACAGTGATATTGTGTTTTCCTGCTTCTCTAATCGCAGAAAGTACAGAAACCGGCATCGCCAGCTTGAGTGCACACGAAAAATCGACCATCAGCACCGAAAGAGCTTTCGTCACATTTCTGGTAAGCACCCATACGAGCACAGTTCCGAGCAGGGTATAAGGCACCAGCTTGTCGGCCAGATGTGCTGCCTTGCCCTCAACAGATGACTTCAGCTTTTCAGTCTCCTCTATCATTGCAGCGATCTTTTCGTATTTGCTGCCGCCGCTTGCTTCATTTACACTGATAACCAGTTCGCCTTCTTCGATTATGGTTCCCGCATAAACAGATGCTCCCTCAGCTCTTCTGACCGCAAGAGATTCCCCGGTCAGCGATGCCTGGTTGACCATCGCCTCACCGCTTGCTACAGTTCCGTCAAACGGCACTACCGTACCCATGTAAACTCTGACAAGATCGCCTTCCTCTATTTCTGTAGACGGGACCATGATATCTTCCTCGTCATCACGACACAGCCATACGTTGCCGACATTGAGCGACATGCTCCTTGCCAGATCATCTACAGATTTCTTGTGGGTCCATTCTTCGAGTATCTCACCTATTCCCAGCAGGAACATTATGCTTCCCGCTGTCTTGAGGTCGCCTCGTATCATCGATACAGCTATGGCAGTCGCATCGAGGACAGGAACTTCTATTTTTCTCTTTGCCAGAGTCATGATGCCGAGCTTGATATACTTCACGGATTTTACAGCTGTGATGATGCCTCTTATAGGATACGGTATGAAAAGCACCTGTATCCCTCTCCATGTGATATGGCTCACGAGCTTCTCCCAGTAGTCACGGTTGAGTTTTCTTCCGGAGCTCTGAAAATATGCTTCCGGCACCTTGACGCCTTCGTAGCTGAAAGCTTTGAGTGCATCCAGCACCTGTTCTCTGTCGCCGTCATAGCAAACCGTAACACTCTGTGTACGTTCCTGCACACATGCAGATTTTACAAACGGCAGACAGTCAAAATAATACTGCAGTGTATCCGCCTGTTCAAAGGTCATCCTGTTCTGCATGGCTTCTATACGGATACGTCCTTCTATTTCATGTCTTATTCTGAATTTCATATCATTTTCTTTCTGTCACACTTGTAAAACACCTGTGGTTCCCCACAGGTGCCGGTTTTCTCGCTTATTTATTATTCTGCAGTCTCTGCTGCCGCTTCTGCTTCCCGGCAGCCGCATTCATCGCCGCATACGCATTCGGCTTCCGCTCTCTTCTCATTTATCTGCTGCGCTTCCGCATATATGTCGCCTGCGTTGTCCTGCGCCTTTGCTACAACATTCATGATACAGTCCTTAGCTCTGAGCACTGCTGCTGTACAGCACGTGTAAACTTTTTTAGCATCTTTGCTCGTCAGCACCTTGATCCCTGCGGTTCCGAACAGTACTCCTGCTGCAAAAATTCCTGATTTTTTAGCATCAACTTTTTTTAAAGTCTTCATAGTTTCTTCCTCCTATTTGTGTTTATAACCGGTATAGATCGTCATTGCCAGGCAGGTCACCATAGCCCATGCCCAAAATTTGTGTTGTTTCATCAAAGAGCCTCCTTTCCCTGCATTGAACCTCTTTTATATGAGCGTATTATATCACGCATCTCCGGTTATAGTTTTCTAATCTTTTATTATTGATATTTTTTTTCATTTTTCGCCAGTTTTCACGTTGTCTTTTGTCGTACAAAAAATGCCCACGTATAAACGCATGGGCCCTCTATACAGAAAAACAGCCGGCTCAGCTTGCACCGGCCTGACTGCTCAATGATACTTTTTCAATTTTCTGCTCGTTCACAAAGCCGCCGGCTTTCAGTCCCGCCAGCAGGATCGCATTGAACGATTTTTCTGAAAAGCTGCGGCACGTCCCGTCGTCGAGCTCCACTGTATAATCAGCAAGCCGTTCTCCATCAGAATCACATTTTATCTTGTAAATGTCGCTGCGGCTTATCGCGCCTATTTCTTCCAGCGAATTCATAAGACGGTAAACGGTGGACACACCTATACCCGGATCCTGCTCTACCGCTCTGTAGTATATTTCTTTACAGCACGTGCACTTTTCCCCCAGTATTATATCCAGCAGGATAAGTCTCTGTTTCGTTATCCTGAACCCTTTATCTTTCAATTTGCGCAGTATCAGTTCCTTGCGCATCTGTGTTCCAGTATATTCCATAAACATATTTCTCTCATTTAAAACTTCTTTAATGCAAAATATATTTCTTTACTGGTTAGTTTATACTAATTATCTTTTTTTGTCAACAGAAAAGTTTGTTACTCCTTACTCAAAATTTCACAAAAATATTCACGGTTCTTTACGCAAGGCAATGCAAATCGCAGACATACATGTTTTATCTCACTCAAAGCATCTCGCTATCCGGTATCGCCATGCTTTCCTCAAAAAACTCGAATGCTTCCGCTCCGCTGTCCGGCTTTGCCACAAACCATTCTTCATCGACTGCTTCGACTTTTATCCTGAATCCGCCGCTGCCGGCTGATATCTCATTACCGTTGTAAAGAAGCTTGTCCACGAGTGGCTCTGTCTCCTGCGCGAATTCTATCGGGCGCTCATAATAGTACCAGTTTTCTGCACCTATACTCCATTTGCCGCAATCAACAGCAGCCGAAATTATCGTATACGCATCAGGGTCGCTGCTTTCATCAAAAACCGGTTTTGCCCGTATCCAGAGTTTCTTCAGAGAATTGTTCCTGACAGAAGTATCGTCTCCGAAAATCAGCTCTTCATCCTGAGACTCCTCTGTCAGCGTCTCTGCACCGATCGTGCTGATATCATCCGACACCCACGCATCGTATATGATGATCGCACTTGTCAATACAAGTGCGACTATACCGGAAATCAATATAACTGAGATCTTGTCCATATATCCTTCCCCCTCTCATAAGAAAAGGATACTTTACCTGTCAGTCCGCAGCAACGGCTAACGTGATACAACATCCGGCACATAACGTCCTGCATTTACATCTTCTCAGTTTTTTCTGCAAGATCCGCAGTTTTACTGCTCAGAAACATTCAGCAGCGACCTGATATATACACCCACATCAGTCCCCGGTATGCCCAGAACATGTGAAAATTCTTCTTCGACAAGCTTTTCTGCCGACTTGAGCGTATTTTCATCCGTCGCCGGCAGCTTTTTACCTAATGGGATAAGTTCTCTTTTTTTCATATATATACAGCGTATCATCAGCAAAAGCTTCTGTGTGACGCCCTTCACCAGGATATCGTGAAAGATTTCCGAACGTATACGTCTGTCTTTTTCCCATCCGATCTCCTTGTCTTTCATTCCAAGAAGCAGAGAATTTATCTCCTCCTTAGTCATTACCTCACGCATCTTGCTCATGAGTTTTTCATTTTTTACCGGAACATACACCACTGACGAATCGCTGCTCTCAGGTCTGAGCACATAATAAGTGCTCTTCTCACTGTCCATCGCAAACTTCATCACCCTGATATCTTCTATCATACAGATCCCGTTAGTACCGTACACCACATAATCGCCCCTTGAAAATCTACTGCCATCCATCAAAAACACCTTCTTCCACATCATGACAGGCGATAAAACCATGCACCGCAACCTTGTATTTGCAACACTTTCAGGCGATGCACCTTATATATTATAGCAAAAAATCCGGATTTTTTCAAATCACGCCTTTTTTCTGACTTTATGTAAAGGCCAGCACCACGGAGATTCTCGAGTTTAAGTTTTACTAAAAAACGGAGTTTTGACCGGTTTCACGCAATGAAAAACGGCAGGCTTTTGACCTGCCGAAAAATAATTTAATATTTCTTTTTTCTTTCGTTATTATACTGTCACAAGCATCCTGCTACAGCTGCCCCATGTGCACCAGTTCATTTATCATATCTGCGCACTCTCTTATAGTCTTTTTGACCGAGTCAACTCCGTTAGCAATAGTTTTTGTAGCACTTTCCATAGTATATCCCTCTTTTCTCTCTGCTACTTTTGTTCTTGTTTATATACATAATATCACCAATCTTGCTGTTCGTCATCTGTTTTTTGTAATATTTTTGTGTTTTTTATGTGAATACACAAAAAAACTTTTATTTTTTAGTGAATTATTCTATCTCAATATCTTTAAAAAACCCGAGAAATCCACTTGAGTATGACTGCTCTCGCAGCATTGTGTTCGTGAAATATTTATATGGCCGATCGGCTGCCCTCGTAAAACTATCTTCTCCCGAAGTATCCGTATTGCTATTGCGCAGTTGTGTAAGATTTGAGCATGAGCGATAATCATACACAAACGATGATATGCTCCCCTTAAAGTAGACAGATAAAATAAAAAAACAGTAAGCTTTAAGGAGGGGGATTTTCGATGTGCCAACCAGGGAGCCAAACAAAAGCAGCTTATATCCCCCACTCGTCTTTAAGCTTTCCCAGGATTTTTTCAAATTCATCTATATCGATCGTCGGAAATCCAAACTGCAGCTGACATCGCGGCATTTTTTCAATGTCAGCATAATACGGCTTTACCGGATACAGTTTCACCTCTATAACCTCTGCCTTTTCTATCAGTATCTCCGGTGGTATATCAGTATCAATATCCACCAGCAGATGCAGCCCCGCGCCATCGCCGCTGACTTTTATATTCTCTCCGAAAGTTTTCTCCAGTGCATATTTCAGGACATTCTGCTTCTGCCGGTAAATAGTCCTCAAACGATTGATATTGCGCTCAAAGCATCCGGTTTCCATAAAATCCGCCAGTGCAAGCTGATGCAGCGGAGAGACCTGTGACCCGTAAAGTCTGTACCGCCTTTCAAATTCCTGAAGTATCCTGTACGGAAAAACGATATACGCTACCCGTACAGCAGGAGACAGAGCTTTGGAAAACGTTCCGGTATATATCACTCGCTCATGCCTGTCCAAAGACTGCATAGCCGGTACCGGCGCAGTATGATACCTGAGCTCGCTGTCGTAATCGTCTTCAATGATATACACATCGTTTCTGAACGCCCAGTCTAGCAGCTGGAATCTTTTGAAAATCGACAGCACTGCTCCTGTAGGAAACTGATGCGATGGTGTCACATAAAGCAGATCCACTCGCTGTTCCATGATCCGCCTGACATCGATGCCATCATTTTCGACATCAATATAGCTCATCTCATATCGATGATTCGCAAAAACTGCTCTTATCCCGTCATACCCCGGATCCTCCATCGCACACCGTTTTGATCCGGACTCAAAAATTCCGGCTATGATCTCAACAGAATGCTGATGTCCGCAGGTTATGATGACTTGCCCGGGATCGCATTTCACCCCTCTGCTGCAATAAAGATATCGTGCGATCTCTTCACGCAGAGCCGCCTCGCCTCTGAAATCAGGATACATTATCCCCTGTGCGACAGCAGCTTTGTCCAGCACACAATTCACACTTTTTCGCCACTCGCGGTACGGAAATGTGCTGTTGTCTATATTTCCATAATCAAAGTCATATCGTACGGATTCCTTAACAGTAATAGGCCTGAAGCTGTGTTCATCTGCAGAGATCATTTCAGGATTCTGTATGTTATTTACACTGTATCCGCTTCCGGCACGAGGGTTTATGTAGCCTTCGTCAACAAGCTGCTGATAAGCTCTGTTTACGGTATTCCTGCTGACCGACAGCTCTTCAGCCAGTTTTCGTGTCGAAGGAAGAAAAGACTCTGCCGGGAATGCCCCTGAAAGCACCCTTCTTACAAGCTCCTCATAAAGCTGTTCGTAGATCGGTTTTGAAGATGTTTTATCGATGTAAATCATTAAATTCTCCTCCTCACTGGTACTTATAGCTTTTCATTAACCGGTTCTTGTTAAAGCTCCGATTTTATTATATCTTTTATATACCGAATTTTCAATTATCAGTAAGGAGGATCTTCATGTTCAGAGAAATGCGATTAAAAGAAGACAACCAGCTTTCCCAGTCACAGGCTATAGAAATACTGGAGGAAGCTAAATACGGTGTACTGGCACTGCACGGTGATAATGATTACCCGTATACAGTACCGCTGAATTACGCGTACAGTGAAAACAAGATTTATTTTCACGGAGCACCGGCAGGCCATAAAGTTGACGCTGCCAAACAAAACGACAAGGTATCATTCTGTGCAGTCACTCGCTCAGAAATCATACCGGAAGCTTTCAACTGCCTTTACGCAAGCGCCGTGGCATTCGGCAGGATACAGATCATAACCGATGAAGCTGAAAAGAAGCACGCACTGGAACTGATCATCGATAAGTATTCCAGCAGCTTCAGAGACGGCGGCCGCAAATACATGCAGTCTTCCTGGAATGATGTCGCAACGTTTGTCATCGACCTGGAGCATATAACAGGAAAAAAAGGGACCCCTTAGGATAAAACGTATCCGGTATGCGTGTCACACTTCACACACCTTCTCATACTAAGCACGCACTTATCGTCATGCGCGAAAACAAAATGCCGACTCTCCACTCATGGCACTAAGACTGATAAACGCTGAAACGCTGATAAACTGATAAAAAGCAGAAATATGCTTTGACACAGCACGATCAAATAGTGTATAATCATTATTGTTAATTTAACAAGCGCCATTAGCTCAATTGGATAGAGTCGCGCACTACGAATGCGAAGGTTGGGGGTTCGAGTCCCTCATGGCGCGCCAATAAAATAGTTCTTCGACAGAAGAGCTATTTTTATTGCAAGCATATCAAATCAGTAGGGACTCGAACCCGAAAGGGCCGCTGCGTCGTGAGAATGTCCGTTGGACATTAGAACAGCAGCGTCTCCAAACATGCGAAGCATGTGCAGGAGGCCGGATGCACAGCATACGGAAAAGTCCCTCATGGCGCGCCAATAAAAATAGTTCTTCGACAGAAGAGCTATTTTTATTGCAAGCATATCAAATCAGTAGGGACTCGAACCCGAAAGGGCCGCTGCGTCGTGAGAATGTCCGTTGGACATTAGAACAGCAGCGTCTCCAAACATGCGAAGCATGTGCAGGAGGCCGGATGCACAGCATACGGAAAAGTCCCTCATGGCGCGCCAATAAAAATAGTTCTTCGACAGAAGAGCTATTTTTATTGCCTGTATATCACTCTGTTTTCCGCATTTTTTCGCGCATGCGGCCGAGGACTTTCTTTTCGATCCTGGATACCTGCACCTGCGATATCCCCAGCACGGACGCGATCTGCTGCTGCGTCATGTCGCGAAAGTAGCGCAGCACGATTATCTGCCGCTCTCTGTCAGCCAGGTCTCTGATAGCTGCTTTCAGATCTAGCAGCTCAACGTTTTGCTGCTCCTCATCCACATAGTTCCCGCCATGCATGCCTTCCGGTATCAGCTCATTGTCCAGGCTTTCTATGCTTGAAATCGAATCGATCGCTTCCAGCACCTCCATCACCCGTTCCCCGGAAGTACCCATTTTCTGCGCAAGATAACTTACCTTCGGGCTTTTCCCGTATTTGTTGTAATATTCCTGCTGCAAAGCCTTCAGGTTCCTCATTTCAGTCTTCAGCTGCCGGCTCAGCTTTATCTTTCCGTCATCTCTCAAAAACCGTTTTATCTCGCCTAGTATCATGGGGACTGCATAGGTCGAAAACATCACGCCGAACTCCGGATCGAACCGGTCTATCGCCTTTACGAGACCGACAAAACCGACCTGTATGAGATCTTCCGTCTCATAATATGCCGACGTGTACTTGAGAGCCAGATTCTTTACAAGACCTATATTCTGCGCGACGACCTGCTCGCGCGCCGCACGGTCGCCGCCCTGCGCCTTTGCAATAAGCCTGTATGTATCCTCTTTAGCTGCCGGAGTATATTTAGATACCACTTACTATATCCAGATATTTTATCATGATCACGGTAGTCCCCCTGCCTTCTTCCGATCTCACTTTAAGCTTGTCGGTAAAGCTTTCCATCACAGTGAATCCCATACCCGATCTTTCCTCACTGTCACCTGTGGAAAACATCGGTTCCATCGCCTGTCTGACATCTCTTATCCCTATGCCCTGATCTTCGACCGTTATCACGACTTTGCCGCCGTCATACATCGCACACTCCATGGAAACCTTTGCCGCAGTCCTGTCCTCGCAGCCTTTGTATCCGTGTATGATACTGTTGCTCACCGCTTCTGATACCGCAGTCTTTATCTCCGTCAGCTCCTCCACCGTAGGATCCAGAGGCATCACGAAAGCTGCCGCCACGGCTCTGGCAAAGGCCTCGTTTTCCGCAAGCGCGCTAAACTCTGTTTTCATCACATTGTTCATACATCAAACCTCCATGCTCATTTGTTCCTGCCCGTTTATCAGTGCGACCGCCGCATCAAAATCCGCAGCCTCGGACACGAGAGAAAAAACACCTGCCATATCCAGCAGCTTTCTCACGTATTCACTGCATCCCGCGATGCACATCCTGCGCCCGTCTTTCTGCAGCTTTTTATAACGCCCCAGCACTACCCCTATGCCCGAACTGTCCATAAAGTCGACACCGCTGAAATCCATTACAAGATCACTGCAGTCAAAAGCTTTCATCGATTTATCTATCGCCTGCCTGAGAGACAGCGCACTGTAATGGTCCACATCACCGCGTATACATGATATCAGCACTCTTCCGGAAATCCTAAAAATCACTTCCACTAAAAAACCTCCTTTATGCAAAAGATCATATAATAATTATAATCTCTGCATAAGAAGGTTGTCCTTAAGAGAAAATATCTGATTTCTACTAATTTTGTCGGCTATCGCGGAAAAATATCGATGATTTCTTCCGAGGCCACCGCAGCGTCTATGAGCGCCTCGCAGTCAAGTCTGCTTTCCGATGCAAGGATCCTGTCGAGCTTAGGCTTTGTCACAGGATGCTTCGGCAGGAATACCGTGCAGCAGTCTTCATAAGGCTGGATAGACGTTTCATACGTGCCTATCTCCTGAGCCTTGTCCATGATGTCGACTTTGTCCATCGCTATCAGCGGTCTCATGACCGGCATCGTCACGCATGAATCGGTAACGACGAGCGCCTCCGCCGTCTGACTGGCCACCTGGCCGAGGTTTTCCCCTGTTATCAGCATACCGCAGCCTGTCTTCTCCGCGATCTTCTGAGCGATCCTCATCATGAACCTTCTGACGAGTATCGTAGTCTCTTCTTCCGGACAATTCTGTACTATCTCCTCCTGTACAGGCAGCAGGTTTATCACATGCATCTTGAATCTGCCGCAGTAAGTGGCAACGATAGCTGCAAGATCTTCGACCTTTTCCTGTGCGCGCTGGCTCGTATACGGATATGAATGAAAATGCACAGCTTCTATCATCATTCCGCGCTTAGCCATCATCCATGTAGCGACCGGCGAATCTATGCCACCTGAAAGCAGCGAAAGACCCTTGCCGTTCGTTCCGAGCGGCAGACCGCCGAAGCCTGCGATCTTGTCCTGATATATATACGATTTCTCACGTCTGACATCTACGAAAAGCAGGCAGTCGGGATGATGCACATCGACTTTCAGCACCTTGCAGCCCTTGAGGACTTCTGCGCCTATAAGTCTGCCGATGTCCGGCGACTTTACAGGAAAGTTCTTGTCAGCTCTCTTCGCTTCCACCTTGAACGTCTTGACGCCGCGCTCGTCTATAGCCTCGAGCATGTACTCGACCGCAGCCTTTCCGATAGCCTCCATCGTGCTCTCGCACTCTATCGCAGGACTGATAGACGCCACTCCGAAAACCTTCGAGATCTCCTTTATTATCGCCTGTTTGTCAAGGCTTTTGTCTGCTCTCACGAAGATAAGACCTTCGTGGCGCTTTACACTCACGCCGTCGAATTTTTTGAGAAGCTTTCTGATACGCTCAACAAGCATCCTTTCGAAATAAGGCTTGTTCATTCCCTTCAGTGCGACTTCGCCGCATCTGACTATAAAAATATGTTCATTATTCACTTATCTGACCACCTTTACTATTGATATCCTTACGGCAGGCGGCCGGCCGCCTGCCACTTCACGTATCTTCTATCTGAAGCTGCCCAGCCTTCGGAAGCGTTTCACCGCAGCAGCCACTTTATCCGCCGCAATGTCGATCTCTTCTATCGAATTCATCCTTCCGAAGCTGAATCTCAGCGTTCCTTCTATTTCCTTGTCTTTGAGCCCCATAGCCTTGAGCACGTGGCTCTGACCCTTCTTGTTGGAGGAGCATGCCGATCCCGTCGACACGTATATGCCGTCCTGTTCCAGTGTGTGCAGCAGCACTTCGCCGCGTGTTCCCAGAAACGATATATTCAGCAGCGAGCTGCAGCATTCGCCGGCATTCTCACCGGCTGTTTCCGGACTGTTTATCACTATGTCATCGAGCGATGCCGTCAGCTGCGATATCAGCCGCTGTCTCATCTGAGCCATAGATGCGCTGTTTTCACGTCGGCCGTGCTCAGACATCTCCGCTGCCAGGCCGAATCCCGCTATCGCAGGTACGTTCTCTGTTCCCGAACGCTCGCCGCTTTCCTGACCGCCTCCGCATATGAACGCCGGTATGTTCACGCCTTCTCTTATGCATATGGCTCCGGTGCCTTTCGGTCCATGGATCTTGTGTCCGCTTACCGATATCACATCTGCGTCGCTGCAAAGCGGCAGTTTACCGAAGCTCTGCACCGCATCGCAGTGGAATATCCCCGGTGAATCCTTTTCTTTCATTATCTGTCTGACTTCGTTTACGGGCATTATCGTTCCCGCTTCATTATTCACATGCATCATAGATACAAGGATCGTTTCATCGTTTACAGCCGATCTCAGCGCATCAATATCAAGTCTGCAGTTTCGGTCGACACCGACATATATCACCTCGAAACCCTGTCTTTCCAGCTCCCTGCAGCACTCCAGCACTGCCGGATGCTCCACCGCTGTCGTCACGATCCTTTTGCCGCGCCTTTTCAATGCCTTTACAGCTCCGAATATCGCCATGTTATCCGCTTCTGTACCTCCGGATGTAAAATACACCCTGCCGTCTTCCATACCGATCGTCTTCTGCAGTGAGGCACGCGCCTTTTTTACAGCCTTTTCACTGTCCACACCGAGCTGATAGAGTGATGATGGATTGCCGTAAAACTCGTCCATATACCTCAGCATCTCGCGCGTCACCTCCGGATACTGCCTCGTCGTCGCACTGTTATCCAAATAAATCATGTATTTCTCCTATAACAGTCTGAGGCGGATCCAGTCCGCCTCAGTTAGTTTTTATTCTGACTTTGTCATCGTCTATTTCGCATAGTCTACTGCTCTCGTCTCCCTGACAACATTGACTTTTATCTGACCGGGATATTCGAGCTCTGATTCGATCTTCTTCGAAATATCTCTTGCAAGCAGGGCTATCGCATCATCGCCAACTTCATCAGGTTTCGCGATGATCCTGATCTCTCTTCCCGCCTGTATCGCAAACGATCTCTCTACGCCTTCGGTAGTGTTTGCGATCTCTTCGAGCTTCTGCAGTCTCTTGATATACGACTCAAGAGTTTCACGCCTTGCACCCGGTCTCGCTGCCGAAAGTGCGTCTGCCGCAGCGATAAGTACAGCTTCGATCGACTTAGGCTCGTAATCGCCGTGGTGTGCAGCCATTCCATTGATCACAGCTTCGGACTCCTTGTACTTTCTCAGCACTTCGATACCGATATCCACATGTGTGCCTTCACGCTCGTGGTCGAGAGCCTTTCCTATGTCATGCAGGAGTCCCGCTCTCTTCGCAAGAGTCACATCCAGTCCGAGTTCGCCTGCCATCAGACCTGCCAGATGCGCCACCTCTACGGAGTGCTTGAGCACGTTCTGACCGTATGACGTCCTGTACTTCAGTCTTCCCAGCAGCTTTATCAGTTCAGGATGAAGGTTGTGGATGCCTACCTCGAAGGTAGCCTGTTCGCCTTCCTCCTTGATTATAGCATTGACTTCTTTTTCTGATTTCTGCACCATTTCCTCGATCCTTGCCGGATGTATCCTTCCGTCAACGATCAGTTTTTCAAGCGACAGTCTGGCGATCTCTCTCCTTACAGGATCGAAACCCGACAGTATGACCGCTTCAGGCGTATCATCTATTATCAGATCGATACCCGTGAGTGTCTCGATGGCGCGTATGTTCCTGCCTTCTCTTCCGATGATACGACCCTTCATCTCATCGTTAGGAAGCGGCACGACAGAAACCGTAGATTCTGCAACGTGATCCGCCGCACATCTCTGGATGGCTCCGGTGATTATCTCCTTCGCCTTTTTCTCCGCGTCTTCCTTTGCCTTGTTCTCGATGTCCTTGTACAAAAGCGCAGCGTCGCTTCGTGCTTCCTTTTCTACCTTCTGCAGTATGATCTCTCTCGCCTGTTCGATGGAGTATCCGGAGATCTTCTCGAGTTCCTCGAGCTGCCTCTTCAGCAGTCTCTCCATTTCCTGCTGCTTGCCGGTAATGCTTTTTTCTTTATTAGTAATGCTTTCTTCTTTCTTCTCAATATTTTCAAGTTTTCTGTCTATCGACTCCTCCTTCTGAACGAGTCTTCTCTCAGATTTCTGGATCTCATTTCGCCTTTCTCTTATCTCTTTCTCGGCATCACTTCTGTGCCTGTGAGCTTCCTCCTTGGCCTCCAGTATCTTTTCCTTTTTGAGCGTTTCCGCTCTGTTCTCAGCGTCGAGTATCAGGTTCTTGGCCTTCTGTTCAGCATTCCCGATAGTCTTTTCGCCTATAGATTTTCTTAGTATATATCCAACCAGTACACCTATCACAAGAGCTACCAGTCCAACAACAACCGCTATAACGATTTCCGTCATTGATCACCCTCCTTTTTCTTCTAGATTTTCAAGTTTTTATAATCAACTCAAAGTTCCTTGTAAATATCAATTTTATTATATAAGAAGTAATAATAATTAATTAAAAGCACACAATATCATTATAGACTTTTTTGTCCTAGTAGTCAAGGAAAGTGAGGGGGCATCGATGAACAAAATTTCCCAGTTATTCAGACACTGCAACCGTTTCGTACTTGTCGCACCCATCGCCCTCTCAGCTGCGGGCATCGCCGCGATAGCAAGCGTCAGCCGCACTGACAAGACCTTCCTCACCAGGGAAGTCATCATACAGTCTGCAGCCCTCGTGATCGGACTGATACTCGTATTTGTCATCACATATGAGGGCTACAGATATTTTACTGACCTGGAGAAACCCATATATATATTCAGCATGGTACTGCTGCTGTCCGTGTATATGCCCGGACTCGGCACATCGCTGTACGGTTCACGCTCCTGGATAGATCTGGGATCCATCACGATCCAGCCGTCCGAACCGGTAAAAATCTTTTTCATCATACTTATGGCCTCCTATCTCTCACGATGCAGGGATACTCTTGCAAATGCGCACGGAGCGGCAGCCGCAGCGCTTTATGCGCTGCCGTTCATACTCATCGTCACAAAGGAGGACTTCGGCAGCGGCTGTGTATTCTGTGCTATCTGGATATTCATGGTATTCTGTTCCGGACTGGAGCTGCGCACCATCTGCAGGCTGGCTCTCGTATTCGTATCGCTCATACCGATCGCCTATTTTTTTATGGCCGGATACCAGAAGGACCGCATAGATGCATTCCTGAACCCGGGTGATCTGAGTCTTCCCGGTAACTATCAGGTCTGGAATGCAAAGGTCGCCGCAGGTTCGGGCGGCCTGTTCGGCAAAGGATTCATGCAGGGCACGCAGGGTGCGCTCGGTTTCCTGCCGGTCCCCGAATCAGACTTCATATTCGCCTCTTTCGTGGAAGAAACAGGTTTCTTCGGCGGTATGCTGATCATAGGACTTTTCGCATTCTTTCTTTTTGAGACGCTGAAGATCGCAAAGTATGCAGAAGATCTCCAGGGCACCCTCATCGCTGCAGGGCTTGCCGGAATGTTCTTTTTCCAGGCTTTTGAAAACATCGCGATGAACATGGGACTGATGCCTGTGACCGGTATCACGCTGCCTTTCGTAAGCTGCGGCGGCTCGTCTCTGATATCCGCGATGATGGGAGTCGGACTGCTCCTCAGCGTGAGCTGCCGGCAGAAGCTGTGACGTGCTCATGACTGATGAGCAGTCCGGAAGACTGCACCTTTACAAGAAAAAACAGAGCTCACATAAGCCCTGTTATCTTGTCTGCTATATCCTGAAAATTCTTTTCTATGTACGTGCCTTTCTTGCACACTATCGGTATCCCCTTGTTAGTTGAAATATGTATGTTGTCATCATCCTGTATCATGCCGGCAACGGGATTTTTGAACATGTTCAGTATCGAAGCCAGATCCGGCACGAACCCGGCTTTCATGAGCTCCACTCTGACTTTATTTATTATGAAAACTGTATTGCTCACACCGTGCTCTCTTATGTATCTCTCCGTAACGTCTGCATCTCTGAGCGACGCCGCTTCAGGTTCGGTCACGATCACTACCTGATCTGCAGATCCGAGCGCCACATCCAGCATATCGCCTATGCCTGCCGGACAGTCGATTATTATGTAGTCGAAATATCTGCGCAGCTTGCCGCACAGCACTTCCATATGGAGTGGCGTGATATCTCTGTCGTCGCGTCTAGGTGATGCCGCCATGAAATAAAGAGTCTCGAAGCCGTCCACTTTTATCATGGCTTTCTTGATGCGGCAGAGCCCTGAGACTACATCCATTATGTTGTATACGACTTTGTTTTCCATGCCCAGATATATGTCCATGTTTCTCAGTCCCATATCGAGATCCAGCAATATGACACGCTTTTCCCGCTGTGCCAGTACCGCGCCCAGATTTACGGAAAACATTGTTTTGCCCGTGCCGCCTTTACCTGATGAAACTAAAATGACTTTTCCCATTGTGAATATTCTCCATACTTTCCTATGATTTCTCTTACTGCCGGAGCTGCATTCGAGGACTCTCCGCCCTGGATCAGCATCACCGCCACCGCGATCTGCGGATCCTCCGCCGGAGCAAGCGCCACTGTCCATGCAAAGCTGTCGTACCCTTCCTTGTAAAGATCTATGTCGTCTGCGCTTATTTCATTCCGGCTTTTATTTATCACTGCTCTCCTGAGCGCCGTATCATCGTCATCATACAGATCCGGATAATCCGTCATGAGACGCTCGGCTTCCGCCTCCACCTGACTCATCGTGACGTCAGGCGCTATCAGATGCAGATGTTTTCTCAGATACTCACGTTCATCTTCAATACTCTTTTTCCCGGCGCGCTGCGCAGTACCTGTCTTCGCTGCAACAGAATAAGGAAAGGATGCAAAGGCTCGATAAAGCGAGCCATCCTTATCTCCGGTGACGCTTGTCATCGCACTGATTATATAATTGATATCTGCCTTGTCTGGGATTCCTGCCTCCCTCGTTTCCTTCTGCTGTTTCCGGGAAGCTGCAAGTGTAACAGGTTTCCTTACCCCGCCGTTCGCCAGGGTAGACATATAACTTGCCATCTGAAGCGTGGTGTACGCATTATCTCCCTGCCCGATCGAAATGTTGAATGTATCGCCTAAAGTCCACTTTATCTGATCGAAATACGTGAATTTACATATAGACGCCAGTGTCTCCGCTTTGTCTTGTCTGATAAAATTCTCTTTAGTTAGTTTGCCTATAATTTCCTCTAAAGTCAAGTCCTTATCTGCCCATTTTACGATTTTTTCTATATTTTTTCTAGTCTGTTTTCTATCCTTCAGCGTGTCCTTTTTAAAATACGTTTCTTCTTCTGCGAGCAGATAATTCCTGAGGGAGCTTTTCACCCCCTCTTTTTTGAGCTCTGCAGACGGCAGCACTCCTGCGCTTTCTTCTATCTCTATACCCGTCTTTCTGCCGAGTCCCAGCATCTTCGCAGTATCGGTTATCGTCTCGTTGCTTATCCTGCGGTCGTAGTCGAGAGATGTCCCCGATGCAAAGTCTTTTCCTGCAGCGATATCGAAAAAATAGTAATTGCATGATACTTTGAGGGCTTCCCGCAGGCTCACGTATCCGTGTGTTTCATTTTTTTCATTCCATAGAAAACAGCCGTACGTCCTCCCTCCCAGGGTCACGGCTCCGTCATCATACAGATATTTTTTCTCGTCCAGCCCGCAGCTCATCGCAGCCAGTGCGGTCACCGGCTTGAATGCAGAGCCGGGCTGCACGGCTGTCAGTGCGGCCGTGTTGTACATGGGTGCCGGGCTCATCGGATCGTATGGATTCTCCTGCTGGAGCGACGCCCATTTCTCTTCTGACACAGATACTGCAAAATCATTGGGATCATAGTCCGGGAAGCTGGCCATGGCGAGCACCTCACCGGTCCTGACATCGATAGCCACAGCTGCACCTGATGCGGCGTTTTTTGCCGGCGTCATCGCATAATCTCCATAGCTGCTTTCGAATGTGCCTCCTTCTGCGGCCTTTGTGACCGCCTGTTCAAGAGCGTCCTCAGTCACCTTCTGCAGCCTCGAATCTATCGTGAGCTTTACGTCGCTGCCTTTTTTCGCTTTACTGCTGCTTATCAGCCCTGTCACTCTGCCGGAAGAATCCACCCGGAACCGCTGCACGGAGTCGGTTCCTCTGAGCTTTTCCTCATAGCGGTTTTCGATCCCGGCCTTTCCGATCAGCGCATCCTTTCTGTAGCCTTTTTCATTCACATATCCCTCTTCTTCGTCAGAGCTGATGCGTCCCATATACCCGAGGATATGCGACGCCAGCGTTCCCTGTGGATAACTTCGCACATATTCAGCAGAAACGCTCACTCCCTTTATCCCCTGCTGCCGTATGTTGTCTGCCGCCTCCTGCGAAACATCGTCCGCAATGACTACAGGCATATACGCCGTATATCCCGTATCTGAAACTGCGGCCCGCACTTCGTCGATCGTCACATTCAGATCCTCCCCAAGATCATCCAGCTCGCTCATCACAGAGGCTGCTGTTTCCAGCATCTCGTCCCGATCCATGCCTGCGCGGCTCACACATACCGAGTACACCGGTCTGCTCGTCGCCAGCACCACCCCGTTCCTGTCAAGTATATCGCCCCTTGGCGCTGTCTCGTAAACCGTTCTGACCGACATATCTTCCGCGGCGCTTTTCCACTCTCCTGCCTGCACTGAAGTAAGTATCAGAAGCCTCACGGACAGTACGAGTCCCATAAATATCATGAAAATACTCATCAGCGAATGTTTCGATCTCTTTTCTCGTTTCACGGAAGCCTCCTCATCACAAGATCAGTCCATCATCCCCTCCGCTCTCATGCTGACATAGCATCCGTCACCTATAACTATATGATCGAGCACCGGTATACCCAGTATCTCTCCCGCCTGCATCAGCCGCCTCGTCGTATCAAGATCCGCACTGCTCGGCGTCGGATCCCCGCTGGGATGATTATGTATGAAAACGACTGATCCCGCGCTTCGTCTGACCGCGTCCACGAATACTTCTCTGGGATGCGTCGTACTCGAACACAGATCGCCTACCGATATCTCAGCTTCTTCGATTATCTCCCCTTTTACATTTATCAGCAGCGTCACAAAATGCTCTTTCTTATGATATCTCATTTTCTCCATGAACAGCTCCGCTATATCCGAGGAACGTTCTATACGCGTGCATTCCTCATGCGGCCTGGTAGCGATGCGTTTTCCCAGCTCTGCCGCTGCCAGTATCTCGCATGCCTTGGCTCTTCCTATGCCTTTTACACGCTGCAGTTCTTCAGGTCTGCAGCCCGCGAGGAATCTTACGCCCGTGCTGTCAAGCGATATCACTTCTGAGGCCAGATCCAGCGCTGACCTGCCGCCCGTACCGCTCCCTATTATTATCGCCAGTATCTCTGTATTGGAAAGACGCTCTTTACCTTCTCTAAGCAGCTTTTCTCTTGGTCTTTCACTGTCCGGAAGTTTTCTTATTTTCATTTTCCCCTTTATCTCCTTTTATTATGCGTCTGCCGCGCTTTATGATATTATACCATATTTTTACATTTATCCCGCATCTTTCTAAATATTTTTTCGATAATTTTTTTCTCTGCGGGGATAATAAGTAATGCAAAATATTTTTCAGGAGGTCAATATCATGGATATGAACAAAAGCATCAAATGTACAGTAGGAACATGTCAGAACCACTGTGCTTCAGCTGACTACTGTTCACTGGACTGCATAACTGTAGGAACGCACGAGTGCGACCCTACTGTGGATCAGTGTACAGACTGTCTTTCATTCAAAAGAAAATAGCTGACCATGTCCTCCTCAAATAGGAGCATGCTCTTTTTCTGAGGTCAGGCACTTCCCCTCTGATTTCTGCATATAGTACCAAAGCCGGCAACACCAGCGACACTGGTAGCAGACGCTGGCAATACGCTGAAATACCGGATGATACAGCGAGCGTCTTGTCCGCTCACGATCATCTACAGAGGGGGATACATAGAATGAGTGTTTCATTTCCTAAGCCACTGACTGACAAAGAAGAAAAATACTATATCTCACTATGGGAAAAAGGCGATGAACAGGCCAGAGAAATACTTATCGAGCGCAATCTGCGCCTTGTTGCCCACATTGCAAAAAAATACGCCACTGCCACTCAGAGCATGGACGACTATATCTCTACAGGCACTATAGGACTGATAAAAGCGGTGGACACCTACCGCAGCGGCAAGTCCGTAAGACTTGCCACCTATGCTGCCCGATGCATCGAAAACGAGATCCTGATGAGCATAAGAGCGTCAAAGAAGAGTTCTTCCGATGTTTCCATAAATCTGCCGATAGGGACAGACAAAGACGGTAACGAAATCAGTCTGAACGATATACTGGGCACTGATCCCGATGCCGTCATCGACGATATCAACACAAGGATACAGGTGCGCGATATGCTCAATGCGCTCAGCGACGTGCTGACCGGTCGCGAAAAGCAGATCATAATACATCGCTACGGCATACTCGGCGCCACGCCGAGGACACAGCGCGAAGTCGCTGCATATCTGGGAATAAGCAGATCATATGTCTCGCGCATCGAAAAGAAAGCTCTCGAAAAGCTCCGTCGCGCGATGGAGTCCTGACGGATCACGTCCGGATTCCGGTGTACATGCAATGGACCGCATCATGCCAGCGCCGGACTGCTGTAACTCCCGGACTTTCGCATATATTCCAGTATTTTTTCAAAAACAGGTCCGGCTGATGCCGATCCCGACCCTCCGTCTTCTACGAACACCGTTATCACATATTCCGGCTCACTGCATGGAGCGTATCCTGTGATCCAGCCGTGAGTCCTGACACTTTCGCCATCACTGTATTCTGCAGTACCCGTTTTTACCGCAGCCTCCGCACTTCCGTCACGCGCTGTCATATCCAGCCCGCTCCCCGTTCCACTCTCCGTCGTTTTTTCCATCATGGCGGATATCGCACTCGCAGTTTTCCCGGAAATCACGCGTTCATTACCTGCTTCCTCATTCATCAGCATATGCACGCCTCTGTCGATACCGCCGGAAGCTATGATCCCTGTCATATGCGCCACCTGCAGAGGCGTGACGAGAGTTTCGCCCTGTCCGATCGACAAATTTGCTATCGCATCTCCTGATCGTTCTCCGGGATCCATCAGGTGTCCTGCACTCTCCTGAGGATACCCTGTCAGAGCTTTCTTTCCAAGTCCCAGTTTCTGTGCCGTCTCTATTATATCGTCAGCACCGATCTCCTGCCCCAGCTTTATAAAAAAGCTGTTGCAGGACTGAGCAAAAGCTTCCTCGAATCCTATACTGCCATGCCCATCCTCTCCTCCGGTCTCACACTTCACCTGCAGATCTCCGACTGATGCCGATCCACTGCAATCATAGCTGCAGTCGATATCCACGCCGTTTTCCAGCGCCGCAGCTGCAACTGCGATCTTGAAAACAGACCCGGGCGCATACTCGCCCTGCGTGACCTTGTTTACAAGCTCATCGCCATCGCTTTCAAGATGTGTACCCACATCATTGGGATCGAAAGACGGCGTGCACGCCATAGCCGCGACGCCTCCGTCTGAAGCATCGAGAATGACCACCGCGCAGTCCTTTTCCACATCCTGTATCATATCCTCGACAGCCTGCTGAAGCTCCTTGTCCACCGTCGTGCGTATCCCTTTTATCACCGACGAATCCTTCTCACTGTCAGACGTGATCACGAGCCCTCTCCCCGGAAGTATCCCGCCTTTTACATCTGCGACCGCATATATCCTGCGATTGAATCCGGACAGCTGATCATCGTACATCAGCTCAAGTCCCGCAGCACCCGATGAATCACTTTTGTTCACATACCCTATGAGGTGCACTGCTGTCTGTTCATCGCTGTACCTCGCCGACGCCTGCAGTATATATGCACCATATTCCGATATCAGCCTGCGGCCTGCATATTTTTCATACGACTCAGAGCTGTAGACTGCATACTCGTTCTCTTCGTTAAAGACCTCATGTGCACCGATACGCTCGAGTATACGTTTCGCCTCGCCGTCCAGCTCTTTCTTCCTTACTATATATACAAAACGCTTTTTATCTGCCACGAGAGGCGACCCGTTCCTGTCATAAATGATCCCGCGCGTATTGCCGCCCTCAAGAGCTATCATCGACTGCATCCTGGTCGCCGCTGCCAGCTCTCCGTTCCCTATGATCTGTATATAAAACAGCCTGCATACGAGCAGTCCTGCAAGCACTGCCGCTATCATCACGACTTTTTTCAGATTCCCCGCCATTCTGTCCATAAAAAAACTCCTCTGCATGTATTTTTACCACACAGAGGAGCCTGTATACATCATCATATTTATTTGAGACGGTGCATGAAAAGTCCGCTGCCCAGCTTAGGCTCGAACCACGTCGATTTTGGCGGCATCACCATATCGTTGTCAGACACCTTGAGAAGATCCGTGACATCTACCGGATATACCGCAAATGCGACCTTCATATCGCTCTCGGCACGTCTTTTCAGTTCACCGAGGCCTCTGATACCTCCAACGAAATCTATCCTTTTGTCAGTTCTCGGATCGCTGATGCCGAGCACCGGCTCGAAGATATTGTTCTGCAGGATCGCGACATCCAGCGAATCGATAACATGATCCGGTATGATGCTGCTGTCAGGTATCAGCCTGTACCATTTTCCGCCAAGATACATCGAGAACACATGCTTTGCCTCAGGGGAATACGTTTCTTCTCCCATATCGTCGACTGCAAAGCCAGCAGCCTTTATCTTTCCGATAAACTCTTCTTCCGAAAGTCCGTTGAGATCCTTTATCACCCTGTTGTAATCGAATATCCTGAGGTCGCTGTCAGGGAATATCGCCGCCATGAAGAAATTGAACTCCTCATCGCCCGTATATCCCGGATTCTCTTCGCGTCTCTTCAGCCCGACCTTGCATGCCGACGCGCTTCTGTGATGTCCGTCCGCTATGTAAAGCGCAGGTATTTCCGTGAAAAGCGCTGTTATGCCTGCTATCAGCTCTTCGTCGTCCACAACCCAGAGTATGTGGCGTATGCCGTCAGATGCAGTCACGTCGTATACCGGCTCATTGCTCTCCGCAAATCCCTCCACGATCGATCTGATCCTCTTATCGTCCCTGTACGTGAGAAATACAGGCTCTGTATTCGTATCACATACATCGAAGTGTCTGATCCTGTCCTGTTCCTTCTCCACTCTCGTGAATTCGTGCTTCTTGATCGTATTGTTCTGATACTCATCGACTGACACGCATCCCACTATGCCGGTCTGCACACGGCCGTCCATTATCTCTCTGTATATGTAAAGACATGGGCATTCGTCTTCGATAAACGTGCCGTCTTCTATGAATTTCGCTATATTTTCTTTCGCTTTCTCATACACAGATGCGTCATACGGATCCTCCTGATCCGGCAGATCTATCTCAGATCTGCAGATATGCAGAAAACTGTGCGGATTTCCTTCCGCCATCGCTGCCGCTTCGCTGCGGTTCATCACATCATAGGGCAGCGAAATAACATCCTGCACGCGTTCCTGCGCCGGTCTCACCGCCTTGAAAGGTCTTACTGTTGCCATTACCTGATCTCCTTTACTATCCTGTCTGTCACTTCTTCAATAGAAAGTCCTGTCGTGTCGACTTCCAGCGCATCGTCCGCTTTCTTCAGCGGATTGAGCGTCCTTGTCATATCACGATGGTCTCTCTGTTTTATATCCTCAAGAACTTCTTCGAAAGAAATGTCTTCCCCTTTTTCCTTCAGTTCTTTATAACGTCTTTCTGCTCTTTCCTCTGCAGCAGCTGTCAGGAAAAATTTGTACTCAGCGTCTTTAAGGACGTTGGTGCCTATGTCTCTGCCATCCATTATCACGCTTTTTTTCATGCCCATGCCGCGCTGCAGCTCCACGAGTTTTGCACGCACCGCAGGTATCGCCGAGAAACGCGATGCACGTTCTGACATTTCCGGAGTCCTTATCAGATCGTTGACCGTCTCGCCATCCAGTATGATATCGCCGTCGGCAAAGTCTATGTCCGTATCATCGAGAACCTGTCCGAATCTCGCATCGCTACTGTCTTCTATATCTTCCAGCTTCATCTTGTAGCCTATCGCTCTGTACATCGCCCCAGTGTCTATATAATCTATGCCGAGCTTCGCTGCCACAGCTTTTGCTATCGTGCTTTTGCCGGCTCCGCTCGGCCCGTCTACTGCTATCCTGATCAATCTATCCATATCTGCCGTTTCTCTTTTCTCCGCTCAGCCGTTCTTCTTGTTTGTGAGCAGCTTTTCTATCTCTGCTACGAATGTGTTTATGTCTGTAAACTGTCTGTATACTGATGCAAAGCGCACGTATGCGACTTCATCCAGATCTCTGAGCCTTTCCATAACGAGCTCGCCTATCAGGCTGCTCTCGACTTCCTTTTCCATCGTGTTGTTGAGACCTCTCTCGATGTCATCTACTATCTTCTCCATATCAGCTATGGACACGGGACGCTTCTCACATGCTCTTATTATGCCGTTCAGGAGCTTGTTCCTGTCAAATGCCTGACGGCTTCCATCCTTTTTTATCACCATAAGTATGACTTCTTCTATTTTTTCATAAGTCGTGAAGCGCCTGCCGCACTCTTCACATTCTCTTCGTCTCCTTATAGCACGTCCATCTTCGGTATGTCTGGAGTCGATTACCTTGCTGTCTTCATTGTCGCAATAAGGGCATCTCATTTTGTGACCTCCTTTTTCGGGCATATCGGCATTCAAAATTTTATATAATTATACTACATATTGTGTCTTTTGTCTAACTTATTCCGATCATAAGAGCATAGCTTCAAAAATGACATACCCCGATATTTGAAATGATTTTGAAGCATGGAGCACATCAGAGTCCGATGGGTATTGTCAGAAAATATGAAATCATTAGAAAAACTGATGGCGTCATCAGAATAATCAATTATCTCTGCCGATCGTCTTGTGATATTCTTGTCAATGAAAGAAGTTCGTATCAAAAGTTGAAATCCAGATTGAAATCCAGATTTTCAGAAAAAATATATACGAACATTATCCTCCATACAATCAGGATATACGAACATTGAAAACTGAATAACTGCGACTTGTACGAACACATCGGGCTGATTCGCGTTCACTTGCCACATCTGTAAAGACATGCCGTTATCACTATTGGTTCAACAGAACATTGATAATTTTTGATCAATGGATCGCAGAGAGGAATAATATTATGGTAAATTTTTTAGAAGCTATGATGATAATCTGTTTCGGCTTATCGTGGCCTTTATCTATATATCGTTCGTGGACATCACGTACAGCTAAAGGAAAAAGCCTGTTTTTCGAGGTCTTTCTGTGGATAGGATATGGATTCGGTATTACGAGAAAAATCATCCTGACCTGCACAGAAGTCGATCACGGATTCATGTTTTACCTCAGCTTCATATTTTATGTATTGAATATGCTTGAAATAACGATAGACATCTGTCTTTATTTCAGAAATGTCAAACTCGACAAGATACGCGATGCAGAACTGAACAAAGAACTCGCCGAAGCAGGAATAACAACTAATTAAGAGCATTGAACAGAACACACATGAATACACTATCGATAAAATCAGATACCGCAGATGTTTGACAGTTTAATGAGAAAAATCAAAGCCTGTAAACGGCTTTATTTTTTTGCAGGTTCTGCCGGCACACACTGTTCAGGTGTAATGCGCTCTTTTCTTTTATCGCTGCCAAACCTGCGATATCGTCTCAGCACACAGATGATCGTGATGCCCATCTCATCTGCTAATCTATTACAGGCGGCACATCTACCAGTATCACGTCGTCGCCTATAGTCTTGACGTGTTTCCACTTTATCACAAAGTCGTTTGGCTCGCCGCGTCCCAGCAGTTTCATGAATCCCCTGTCTCCCGGCAGCACTATCCCGTCTATGCGTCCTTCCTTGAGATTGATCTCTATGTCGCACACGAATCCCATACTCCTGCCGTCGTAGATATTGATGACCTCTTTGTTTCTTATATCTTCTGTATTAAGCATATCTGCTCCTCCCTTTTCCGTCGTTTATAGATTTATATGCAGTGTGTGTACGGGCTATGCCTCTATATGCAAAAATCGCAGGATGTCTTTGCTTTCATCCTGCGATCATTTCTTATCATATTATATTATTTATATTATGTATTTTCAGGTGTATCATTCTTTATTTCATCAGATCTGACAACTGCCCCTCTGATACACTTCCTCGTGATCTGCTCCTGACCATCGGTTCAGACTAGCCCTGGATATGTCCGGCGTCGAGTCTCCTGAAGTAACTCTTCGTCTCAGCAACGATGATACCGCTCAGTGCAACGAGCGCTATCAGGTTAGGTATAGCCATCAGTCCATTGAAGATGTCTGCCAGAGTCCATACTGCTGACAATGTAAGGAACGGTCCGATCAGTACCGCCAGTATATAGAGCCATCTGTAAACCCTGACTGCACCCATCTTACCGCCTGTCAGGTATTCGAGACATCTTTCACTGTAATAGTCCCATCCGAGGATAGTGGTGAATGCGAAGAGAGCCAGGCATACCATCAGTATCGCGGAGCCGACTCCTGCCGCCCACGGAAGACCATTCGAGAATGCCCATATAGTTACATCTACTCCGTCAAGTCCGTTTGCTGCAGAGAAATCATACGCGCCTGTTACCATGATCGTAAGACCTGTCATCGTACAAACGATAATAGTATCGATAAAGGTTCCCGTCATGGAAACGAGGCCCTGTCTTACAGGCTCATGTGTCTGCGCTGCAGCAGCCGCGATAGGCGCGCTTCCCAGACCTGCTTCGTTCGAGAATATACCTCTTGCGACACCCTTCTGCATAGCGAGCAGCAGTGCTCCAAGCGCTCCTCCTGCCATCGCTCTTGCTCCGAATGCGCTTTCAACTACCTCGACTACAGCTGACGGCAGTCTTTCTATGTTGTATATAAGTATTGTTATACATATTATGATATATGCGATAGCCATGAACGGCACTACGATCGAAGTAACGCTCGCGATCCTCTGCAGTCCGCCTATAACGACGAGCGCCGTGAAAAACGCCACTACGATAGCTGTGATAACTGTTGCCAGCGAATAATCCGTTCCGAATAAATGTACGGTATTCTGTGTCTCAGGGTCAAAAACATTTTTTACCGCAGATGCGATACCGTTCACCTGAGTTATCGTTCCGATACCAAGAAGTCCGGCTCCTATACCGAATATAGCAAACAGCTTGGCAAGCCATTTCCATCTCGGTCCCATGCCCTGTTCTATATACCTGAAAGGTCCTCCAAGGAATCTGCCGCCCTTGTTCTCACGGAACTTAACAGCGAGCAGTCCTTCAGAATACTTCGTTGCCATACCGAGGCATGCTGCAACTATCATCCAGAACAGTGCTCCCGGACCTCCAGCCATCACGGCAGTCGCAACACCTACGATATTTCCTGTACCGATAGTCGCCGCCATCGCCGTGCAGAGAGCACCGAAGCTCGTTACCTCACCCTGCGCTCCTTCTTCATTCTTCACCATGTACTTCAGCGCCTTGCCGAGTTTTCTGAACTGCAGCAGGCCCAGTCTGATGGTCAGATATATACCTGTACCCATGATCAGCACGATGAGAGGCACTCCCCAGACTACTCCGTCTATCGCCTCCAGAATCTTTGTAAATGCTTCCATTCTTTTTTCTCCTTCTCCTGAATAAAAAGTATCTTCTGCGCAGCTTTTCAGCTGTGCAATAATATAAAAAAAGTCGATATTTTTATCGACTTCCGGAGAGGACACAAATAATATAAAAACTATCTGCTCTGTCCTTTTGCCTGAGAGATTACATGCAGTATATGACCCTGCATGCGTACACCTTCGGCGCTCATTATGAGACTCTCCAGAGAATCATAGCCTTCCCGCCATATGCGGCAATATAAAAGCAGCCGCATGGCAGATAATAAACTAGCGTTATGAGTTTATCACACCATGTGGCTCTTTTCAACTAAAATATTTTCACTGTTCTGCAGACGCAGAATCTGTGATCACAGCATTATCCAGCAGGAAATCCAGCACCTTTCCGTAAAGAAGCTCCATATCCACATATTCGTCCATCGTCCTTCCCGTCTGTGTCTTTATCGTCTTCTCATCGTATCCTGCATTCTCATAGTTCTTTATCAGTGCATCCTTTTCCTTTTTGGTATATTCAAGGCCTTCTTTCTGCACGATATACTCTATCAGCATTTCCTGCTTTACACGCTGTTTGCTGCTGTCTTCATTCGTAGCCGCAAACTCATCCTCACTGCCAAAATCGTATGCAGCCAGCAGTTCGTCGCGCGTCATATCGTATTCTTTTGCCATAGTATCCATCTGATCGCTGTTGAACTTTATATAATAGTCGAGCTCCCTTTCCGGATATTTCTTGACTTCCGTGTTTTCCAGAAGGCCTGACCACAGAGTCGTCTTCTGATTGTTTATCGCTTCCTGCTCCTTTTCGTCATAGAGCTGTTTCTCAAGGTCTGCTCTGTATTCGTCTACAGTCTCAAACTCCGTAGTGTTTTTTACAAAATCATCATCCAGCGCAGGAGCCTCTTTTCTCGTTGCCGAATTTATCTTGACAGTGAATACCACATCTTTTCCCTTAAGTTCTTCAGATGAATAATCTTCCGGGAAAGTCAGCTCCAAGTCAGTCTTTTCTCCGACTTTCTTTCCTATCAGACCTGATTCGAATCCATCTATGAAGCTTCCGCTGCCTATAGTCAGATCGTATCCTTCCGCCGACCCTCCTTCGAATTTCTTACCGTCCAGCTTCCCGGTGTAGTCGATATTTACCACATCACCATCTTCGACAGCAGTTCCCTCGTCAAGCTCCTTATCCGTCGCTGCGTCCTCCAGAGCACTCTGTATCGCAGACTCCACTTCGTCATCAGTCACGGAAATGCTGTACGATGCGCCCTCCAGACCTTTGTACTCCCCGACCTTTATATACTCGCTCAGGTCATAATCATCATATGATACCGCGGTGCCGCACGACGACAGGCAGAAAGCCGTTATCACACATAAAACCAATGCCGACATTCTCAATGCTTTTCTTTTCATTTGATTCTCTCTCCATTTCAAATTACAAATACCCGGTTCATCAGAGCATTTTATGTATACGTTCCATCGATGCATCAAGATCTGCCATCGACTTGGCGCAGTTTTTGAGTTCCTGCACTACATACCCCGGCATTTCTTTTTTACTCTTGTACTTGAGCTCATGCTCAAGACTTGCCCATGTATCCATCGCGATCGTGCGTATCTGTATCTCGACAGGCATGTTGTAAGTCCTATCCGACAGGAATATCGGCACCTCGACCAGCAGATGCAGGCTCCTGTATCCGCTCTCCTTTGGATTTTTTATGTAATCCTTTCGCTTCAGCAGCTTTATGTCATCCTGTCTCAAAAGACTTTCCTCGACTGTGTAGATATCGTCTATGTAATTGCAAACTACTCTGATCCCTGCGAAATCCATAACTTTATAGACCGACTTCATTTCCATCGGCCAGCCTTTCCTGCCGATCTTATCCACGATGCTGTCAATACTTTTAAGTCTGCACTGCATATGATGTATCGGGTTGTAATCATACTTGACACTGAACTCGTTATCAAGGACTTCAAGCTTCGTGCTTATCTCCTTTATCGCCGCATGATATCTCATTCGGAGATCTCGGAACTCCCTTGCGATCTCCCTCGCGTTGTCTATCGTGACACTCATCTCAGGAGGTATCATCGATTCATTGATAACAAAGTTTTCATTCTTCTCTAATATCATATAAATCTCCTTCTCCGGCGATTTTATCACCCTTTTTTGTAAATCAAGTGATTTTTCCCAAAAAAACAGACGGAAGCAGATGCTTCCGTCCATTCTTTCAGGATATATTATACATTCATCTATTTACCGTCTTTGTTAAGTGGCGGGAATAATTCTTCAAATGGAGTCTCGTTAGTCGATGCGATCTCCGATATATCTCTTATCTTCCCTGTCTTCTTTGCGATCTGATATCCTATCATAGGAAGTACTATAGCTGCGCATGCGACTGCAAAGATGAAAACATTTTCAAATACCAGCATGATCAGGCATATGATCTGTGCTATTACTGCAAAGTACGGAACCCATCTCTGACCTTTCTTAACTTTTGCTTTCAGGCATGTTTCAGGATCATATCCGTTTCTCTTGAGCTTCCTTCTGAGAGAAAGATGCGACAGTATGATTCCTACCCACGCCAGAGTCCCTGTGAATCCGGACAGTGACAGCAGACTTACATACAAGTCTTCAAGATATCCTGTAAGCTGTGAGATAAGTCCCACCAGGAGAACTATCCACATGAAGCCCAGCGTCCACAGAACTGCGGCTCTCGGGTTTCCGGATTTAGTTACCTTGCTGAGGAACTTAGGTGCAAGGCCTTCGATCGAAAGACCGAACATGCATCTTACTGTTCCATAGAATCCTGTATTCGCACAGCTGAATGCTGCGACCAGCACTACTGCCGAGAATACGAATCCGAGCCAGCCTATGCCGTAGTAGTTCATGATATCAGCAAATACCGGATTTGCATCACTTGCCAGCTCATATGGATAAACGAGTATAACAAGGATCAGCGGCAGTATGTAAAGCAGTGCGATACGGTAAGTAACACTCTTACATGCCTTAGGTACTGATTTCTCAGGATTCTGAGATTCTGCAGCCGCAAGACCGACGATCTCTGTACCCTGGAAAGTTACCAGTACTACTGTCATGTTCACCAGTACAGCCATGATACCCAGAGGGAATACCTTCTGACCGAATGACATAGTAGCGTCTCCGAAGTTTACAATACCTGCCAGGAAACCTGTGTAACTGCTGCTCTGACCCCAGAGACCTACCCAGATACCAAATGCAGCGATAACGAATATCATGATAACTATTACCTTAGTGATAGCAAGTCCTGCCTCGATCTTTGCGAAGATATCTACTGCGCAGAGATTTATAACAGTTATTGCAGCCATTGCGCCGAGAGCGATAGAAACATATGTAACTGCACTGTCTGTTCCCATCAGCGATGTGAGCACGGTCGAAACCGCTATCGCTTCGGATGGTACATAGCATACCCAGTTGAACCAGAATGCCCATCCGAACCCGGTCGAAATGGTAGGAGTCAGGAACTCACTGGTATATGCCACGAACGATCCTGTTCTAGGAACGTTTACCAGCAGTTCCGAATAAGAAATCATAGTACCGTAAACGATGATACCAGTCACAATAAATGCGATCAGCACGCCAGGTCCCATGCTGGAGAGGCAGGCGCCTATCCCGAGGAAATAACATGATCCGATTACACCACCTATACCGATGAATGCAACCTGCCAGCCTCTGATACCGCGTTTCAGTTCGTTCTTTTCATTAGAAGCGGAAACTTTTCTTTCGTCTGTCATAACACCCTCCTTTTCTTCGATGCATAATTGCCACTCTGAATCAGGCGTATTTTCATTTTCGAACAGTTGGTAAAATTTTTTAAATTTTATATCATTGCGTATGAAATTTCGAATTATTGAAAATTACCGTTAATTCAGATAACTCATTATATGCTAATACATATCCGATGTCAACCGGCAAAATACAAATTGTTGCAAAAACGCGCCCGGGTTTTCAACAGTTGAGTAAAGAGTAGGATTTTCAGAACCATTGCATTTCAACGTGCAACGGGTTTTTTTATG
>CAKQIZ010000010.1 GCA_934247125.1 uncultured Clostridia bacterium
GGATCTCTTCCTCATTAAGGTTTCCTCTGCCCATAAATGTTCCTCGCTGACTGACGACAAAATAAGTATTTTGTCACTTACATATTATATAGAATTACTAAACCCAATCCGCTATTATGGAATTTTATCATGGTAGGAGACTTTTTACAAGACTAATCGAAAAAAAGTTTAACATTTCTGACCGATTTACAGAAAATTCACATTTGTCATGAGAAAATGGGAAAAATTACATATATATAAATAAGATCGTTTGAATTCTAACCAAACGATTATTTGGAATACAAAAAAATACCATTGGTATAATTCGCCTAATCAATTAATCGTAAACCAGCCTCCGGGGCAGCATTCTCCGGAGGCACTTTATTAGTACAGTCTTTCAAAATCCACCCTGTTCCGAGGGGATTCTTTGTTTTTTGGCAATATTACAAATGCAGTATCTGTGACCTTCTGTGCCTGCCCGTGACAAAATACTTATTTTGTCTAGAGCACGAGTTGAAGCCGTGCTATTTTTTTTACATACTCTGCTTCTGTAGAAATCAGATAAATACGTGTCGTTTCGATACTGCTGTGTCCCATAACGTCTGCCAGGCATACTATATCTCTGCACAGGCCGTAAAAACTCCTCGCAAAAAGATGTCTGAGATTGTGCGGAAAAACTTTTCTGCCTAGAACACCTGCATGCCGGCAAAGAGCTTTCATGTCGGCCCATATCTGCTTGCGGCTCAGGGGGCTGCCGTTTTTGCTCAAAAAAATCTCTCCTGCTTTTATGCCGAGTTTTCGCATGTATATCATGAGCTTTTTGCAAAGTTTGTCCGGTATCAAAATCGTCCGGTGTTTTCCTTTCATTGAAATCTGTGCCCGGCCGCATCTGACTGCCTCGGCTGTTATATGCCGGAGTTCACTGACTCGTATGCCGGTCGCGCATATGGTCTCCATCAGCAGCGCGATCCTTTCCTTCCCCATTTTGCGTGCGGTCCTGACCAGCTTGCGGTATTCGTCTTCAGTGAGTTCTCGCTCGGTTTCTCTGAAAAAACGTTTTTGTAATCTCAGAGACTTCAGTCGCAGCTCGTTCCAGCCTGCAAATCTGAAGTATGCGTTGATCGCAGCGATCATCGAGTTCACGGTCACCGGCTGTCTGCCGCTTTCCAGCAGGCTCTGTTTCCACTCTGCCGCGAGCTCCTGAGTCACTTCACGGCCGTCCAGCCAGCTGCAAAATATTTTCATATCATGCAGATACTTTTCGATCGTGCCGTCGCTTCGTTCTTTTTGTCTCAGGAAGGATGCAAATCCCTCTATCGACTCTGTCGTGATTTTTCGTGTTTCCATTCTGCTTCCTCCAATGTAGTTGACACTCGTATACTATATTCAGTGCCACGAATTCACGATAATTATACAAAACCAGAGGCATTCCATCTATATTTTATTAACTTTTTAGTGTCGTTTTATGAATTTCACCGTTTGTGAGAGATTTTGCTGCAGTTGAAAATTTACATATTTTTTCTTCACATGTTTATGCAGTTTTCTACAGATTCCGCAGTTTTTTTGCATGTTTATGCATATGCTTGAAATGTCCGGATCTCCGGCTGCCGCCCGACATCAGTGATCCGGGCGGCCGGTGGGAATACTGCAGATCATACGGCTGAGCATACGGCAGCCGGGTTATCTTCAGCCTGAGAACTCTCGGGACTGACGGTCAGCATCATTCGAGTCCGGCGTCGTAAACGATCTCGCCGTCGAAAATCGTCATGTCTGTTTTCGTCGAAAGCATGCTGTCGGTATCATTGAAGATGTTGCGGCTGAACACGTTGATATCAGCGAGCTTCCCGGGTTCGAGCGTACCGAGACGATCTTCCATCTGCATAAGGTATGCAGGAGTCCTGGTGGAATTCGTGATGGCTTCCGCAACTGTGAATTTTTCCTGCGGGTTCCATCCCTCTTCCGGAGTATCGTTGCCCATACGTCTGGTCACCGCTCTGTAGATCGTGTCTACCGGATCGAGGTCGACGATCGGATAATCCGTGCCGAATGCCACGACTGCGCCATTTTCCTGCAGTGTCTTGCCCATCCACGAAAGTTTTATGCGGGCGTCGTCCAGCATGAGGAAAGCGGGGTGGATGTCGAGTGAATCGATGACGATATGGCTCGGCTGGATGCTGGCCACCGTGTTCGTTGCCGCAAGGCGCGGGATGTCGTCTTCGTGTATGACTTCGATGTGTTCTATCGCATTGCGGATGTCTTTTTCACCGTACTCGCGGCGCGCCGCTTCGTACGCATCGAGCGCAAGGCGCACCGCTGCATCCCCGCACGCGTGCAGCCTCATTGCAATACCATTCTTATAACACTCTTTGCTCTTTTGCATGAGCCACTCGGGATCGACCAGCGGCTCCGAACGGAATCCCGGGCGGTCCTTGTACGGCTCGACCATGTAGCCGGTGTAGCCCAGCGGGGTGCCGTCGACGAAGCCCTTGAGCCCCATGAACCGCAGTTTGTCTGATGCGTATTCTTTTTTCAGCTCGAGCGCCTCCCGGATGTCCATTTCCATGTGTGGTGCAAAGAACACGCGCATTTTAAGTTCGCCGCGGTTTTCGAGGTGTCTGCAGGCTTCGTGTTTCATGATCCGCATGACGTGCACGGCGCCGACCGAGGTTATCCCCTTGCTGTGCGCGACGTCCATGAAAATCTTTATCATTTTTTCTTCGAGTTCCGGAGAGGCATCGAGGGCTTTGCGTGTCACCATTTCCATGGCGGGCTGTTCGAGGAAAAATCCGGTCGGCTCGCCGTTTTCATCTCTTTCGATGATGCCGCCCTGCGGGGCCGGTGTGTCTTTATTGATGCCGCAAAGTTCCATTGTTCTGCTGTTTACCCAGACTGCGTGCAGCTCGTTGTTGAATGCGATGACCGGACGGTCAGGAAAGTACTTGTCGAGGGCTTCCTTTGACGGGAGCGTTTCACCCGGCCACCTGTAGTTGCACCAGCGGAAGCCGATCACCCAGTCGGTCGGAAGAGTTCTGCCGGAGTTGTGGGACCGGTCCGCGGACGCACTGCCATTTTCATAAAAATCATACAGCATTCGCGCCGCTTCTTCCTGTGAATTTGCCTCGTAAAGGTCCACTGTCGCCGCATGCATGGAGCCTAGGTATAAGTGGATATGGCTGTCGATCAGCCCGGGAGTCACAGTGCGATCACCAAGGTCGATGAGCTTGTATGGCGGCTGCGCGGCTGCGTTTTTAATATGAGGCTGCGCATGTGCATCGTCGTACTTATCAGTCTCACCTTTCACAACATCCTTTATTTGGCTGCCTTCGATCTCGATGTAGCCTGCAAACGGTTCACTGCCAGCGCTGTCGAAGATGCAGCTGCTTTTCAGTACAATATTCATATTTTTCCTCCTTTTCGGGGATGGGGCCTTTGGTATTTTCAAGTTTGGGGTTGAAGTTTGGCTGGCCAGCCCTGCTGGTTCTGTGCCGTAACCACCGCTTTTTGTGTAGAAAATCTTCTTCTCGAATATTATTACACTTACGGGGGCGAACTTGTGTATGATGCCGGAAATTCAATTTTTATTGCACAACGTTTTGTAATTTTTTGGTATCCTTATCGTGTTTTTGATGCTTTTTTTGCTTATTTAGCTATATCGGGCTGATTTCGTGTGTATAGTGTTATACGGAACACACTATCATACACATTTTTTTGGTCCTTTGTGTATTTCTGAAAAAAAACGGATATCATTACACAAGTCGGCAGCCGGGGGTGGCTCAAGATCTGATTTCCCGGGCCGGCAGCCGGGGGTGGCTCAAGATCTGATTTCCCGGGCCGGCAGCCGGGTGAGGCCCGAGCTCTGATTTGCCGGCTATGCCTTTTATCATATCTTTTACACTTTTACATATGTATGCATGAAATATCGCTCGCGATATTTCATCATTATCAATATACATAAGCCGGCGTTAGAAAACGCCGGCCTCTTATTCATATGATGCGCGGGCGAACGCCCGCACTGTTTTTCGGCGCGCTCTGCGCGCCGCAGATACCGCATGCCGCCGAACGATCGCGTGCAGACCGAATGTCTGCGCTTTACATGATCACAATACCGCAGACCGGCAAATGACCCCGGCACACCGGGGAAGGCGCCCCGACAGACCGAATGTCTGCGCTTTACAGTTCGTCGAATACTACTTCGCCATCGAACAGGGTCATCACTGTCTTTACTGACGGGATGTCTTCCTCGCTCTCGAAGATGTTCTTGTTGAACACGTTGATGTCGGCGAGTTTGCCGGCTTCGAGAGTTCCGAGCTTGTCTTCCATGCGCATCATGTAAGCCGGACCCTTTGTGGAGTTTGTGATCGCTTCTGCGACAGTGAATTTTTCCTGCGGGTTCCAGCCGTCTGCCGGCAGATCGTCTTCCATGCGTCTCTTGACTGCTCTGTAGATCGTGTCGACAGGATCGAGTTCTACGATCGGATAGTCGGTACCGAACGCAATCTTTGCGCCGGCTTTTGCGAGAGACTTGCCGGGCCATGCAAGCTTGATGCGCTCTGCGTCAAGCATCTGGAATACAGGGTGCTTTTCCAGTGATTCCATCAGGATGTGGCAAGGCTGGATGCTGGCGATCGTGTTGGTCTCTGCAAATCTGTGCAGATCGTCAGGATGCAGCACTTCTATGTGCTCGATAGTGTTTCTTACGTCCTTCGATCCGATCGCTTTTCTTGCGCCTTCGAATGCATCGAGTGCCATTCTTACCGCGCCGTCGCCGCATGCGTGAAGTCTGAGCGGGATGTCGTGCTCATAACACTGCCTGCTCTTTGCATCGAGCCAGTCTTTGTCTACGAGAGGCTGCGAACGGAATCCCGGACGATCCGTATAAGGGTCTACCATGTAGCCGGTGTAGCCCAGCGGAGTTCCGTCCATGAAGCCCTTGAGGCCCAGGAAGCTAAGTCTGTCGGACGTATACTCTTCCTTGAGTCTGAGAGCCTCGTCGAAATCTATTTCCATATGAGGTGCAAAGAACACTCTCACTTTGAGCTTGCCTTTTTCTTCTAGTCTTCTGCATGCTTCGTGCTTCATGATCTTAAGCACGTGCACTGCGCCTACTGAAGTAACGCCCTTTGTGTGCGCCATGTTGATGAAGCCTTCGATCAGTTCTTCTTCTTTTTCAGGTGAAAAATCAAGCGCTCTGTCCGTAGCGAGCTCCATTGCCGGCTGCTCAAGCAGGAATCCTGTAGGTTCGCCGTTCTCGTCTCTTTCGATGATGCCGCCGTCAGGATCTGCTGTGTCTTTTGTGATGCCGCAGATTTCCAGGGTCTTGCTGTTTACCCAGATGGCATGCAGCTCGTCGTTGAATGCGATCACAGGACGGTCAGGGAAATATTTGTCAAGTGATGCTTTTGTAGGCAGCTTTTCGTCCGGCCATCTGTAATGCGACCATCTGAAACCGAGCACCCATTCGTCATCACGGTCTTTGTAAAATTCGTAGAGGTTCTTTGCCGCTTCGTCTTCTGTCGCTGTGTTGTACAGGTCTATAGTCGCGTTGTGCAGTGAACCGAGGAAAAGGTGGATATGGCTGTCGATCAGTCCTGCAGTTATCGTTCTGTCGCCGCAGTCTCTGAGATCATATTTTGCCGGATCATTGTATTTGTCCGTCTCACCTTTTGTAACTTCTTTGATCTTGTTGTCTTCGATCTCTATGTAACCTGCAAAAGGTTTATCTCCGACGCTGTCATAGATACATGTGCTTTTAAGTACCAGATTCATGATTGTCCCCCTATCTTTCCGGCGCGGCTGTGCCCGGGCTGCAATATGCAGTTCGTGATCTGTGATCCGTGATCCGCGGTTTATGATCCGCACATCTTCGATGCAGCCCTGCACTGCCGGCCATGCTGAGTAAATTCAACTATATTTGTTTATATAACTCCTTTAGTCATATTACTATACTCCAAATGAAAAATTGAGTAAATCTCTTAATTGCTAATTCTTTTAATTTTCAGAAAAGAGTTTCGTGTTTTTTGCGGTGGTATCCCGGGAGACAGCAACTAAATCTTTTTGCGAGCCTTTTTCATGGAAAGATCCGCGCGGTCCGGATGCCGGGTGCGCACTTTCTTTCTTTCCTCGTGCTCAGTCAGCAGGCAGGAAAACGGCAGGGCAAAGTATATAAAATATATAAAATAAAGTATATAAAAATTCAGAATATGTATAAACGGGTTGACATCTACTGTAAAAGCGTGTAGACTGTAAAACAAAGTTGATAGAGGTGCGGTAGATATCAGTAATCGAACGGAGGCGGCAGCCGGTGAAGTCGATGAAAGGAGATACCGCCGAAGGGTCCTTCAGGCATGACGGATTTCTGGGATATGATAAAATATATCATATACTCCTGCTTGTAACAGGCAGAGGCGCTATCGATCCAGCAATGTTTGAAGTTTAATTGTTGCATCGATAGGATGCAACTTTTTTATTGTATAAGACCGACTCAGTATTTTTAAGGAGGAAATTAAAATGGCATTATTTACAGGATGCGGAGTTGCGATCGCGACTCCTTTCAAGGCAGATGGTTCAGTGGATTTCGAAGCTTACAGAAATCTGATAAACTGGCAGATAGATCAGGGGATCGATGCGATCATCGCATGCGGTACTTCCGGCGAGGCGTCGACTCTCGATGACGACGAACATGTTGAAACGATCAGATTCTGTGTCGAGGTCGCAAACGGCAGAGTGCCTGTTATAGGCGGCGCGGGAAGTAACGACACTCGCCACGGTATCAATCTTGCGAAGCGCATCGAGGCTGCAGGGGTTGATGGTCTGCTGCTCGTTACACCTTACTACAACAAATGTTCACAGCAGGGTCTTATCGAGCATTACACTGCTACGGCAGACGCCGTTTCGATACCTTGCATCCTTTATTCGGTACCGGGCCGTACAGGAGTGAACATTGCTCCGGCAACTGTGGTCGAACTCGCAAAGCATCCTAATATCGTTGCTATAAAAGAGGCGAGCGGCGATATCGCACAGGTCGCTGAGATATGCCGACTGGTTCCTGATGATTTCGCAGTTTATTCCGGAAATGACGATATGGTCGTGCCGCTTCTGTCACTCGGCGGTATTGGTTACATATCGGTAATAGCGAATATCATGCCTAAGGAATCCGTGGAAATGGCACACAGCTTCCTCGAGGGAAATATCGAAAGGGCAAGAGAACTGCAGCTTTCCATGAAGCCGATCATCGACAGCATGTTTGCTGATGTGAACCCGATCCCTGTAAAAGCCGCTCTGGCCAAGATGGGCATGATGGAGCTGAATTTCAGGCTTCCGCTTTGTCCACCGACTGCTGATGTAGATCAGAGGATCGAAACTGAGATGAAGAAGATGGGGCTGATCTAAGCTTATCTATATCGTGATGAAGCTTGGATGCGGCGCTTGACGATCGATCGCGCATCTATAGCCGGGATGTTTAAATATGCATCACGATCACGATAATTGATGTTTTCAAGTGAATAAATACCTCGACTGTCTGCTTTAACGGTGATTTCGCCGATAAAACAGACAGTTTTTTGTGCGAGTGGATCGTAATCCATTACTGGCATGGATCTATACCCTGTTTTGTGTTTAAAGGCAAATGAGTATAAGACCATGCTGCTTACAGTCAGGAATCCGCTAGGATTCGGACCTGAACTCTGTTCAGGCCGGAAGCAAAACCCAGACTCAAACCGGTTCCCAAACCAGCCTTTACTCGCACTTTGCAAGAAGATTTTCCCACTGCTGATCGACGTACTGCTGTGCTTCATCGATCATCCATTCACTGCCTTTCCTGAACATGTGCCTGAAACGGCCCTGCTTCTTGAGGAATTCCTCGACAGGAAGCTTCTTTTTCGGCTCGTATGTAAGATGCCATTTGCCTTCGACGATCTCGTACATAGGCCATACGCAGGTGTCGACTGCCAGCTGACAGATCTCTGCGAGATCTTCGGTCTCATACCTCCAGCCTCTCGGACATGGAGACATGATGTTCAGGAAGCACGGACCCTCCGTGTAGATCGCCTTGTGCGCCTTTTCATGAAGATCCTTGAAGTTGCCGATGAAAGTCGTCTGCGCAGCATAAGGGATATTGTGCGCAGCTATGATCGAAGTCAGGTCTTTCTTGTTCTGAACCTTGCCCGGGATCACTTTGCCGGCCGGTGACGTCGTCGCATCTGCGAATCTCGGAGTCGACGACGAACGCTGGATACCGGTATTCATGTACGCCTCGTTGTCATAGCACACGTATACCATGTCGTGCCCTCTTTCCATAGCACCCGAAAGCGACTGCAGACCGATGTCATATGTGCCGCCGTCGCCGCCGAACGCGATGAACTTGAAATTATCATTGACCTTGCCCTTTTTCTTTAAGGTCTTGTATGCCGCCTCGACACCCGACATCGTTGCCGCACCGTTGGCGAACGCTGTATGGATGTAGCTGTCGTAATAAGCTGTATGCGGATATATAAATGTAGAAACCTCCAGGCAGCTGGTCGCATTCGTGATCACTGCCTTGTCGCCTTCGTCGAGCGCCCTGAGCACGCCTCTTACGGCTATGCCTGCACCGCAGCCGGCGCACAGTCTGTGACCTCCCGCCAGCCTTTCAGGCTTTGCCACTTCTTTTTTCAGATTATATGCCATTGTCGTGAACTCCTATTCTTCGTATTTCCTGTGATCGAATCCTCTTTCGCCGTAACGTGAATCTCTTACGCCTACGTATCTGTACACATCGCCCGGATCGTCCGTCTCATTGATGATGAACAGATCGTTGTAGATCTCGTAGTAATCCTCGACTGTGATGTCTCTGCCTCCGAGCCCGTAGATGTAGTTTATCGCATACGGCTTGTTCGGCAGGTCGTAGAGCGAGCTTCGCGCCTCATTGAAAAGCGGGCCGCCGCTGTTCGAAAAGCTCTCGGCCTTGTCCATTATCGCCACAGCTTTTACCTTGCACATCGCTTCCGCAAGAGGGACTCTCGGGAACGGTCTGAAAACTCTCAGCTTGATGAGTCCGACCTTCTTACCTTCTGCACGGAGTCTGTCGACTGCCTCTTTGCCGGTTCCTGCACTGGAACCGATGACAACGAGTGCGACTTCGGCATCGTCCATCATATATTCTTCAAAGAATCCGTATTCTCTGCCTGTCAGCTTCTTGAATCTCTTCGCAACGTCCATGATTATCGGCATCGCGTCTTTCATGGCCTGCGCCTGGGATCTCTTGACTTCCATGTAGTACGGGGAAATACCATAAGGGCCGACTGCCAGCGGATTTTCCGACTTGAGCAGGTAGTTCTCAGGGTTGTATTCGCCCACGAACTCCCTGACTTCTTCATCTTCGAGCAGCTCGATGTTGGAAACACCGTGGCTGGTGATGAATCCATCCTGACAGATCATGATCGGAAGTCTGATCGTTTCGGAGATCGGCATCGCCTGGATGTAATTATCGTAAACTTCCTGATTCGACTCTGCGTATATCTGTATCCATCCGGAATCTCTGGCTCCCATCGAATCCGAGTGGTCATTGTTGATGTTGATCGGACCGGTCAGCGCTCTGTTCACGACCGCCATAGTGATCGGAAGTCTCGCCGACGCCGCCACGTAAAGTAGCTCCCACATGTACGCAAGTCCCGCCGATGAGGTCGCAGTCACGGCTCTCGCACCTGCTGCCGATGCGCCGATGCAGACCGACATCGCACTGTGCTCCGACTCTACCGCCACGAATTCCGTATCGACTTCGCCGTCAGCTATGTACTGTGAAAAATACTGCGGTATTTCTGTCGAAGGTGTGATCGGAAAAGCTCCCATAACGTCGGGATTTATCTGTTTCATCGCTGTTGCCACGGCTTCGTTGCCGGACATCCTGTCTCTTTTTGCCATTTACTTCTCCTCCTTAACAAAATCTATCGCATCGAACGGACAGACCTTCACGCAGATCCCGCAGCCTTTGCAGTGCTTGAAATCAAAATCGAGTCTCTTGCCGTCTTTTACCGGGATCGAGCTGTCCGGGCAGAACGGCACGCAAAGCATGCAGTGTTTGCATTTGTCTTCTTTGAACACGGGCATCATCACTCTCCAGTCGCCTGTCTCGACGAGAAGAGATGTAGCCGGTTCGTATATCTCCGCACCTGTGGTGACTTCCTGCCAGGTGATCTTTTCGTTTATATCCTGTGCTCTCGTTTTCATTATGCTCATATCGCTGTTAACCTACCTTTACCTCTTCCATAGCTTTTACCAGTGCTTTCATGTTACCTTCTATGAGGGTTTCCTTGTGCGCGAATTTATGCTGGAAAGATTCTCTCATGTCTTTTATAAAGCGCTCGCTGTCTATTACATTGCTGACTTTCACGACTGCCGCCAGCATCGGTGTGTTCGGGAAGTTCTTTCCAAGGGTCTCCATGGAGATCTTCTCCGCGTCTACTACACAGACTCTGCCTTTGTAACCGTTGAGGAGCTTTCGCACTTCTTCCGGTGTCTTCTTGCTGTTGATGATGAGCGCACCGTTTTCCTTGAGCCCGCTTGTCACATCCACGGATTTGAGCAGGGTCTCATCGACTACCACTACGTAATCCGGCGTATATATATTGGAGTGCACCTTGCAGTGCTCGTCAGTGATGCGGTTGTATGCCGTGATCGGGGCGCCCATTCTCTCAGGGCCGTATTCCGGAAAGCCCTGCACGTGTTTTCCTGAACTGAAGGCAACATCAGCCAGAAGCAGGCATGCCGTTTTCGCGCCCTGGCCGCCTCTTCCGTGCCATCTTATTTCGACTGCCTCGTTTAATTTTTTCGCCATTTCTGTTCACTCCTGTATTTTTATAGCTTTTATGATTTGTCATTGATTTTTGTTGTTTGCAGTTCGCAGTCTGCCATTTGCATCTTGCGGTCTGCAAAGGTGCCGGTCCTGGTCATGCAAAAGCGCAGGAAACCGCCCGATACCATGTATTAGACTACATTAAGCACGTCTTTCTGTCAATAGGTTTGATGAACTTTTTAGGATTTTGCCACAAAATTTTTTCTTTGTTTTTGTTTTGATACACAAATTTATGGCCGGTTTTTAAGGGGTTTTGGGGTTATATTGGGGAGTGATGCGATCCGCGGCGGCGGATCGCCGGGATGGCGCCGCGATGCGCGGCGGACGCGCAGGAGATGCCGCCCCTGATGGGGGCGGCTGCTGCAGCACAGACCGCAGCTCGATGCAACGCAGGCCGCAGCGCAGTGCAGCGCGGCGGCGAAAGTGCACGGCAGCGCAGTGCGGCGTGCACCTGCCGATGGCGCCGGGAGATGCACGGTGAACTACCGATCCACCGTGACGTCTGCAAGCTGCGCACCGGTGATCTCCTGCAGCACCTTTACACTAAGTTCCATCTGAAGCCCGACTTTTCCACCGCTTACTATGATATTTCCTATATTTTCTGCGGAAATATCGATGACCGTCGGGAAAGGCTTCTTCATACCGACCGGCGAACAGCCTCCCTTGATATACCCCGTGATTTTCGTGATATCGCGGGCATGGATCATCTCGATCTTCTTTTCGCCGAAATGTTTCGCCGCTTTCTTGAGGTCCAGCTCATCTGCGACCGGGATCACGCAAACATAATTCGCACGGCTCGCACCGACCGTGACCAGCGTCTTGAAGACCCTGTCAATATCCTGCCCCAGCGTCTTTGCAACTGAAACTCCATCGAGAAACCCGTCCGGTGCATCGTAAGTGTACATATTATATGGCACGCCTTCGGCCTCCACGATCCTGACTGCGTTCGTCTTGTGTGTCTGTTTATCCTTCTTCTTAGCCATTTATCTCGCCTCTCTTTATCGCTGCATATTCTTCTCGGAGCATCGAGTAGCATCTGAGCTCTGTTACTGTTCCGTCGTAGATCTTGTATGAATTTCTCAGTCTTCCTTCGTATACAAAGCCGCACTTTTCGATCACGCGCCGGCTCCTGAGGTTTCTGTCACTCGTTGTTATCGCAAGCACTTCGAGGCTCATCACTTCGAATGCATACTCGATCAGCTTCTTTGCTGCTTCGGTCATCAGACCGCGTCCCCAGTACTCCCGTGAAAGCGAGTAGCCCATCTCGCGACTCTGTATGTCGGGGCGGAACTTGTCCTTTTCGAAGCCGATACTGCCGATCACCCTGCCGCTTTCCTTGTCTTCGATGGCCCATGACATCTTCTGCAGGAAAACTTCATTTATTATCACCTTTGACTCGGCCGGGCTGGTATGCGGTTTCCAGCCAGCGATCGGACCGACTGCCGGATCTTTTGCGTATTCGAAAACATCTGCGGCATCTTTTTTACTCCATTTTCTAAGGTAAAGCCGCTCGGTTTCTATCAGCGGCACTCTGTATTTTCTCATATATTGTTCCTCTTATCTTTCTACTGATATGATACTAATCTTGTGCTGTAAAATCAACCTGTTATCTGGATGCGATGGCGGCGGCGGGCAGAGGGCAGCAGGCAGATCGGCGAAAATACATTTTCTGGAGAACAAGACGGAGCGATATCCGGGCATCATTATGCTGCTTCTGGAGCCGGGGCCCCGGGCATTTCCTCCTACAGAACGCACTGCTCCCTGTCATCTCTCTCCTACAGTCGGCCGGGAGTGTTATTTGTGTAATATTTTGTCTGTCGGAAAAATTATTGCACAACCTCGCTCAAATATGTGCAGAAATGTTATCCTTCAAAAAAATATTACACATGGTTTTGTGTGAAATCGTCTGAAAAGTACTGAAATCGCATGAAAATGCAGCTTTTATGTAAAAATCATCCATATTCTTGTGTAATAGAAAAAGGAATTCACGGAAAAATGCACAATTTTGAGATGCGTTGTGTAATCAAAATCAACCATCACCATTTCATACACCTGACCGCACGATATCGAGTCTACACTGCGGATGGCAAAGTGCCGAAGAAAGCTCACACGTTCTGAACGATCGCACCTGCCTGCTGTCATACCTGTGGCAGCTCGTAACTCGTAACTTGTAAATGTTCGATCCGCGCCATGCGAAAAGATGTCGATCTGCGCCATGCGAAAAGATGTCGATCTGCGCCATGCGAAAAGATTGATACATGGCTTAAAAATTGATATACTTAACTGATATGAAAAACTTTACGAATCTTACCGAAAAACAGCTGCATATTATCGTCATCGCAGTCAGCATCATTGCAGTAACGGGAATATCTGCGGCGCTGGCGATCCTCGGCAGCAATATTTACAGGAATTCCGCCGAGAACAGATCTCAGCAGGCCGTTTCCGATGCGGCCGGATTTTTTACAGCTGAAATACGGCAGTGCACTGACTTTTCTCATGTCAGGACGGCTTCTCTAGGTGGAAAGCTCCCGGCGCTGGTGCTCTCAAGATCCGATGATGCGAGCGGGGAAGTCAGTGAAACATGGATATACAGCAACGGTGAGTATCTCATGAAAAATGACATCGCTGCCGGAAAAAATGTCGATCCTGAGTCCGGAGAGAAGATCATGCCTATGACGGCTGCTGATTTTCGTGTGCTCGAACCCGGGCTGATCGAGATCACCATGGTGATGAAAACCGGTGAAAGCCACACTATCGCGCTGAGTCTGGCAAACGGCGCGGCCAACTGACGGGAACCGCCGGGACTTGCATTGACTGACGAAGACCAGTGGAACCGCCGGGACTTGCATGGACCGGCGAAGACTGACGGGAAATGACAAGAATGCCATGGAATTGCGGATAACGGCGAAAACTGATGGAGGATAACGGCTGATGCTTAAACATATGACACGGAAAATATCAAAAAAAGCAGTGCTGATCACTGCCGCAGCAACAGCAGCAGTGCTGATCATCGCCGTCATAGTGCTTTGCATCTGTATGTTCGCAAAGGCAGACAGATATTCCGCCGAAGCTCGTCTGCTTGATCGCGCTGTCATCGAATCGACTTCGATCGCTGAAACGCTCAAAGCATCACACGGCGACCTGACAAAAGCGAGCCAGCTGATGACTTCTCACAGCCATATCGATGTCACTGAAGATACACTCACACTTTACTATGACGATGAGCTGAATCCGACATCTCAGGCAGCACACACCTGCAGAGCCGTCATCACCAGAGCCGTGACGAACGACGCCGGAAATGCTTTTGAATATACTATAAGCTTTTATGCAGCCGATACAGGTGCAGAATTTTACAGCATGACGTTCAAAGCGCTTTAGAAAAATGTAAGAAGGGAGGACATGTTTCATGAAAGCCAGCAGCAACAGACGCGACAGGCTCAACAGGCGTGACAGCTTCCGCCGTACGCAACGAAACGGCAGCAGATTTTACGAGGTCATCGACACCGGTCTCCCTTTCAGACTCACATTTGTATCCGCGACTGTAATGATAGCGATCGTCTTTGTCGTGTTCGCAACAACATGTTTTGCCGCGATCACGCTTTCATCGGCATCCGAAAAACTCGAAAACGCAAGGACCGACGCCCGCAGCTGTGCCGGCTATTACGCTGCTGAATCGACCGCCGTCGATATACTTACGATACTTGCATCTGATGACGGCAATTCGCTGGCTGATAAAAACGGGGAACTGAAATACCGTCCGGACAGCGATACAAGCACCGTGATCACTATTTCCAGAAACGGCGGCAGTTTTTCTTTCGATGTGCCGCTTGATGTACCGCTCAATGAAAGCGCCGTAGCGGCTCAAAGCACAGGACGCTCTGCCTCAGATACAGTTCCCGGAAACGGCAAGATCAGTGCACAAAAAAACCTCCACGTGATCGCTCAGATCACTGAAGGCAATATAAACGTTATAGAATGGTATCTCCGGGATACGGACTGATCATGCCCACACATACAGGGCAACCTGATCGATCAGACTGAACAGACCGCTCAGACCCTGACACAGATCTGCGAAGTCGCAGGAGCGCCGACCCGCAGCATATCAACACTAAAGCTGGCACCCGTCACTCATGAGCATCAGAACACTCGAAAGCATCAGCACACTCGAAGCTAGAACGTATGCGTCCCGTACGCAAAATGGTTGCTGTGCTCAAGATCCTCGAGCAGCTCACTGTCACCTGCGGCCTTTGCAGCTTTTGCAGCATCATAAGTCCCCTTCAGCATCGCTGCAAGTCTCACCGTTTTTCTTCCCAGACCGTATGCAACTTCCCTGCCCTTTACTTTATCACCTGTTTTTCCATAAGTGGCGACCCAGTCGGCATCGACAAAATCATTGCAGCTGTAAAAGCTCTGCATAGCCTGGAGCGTACTGGCAACGCCCGCACTGCCACAGGTTATCGCCGTCGCCGATACTTTGCCGCTCCCTATCGGCATATATGCCAGTGCACGATCCATTATCGCCTTGCACTGCGCGGTGACGCTGTAAAAATACACAGGCACTCCGAAAATCACGGCATCCGACGATGCGATCGCATCGTGTATCTGCTTTATAAAATCATCGCCGCAGACACATCTGCCGGTCTTTGCACATGCCCAGCAGCCTCTGCAGAACCTGAGCTCATCATCCGCCGCCTCGTAAACGCCCATGCGCTTTACTTCAACTTCGACAGCTCCGATACCCTGATCATCTGATCCGGACACCGAAATACAGCCTGCTGTCACTTCATCGAGAAGCTGATCGGTATTGCGTCCTTTTCTCGGACTCGTATTTATAACAAGTACTTTTATTTTTTGTTTAACCATATCATACCTTCATGCATATCATTTGAGATACTGCCGCCGCTGCAGCGATCCGGCACATACATCTGCCCGGAAACGCAGCCGGCCGATGCTACTCAGTCGTGCTCAGGACCTCTTTGTTTTTTTCGACCTGACTGATCTTCATCCTTGAAACGTCAGCCGGATCGACTTCCTCCTTGAGCGCCAGGATCGTCGGCCCGAGGTATACGGTCTTGAGGATCTCGCTGTCAAGCGATATCTTGCTGTACTCCGTGAAGTTCTGCCCCTTGATATAGTAATTCTCACCAATCTTCACGACTTCGTCGATCCTGATATCCTTGACACCCATCTTCAGCTTCGTCGGCTCGTAAGGATTCTTGCCGCCGTATATATACTGCTTGCCGTAAAGCATATCGTATGACAGCGTCTCGAGGTTTGTGAGATAGTCATCGTCATTTTTATGGTTCTGCTGGTATTTGTTCATCATGCCGACCGAAATGTCGAGCCTGCTGAGTATTTCTGACGTCAGCTCATAGGCATTGACGTCCTTGTCCTGCTTTTCCATACCGAAGTTGTTCCATATGATGTACTGCGTTTTGTAAAGCGAGCCCGATTTCATGTCGCTTTCTTCCATATCCAGTGCCGGCAGATGGTCTCCATACATGACGAGCACGACGTCCTCATCATATGATGCAAGCGTATCTGTAAGCTCCTTTACGAAAAGATCCATCTCATACACCTGGTTCGCATAGTACTCATACGACCAGCGCTGCTCCTCTGACTCCGCCTTCGTCACTGTGACCGAAGGGTTCTCGATCACCTGCTCGGTCGGGTACTTGCCGTGACCCTGAACGGAGATCGTGTATATATAGTCAGTGCTCTCGGTACTGTTGAGCGCATCTACTATCTGCTCTGTCAGAAGTGCATCCTTCGCCCAGTTTTTCGGCGTCTTCATCACGTTGTTCATGTATTCGAGGCTTGTGAACGTGTCGAATCCTATATTTGAAAATACTTTGTTCCTGCCGTAAAATGCGCCTCTGTGATTGTGTATCGCGTGTGATGAATATCCGAGCTGCCTGAGGTCATAAGGCGTAGACTCGCATGTCGTCTCCCTCAGTATCTCCTTGTACGGATACTCTCCGGGTCCGAAGAACTTGACGCTCATGCCGGTCATGACTTCAAACTCGACGTTTGCCGTTCCTGCACCTACCGCAGGCACAGTCAGATATCCGGACGAATATTCTTTCATCAGCTGTCTGTAGTTTGGCGTCGGATCCTTGGAAAACTCCACTCCTTCGACCTGCGTCGGATCTATGAACGACTCGAGCTGCAGGAATATGATGTTCGGCTTGTTTTCCACATCCGTGTCATCATCCTCACCCGGAGTATATATACCGTCGTCCCCCAGCTCTCCACTGTCGAAAATACTTTTTATCTTCTCTTCGGAATAACCATCCGGCTTGCTGATGCCTTTATCCATCCATGTCACCATGAAGCAGTACGGAACTCCGTTGTCTCTGTATCCATACGCCAGGTTGCCGAAGAAGGTATCCAGCACGCCTGTCCTGATCGCAGCCTGAAATGCTCCGACGGTTATCAGCGCTATCAGCATGATCGTCGCGATCGCCTTCTTGTAGTCTACTTTTTCCCTGAATTTAGGCGCTTTGCGGAACAGTATTATAAACGCGAATACAAGCACCGCGATACCTGCCACTGACAGTATTATCGTAAGCGGCTTGAAATATGTCGACACTATCGACATGCCGTCTTTCAGACTCTTGAGATCGTATACCGTGAACGGCGTCATCCTGTTGGAAAGTATGACACCATTGATTATACCGAGCGCAAGCCATATGAGCGACAGCATGCACGTGGCAAACACGCACCGTCTGAAGAGCAGCGCCAGCGATATGACAGCAAAAATAAGCAGTACATTGCACAGGGAGACCAGAGGGCTCTGCACCATGAACAGTACTCCCTGAATAAGCGAATGTCTTGCAAGAGTTTCTATAATAAGATCGAGAACTATTGCTGTCACAAACAGTAATACAACGTAATTCTTCAAATACTTGTTGCAGAATTTCTTCAGCTTTTCCATTTTTCTTATCTCCCACAATGCGCAGCCACTATATTCGCAATGGCTGCAAATTCTTTTATATCAAGCGTTTCGGCCCTTCTGACCGGATCTATCCCTGTTTCCTGCAGTACGGCTCTGACTTCATCTTTTGAAAGGCCGTTTACTCCCGTAAGTGAATTGAGCAGCGTCTTTCTCCTCTGCCCGAATCCGTGTTTTATGCACGCAAAAAAGGTCTTTTCATCAGTGAGCTCTACGGGCCTTTCGCTTCGTATGGAAAGGTGCAGAACTGATGAATCCACCTTTGGTCTCGGTATGAATACTTCTTTCGGAACGACAGCTACCTGCTCAGCGGTGCAGTAGTACTGTACCGCCACGGAAAGCGCACCGTACGTCTTGCCGCCCGGCGCCGCCTTTATCCTGTCAGCGACCTCCTTCTGCATCATGATAGTGATGCTTTCAGCCTCAGTGCCGTTTTCCAGTATACCCATGATTATCGGGGTAGTGATGTAATACGGCAGGTTGCCGAGTATCTTAACGCTGCCTGTGAACGTCCCGGCTGATCTTTCTTCATCTATTATTCCGTTTATATCTGTTTTCAATACGTCCTGATTGACTATGCGGATGTTGTCGTATCCGGCAAGCGTCTCCGACAGTATCGGTATGAGCTTGCTGTCTATCTCGATGGCTACCACTCTGGCCGCCGGCTCTGCTGCTGCAGCTGTCAGCACCCCGATCCCCGGTCCGATCTCTATCACCAGATCATCCGGACCGATCTGTGCACCTTCGACGATCTTCTCGATCACGTTCCGATCGGTTATGAAGTTCTGTCCGAGGCTTTTTGACAGTTTGAAATCGTATCGTTCTCTTATATCCTGTATCGTTGATGGTGAATATAATTTCATCTGTATCTCTATGTCTCCTGCAAAGCTTTTTCCAGCTTTTCTTTCGTGATCCCGAATCTATTGAGCCGCTGCAGGAATGTCCTGCCGTTGCAGTACCCTATCCCCAGCGCTTTTCCTGCGACTTTTCGTTTAAAAGCAGAGTCAGCCTGTCCCGTCAGACCGTATCTTATCATATCCTGCGCAGTCAGTTCTTTTGCCTTGCTGCCGTCCTCCAGTGTACAGTGTGCCATGGAAAGCGCAGTCCTGATGCTTTCCGGAGATGCGTTCTCTATACCTATATCTCCATCCCTGGTGGCATCGCTTCTGTCAAGAAAAGCCTGCCCTGCGTCCGGAAATCTTTCTGTCAGTTTTTTTCTTATCTGCCTGCCCGCATGGTCCGGATCCGTAAAGATTATTATGCCTTTCTCTGCGTATGCTTTTTCGATAAGTTCCCAGGTTCTACTTGTTATACCATATCCATGTGTTTCTATTGTGACGGCATCGACACTTTTTTTGACCGCTGCCGTATCGTCACGTCCTTCGACGATTATTATCTCTTTTATTCTCATTATTACGCTGTCCTGTGTTCCTGCGCTTTACCATTCTATCTGCTATGTCTGCCCGTTGCCTGTCCCGGCACCGGCCGGCCTGTGCTTTACCGCTGTTCGGTTTGCCGCCGCTTACTGCTGATCGGAGCTGTCATCGCTTTCACTATCGTTGTCACTGTCATCGTCACTATCGTCGCTGTTAGTGATAGAGTCAGGGAACAGGAAGATAGTTTCTCCGGGCTTTATCAGTCTGAGCTGGTCGCGCGCCTGCTCCTCAACATTAGAGAGGTCGTTTACTTCCTCAAGTTCTTTTTCGAGCTGCTCTTTTTCTTCTATAAGTTCGCGTTTCTGTGCTTCTGCATCATGCTGCTCGCGTTTCAGCGAGAATATATTGAATATGGAAAACGAAAACAGCCCTAAAATGAGTACAATAACAAGGCCTATCATTATTCTCCGTCTCGTGCGGTTTTTTCTGATAGCCATTTTTCCTCTTGTATTCTGTCTGGCGGCGGCTTTAGCTTTCGCTTCTTCTTTCGCTCTTTCCGCCCTTCTTTTTTCCAGCCTTTGTTTTCTGGCCTGCTCCATGTCGATGACCTGGCTGTTGTTTTTGAATTCTGTACTTCGTCGTCTTTTACCCATGCACTGATTATACCACAGCAGATTTTTTTCCACAATAACACCCCTGCGGAAAAGCCCAAAAACGCATGTACTGAAAGTCTTCCATATGCTGCGTAATACAGGAATTCCGGGATCGCTGCGCAGCAGACCGCCCAGAACAGCGATTCCTGCAGCAGCCGGGTGTATTTTGATGAAGCCCTTCGCTGCAGCAGGCGCAGCACCTGCCACAAAGTCTCTGTCAGCACTCCTGCACCTGCCATCACCGCCAGCGTCCCGGCCTGCCGGGTTATAAGCTCTGTCAGCATTTCATCACTTCATCAGCCTGGCGAAAAAACCTTTCTCGCCTTTTTCCCTGACTTTAACGTACATCAGCGAATCCACGGTCCCTGTCACGACTGCTCTGCCCTCATCGAGATCAAGCATATGTATATGCAGTCCGGAACCTTTTATTATCATCGCGCCTTTTCCGAGCGTGGCTCTGACCTCTTCCTCATCGAAACTGTCTATTTCACGGATATCCGTGACCGTTACAGTGTCGCGATTCTCTATCGTGACTGTATGATTTTCCATAACTCGCCTCCTTTATGCTACCTCCGGATCTGTGCTGACCTGTGCTGAACGAAATCTTCTCTGCAGATATGGTTTCCTGATCAAAATATATTCTGCGGCGAAAGGAAATAGAACTTCGTGTTTTCCGTGGAGTGCCGGGATCTTAGAGTTTTGGCTCGAGGGAGGCTGGCGGCGAGTGCCGACACCTGAAAAAATCTTCGACGGCGAGTTCTTGCGGGCATTGCTGGATGAGCCGGAGGCGGCCGTTGCTGTCGGGCATTGCCGGCTGGATTGGAGGCGGCTGTTGCTTGCGAGTATTGCCGGATGAACCGGGGGCAAGAGCAGGCAGAGAGCCGTTGTGTAGGATCTCTCTCTTTTGAAAATTATTGCACAACCGACCTCTCGTCTGTGTATTTTCCCGTGAATTCCTTTTTCTATTACACAAGAATATGGATGATTTTTACATAAAAGCTGCATTTTCATGTGATTTGGGTACTTTTTAGACGATTTCACACAAAACCATGTGTAATATTTTTTTGAAGGATATCATTTCTGCACATATTCGAGCGAGGTTGTGCAATAATTTTTTCGACAGACAAAAAATTACACAAATATCGTCCGGAACAGGCTCGGATTATAAGTATCTGAGCACAAATATCTGATCACAAGTATCTGAGCATAAATAACTGGATTCAGATCCACGGATTTCCGCATCTTTCCCATCGTCATGAAAGATGCGATGTCTGCAGAAAATTCCCTGGATCCGCCCTCGACAAGAATATCGGCACGGTCTTTCAACGCACGATCTTTCAATGCACTTTAAAAAACGCTGTCCGACTTGTTTTCAAGTCAAACAGCGTTTTTATATCATGTGGGATTCCTTGCGAAGGAATTGACGGAGCTCCAGCAGGCGGCTCGCCTTCGGCTCTCCGGGAGAAAAGGCAACGTTCGCTTCGCCCTCGCCTTCGGCTCCGCTGTCCGTTTTTCCGGGCGGCTCGTCTTCAGTGATCTTGCCCGGTTCTTCTATCAGTCACAAACCGCAGATCACAGATCACCACTCACCGATCGCCTATCGTCGATTGATCGTCCCGATGTCTTTCCTGTACTGCATGCCGTCAAAGCTGATCCTGCGGATATTGTCATATGCCTTGGCACGGGCTTCTTCGTGCGTCTTTCCGAGTGCTGTTACGCCGAGCACTCGGCCGCCGGAAGTTGCGATCACCGTCCCCGCGCTGTCTGCGTCACCTGCAGCCTTTGCAGCTGTACCGGCATGGAAAACGATCACATCATCATCGACCTCGTCGAGCCCGCTGATCACTTTGCCCTTCTCGTAACTGCCGGGATATCCGCCCGATGCAGCAACTACGCACACTGCCTTTTCATCACGCCACTTTATCTCGATATCTGCGAGCCTGTTTTCAGTTACTGCCACAAAAATATCCAATAAATCACTTTCGAGACGCGGCAGCACCGACTGGGTCTCCGGATCTCCGAAACGATTGTTGAACTCTATCACTTTCGGGCCGTCTTCCGATATCATCAGACCGATGAACAATACTCCTCTGAAATCCAGACCGTCCTTCCGGAAGCCTTTGAGCGTCGGTTCCAGTATCGTCTCTCTTATCTGCTCTTCGAGCTCCGGCGTGAACACAAGACTTGGCGAGTAAGTTCCCATACCGCCTGTGTTCGGGCCTTTGTCCCCGTCGAATATCCTCTTGTAATCCTGCGCAGATTCCATCGGCACGATCGAATTTTCATCCACGAAGCAGAGCATCGATGCTTCGATACCTGTCAGGAATTCCTCGACCACTACCTTGTCAGCTGCCGAGCCGAAGATCTTCTGACCCATCATTTCCTCTATCGCAGCCTTTGCATCCGCTTCATTCTCAGGTATCACAACACCTTTTCCGGCTGCAAGCCCGTCAGCCTTGAGCACCATCGGGTATCCGTAGATCCCGACCGCGGAAAGCAGCTCGTCCTTGTCAGTGAACTCTTTGTAGCCTGCCGTCGGGATATCATGCCTTGCGAGGAAAGCCTTGGTGAACGATTTGCTGGCCTCGAGCTGCGAGCATTTCTTATTCGGTCCGAAAACCCGCACTCCGCACTTTTCCAGCTCATCCACTATACCCATCGCAAGCGGCACCTCCGGCCCGATGACTGCCAGATCGATCTTTTCATCAGATGCAAATCTGCAGATGCCCTCGATGTTCTCGGCGCTGACGTCTATACATTCTGCGACCGCCGCGATCCCGGCGTTTCCCGGAGCGCAGTACAATTTATCGATTTTGGGGCTCTGAGCCAGTTTCCAGCATATCGCATGCTCTCTGCCGCCTCCGCCCACAACTAAAACTTTCATCAGTGAACCTCCTTGTCATGCCTGCCGCTATCAGTGATGGAACAGTCTCATGCCCGAGAAGTACATCGCGATGCCGTACTCGTTGCATGCTTCTATCACAAGATCGTCTCTGATCGAGCCGCCCGGCTGCGCGATGTATTTCACACCGCTGCGGTATGCCCTCTGGATATTGTCGCTGAACGGGAAGAAAGCATCTGATCCCAGCGCCACGCCGTCCATCTGATCGAGCCATGCCCTCTTTTCCTCTCTTGTGAGCGGATCCGGTTTCTCTGTGAAGACCTTTTCCCATTCACCGTCAGAGAGGACATCCATGTAGTCGTCGCTCATGTAAACGTCGATAGCATTGTCTCTGTTCGGTCTGCCGACATCTTCTCTGAATGGAAGCTCGAGCACTTTAGGGCACTGGCGGAGGAGCCAGTTGTCAGCCTTCTGACCAGCCAGTCTCGTGCAGTGGATCCTTGACTGCTGACCTGCACCTATGCCGATCGCCTGCCCGCCCTTTACATAACAGACAGAATTCGACTGCGTGTATTTCAGCGTTATCAGTGCGATTATCAGATCGCGCTTCGCATCGTCCGAAACATCCTTGTTCTCCGTAACGAGCTTGCCGAGAAATTCCTCATTTATAGGCATCTCGTTCCTGCCCTGCTCGAACGTCACGCCGAAAACCTGCTTCCTTTCCACGGGATCAGGCTTGTACTCCGGATCGATCTTGATTATGTTGTAGTTTCCTTTTTTCTTGGTCTTCAGGATCTCCAGCGCTTCCGGTTCGTAGCCCGGTGCGATCACGCCGTCGGAAACCTCGTGCTTGATGATGCTGGCTGTATCCACGTCGCATACATCCGAAAGCGATATGAAATCGCCGAACGACGACATCCTGTCCGCGCCTCTCGCTCTCGCATACGCGCACGCCAGCGGCGACATGTCGCCCTGATCGTCGACCCAGTATATCTTTCTTTCAACGTCGCTGAGCGGAAGTCCCACTGCAGCTCCGGCCGGTGAAACGTGCTTGAACGATGTCGCAGCCGGAAGTCCTGTCGCTTCCCTGAGCTCTTTCACCAGCTGCCAGCCGTTGAACGCATCCATGAAGTTGATGTAGCCTGGTCTGCCGTTCAGCACTTCGATCGGCAGCTCGCCGTTCTCCACGAAAATGCGGGAAGGCTTCTGGTTGGGGTTGCATCCGTATTTTAATTCTAATTCTTTCATTCGATTTCTCCTTATGCAAATCTTGCAAAGTCTTTCATGCCGGAGCGCATGGCGCGTCTGGCGAGTGTCAGCTGCCGGAGCGCAGCCGCCGTGCGGCGCACAGCTGTTCCGGCTATTTATTCTTGTTTATGATGCGCGTATCGTATTTTCCTGTTTCGATATCTATGAATCTCACGAACAGCGAAACCTTGTTGTCTTCGTTGAGGCTGTTCCACACCGTGTCTGCGAACGCGTCTATGTCACCGGTGATATCGACTTTCTCAGGTTCTCCCTCAAAACTCGGGAGCGGGTTCCCGTCGCCAATGTAAGTGTGTATGAAACGTCCTTCGCCTGCCGGGCATCCTTCGTAGGCGAACGTGTTCCTTATGCAAAACTCAGGGTTTCCGTCGTCGCTCTTGAGTATGGACATCGCAAAATCATATCTGCCGTTTTCCACGTTCATCACTCCTGATATTCTCGGGGTGAAGTTCGGATCGTCAGGCTCGAACTCGCGCGTGCGAAGCGCCTGTTCGAACGTCTTTCCCTCTGACATCAGATCGTATACCGTGTCTGTCTGGTCGCCGTTCGTCACGATCGTCGAGTTTCCAAGCACTCTTACCGGTGCATATATTATCAGGCTCGGATCGCTGAGCTTCGAAGGGTCGAACGCTTCCGTCCTGATCCCCTCGTCCTGCGTCACGAACACGCGGTTCCTGCTGTTCACACTCCTGCCCATGATGAAATACGCCGTCACTGCGTATCTGCCGTCTTCTGATTTTCCTATTACTATACCTCTGCCCGGGTACGCATTGCTGCTGAGCAGTGATGACAGTGATTTTTTCTGCATTATTATCTACTCCCTTCCATCCCAGCAATAGGTGCAGAGCTTGCATTTGTCCACTCCTATCGCCTTGACTGTATCCTCGAGATCCTGGAATCTCAGACTGTCAAATTTAAGTCTCTTCCTTATCTCCTCAACCATCGCCCGGTGCTTCTCGGTCTTGCTGTCCGTGTACTCGGCGAGCAGCTCCTGCGAGACCTCCTCGGCTTCTATGCCTTCAAGGTCACGTATCACTCGTCTCGTGATGAGCTCGAGGTCGCTTACTGAACGTGAAAAGTTCAGGTATTTGCATCCGTACATTATAGGCGGACATGCCGACCTTACGTGTATCTCTTTCGCGCCGTTGTCTATCAGGTAGCTGACTGTCTGGGAAAGCTGTGTCCCTCTTACGATCGAGTCGTCTATCAGCACGAATTTCTTGTCTCTTATGATCTGGAAAACCGGCACGAGCTTCATTTTCGCTATGCGGTCTCTCGCCTTCTGGTTCTGAGGCATAAAGCTTCTCGGCCATGTCGGCGTGTATTTGATGAGAGGTCTCGCATAAGGCACTCTCGATTTATTGGCATAACCCAGTGCGTGAGCCACTCCGCTGTCCGGCACTCCTGCAACGTAGTCCACGTCCAAGTCTCCGTCTTTTTCTGCAAGGAGCCCGCCGTTGCTGTTTCTCATCAGCTCGACGTTGCGCCCCTCGTATATCGAAGTCGTATATCCGAAATATGTCCACAGGAATGCGCAGATCTTCATCTCGTTCTGCGGATCGGCAACTGTCTCTTCGCCGTCTGCCGTGATGAATGCGATCTCGGCCGGTCCCAGCTCGCGCTTGTATCTGTACCCTACGTTTATGAATGCGAACGACTCCGAAGCTGCGCAGTATGCGCCGTCTTTCTGCCCGATGATCAGCGGCGTCCTGCCGTATTTGTCTCTCGCCGCGTAAAGGCCTTCCTTCGTGAGTATCAGCATCGTCATGGATCCGTCGATCTTTGCCTGTGCGATCTTGATGCCGTCCACGAGGTCTTTTCCCGTGGAAACGAGTGCCGCCACGAGTTCCGTATTATTTATATCTCCGCCGCTCATCGACATGAACTGCCCTGACATGTCGTCAAGCAGCTCCTTTACGAGTTCGGCTTTATTGTTTATGCGCCCTACTGTAGTGATGGCGTAGTCTCCCTGCCTGCTGCGAACTGTCAGCGGCTGCGGGTCGCCGTCGCTTATTGCGCCTATTCCCATCTTTCCGGACATTTCTTCTATGTCTGCTTCAAATTTGCTTCTGAAAGGTGAGTTTTCTATATTATGGATAGAACGCTTGAAGCTGCCGCTGTCCTGCAGCACGCACATTCCTCCGTTCTTGGTCCCAAGATGTGAATGGTAGTCTGTGCCGAAGAACAGATCCATCACGCAGTCCTGTTTAGAAACAAAACCTATTACTCCACCCATTAAAATGCTCCTTTCATATATTTGTCGGCGCCAGCCGACATAAAGGTTATACCCTTGTGGTATTTCATATATTTGTCGACCACAGGTCGACATCAGGTTGCCCCCGCCAAGGGGTTTCATTAGTGTGTCGATCGAAGATCGGCATAAAGGTTACCCCTGCAGGGGCTATTTCCTCATCTCTGCTATCGCGATCCTCAGGCCTTCCGCCAGGATCCTGTGCTCCGTCACCAGCACTCTGGCCGCCAGCTCCTCAGGCGTATCGCCCGGCAGTACCGGCACCTTTTCCTGCAGGATAATCTTGCCCGTGTCGACGCCCTCGTCGACGTAATGCACGGTCGCACCGCTTTCCTTTTCACCGCCGGCTATCACCGCCTGGTGCACTCTTATCCCGTAGAACCCCTTGCCGCAGTACTTCGGTATCAGTGACGGATGTATGTTGATTATCCTGTTCCTGTAATTTTCTATGATCTCCGGCGAAAGCACCTTCATATAGCCTGCCAGCACGATCATCTCCGCGCCGGATCTTTTTAGCTCCGCCAGCACGTCAGCCTGCGACTTTGCAACAGCCGCCGGAATACCCGCACGCGCAGCCCTTTCCAGTGCAAATGCGCCCTCTTTGCTCGATATGATCTCGACGATCTCCGCTTCAGGAAGCTCCCCCGCCGCGATCTTGTCTATCAGCGCCTGCAGGTTCGTGCCCCCGCCCGAGACGAGGACCGCCACCTTCGTTTTATCTCTCATTTTCCCTGACCTCTATTCGTTATAGTTGAGGATGACCTTTTCATCCTTCATTTCCACGACTTCGCCTATCACGGATGCGTTTTCGCCCGCAGCCGCCAGCGCAGCCACGACAGCGTCGGCATCAGCAGCGTCGACTACCATCATCATCCCCACACCCATGTTGTAGGTCGAGAACATCTCTTTCCTGTCTATGTTGCCGCATTTCTTGATATACGGGAAGATCGGCGGCACCTCCCAGCTTCCCACGTCGATGGAAACAGCTGTGCCGGCAGGGAGGATCCTTGGAATGTTTTCGAAGAATCCGCCTCCGGTTATATGAACTATCCCCTTTATATCGAATTTTGGCAGCACCGCATCGCATGCGTCTACATATATTCTGGTCGGAGTCAGCAGCGCCTCTCCGAGAGTCTGTCCCAGCTCCTCGACGTAGTCAGTCACCTTCATGTCCATCTTGTCAAAGAACACTTTTCTCACCAGCGAATATCCGTTGCTGTGGATACCGCTTGACGGGATGCCTATGATCTTGTTGCCGACAGCGACTTTCTCACCTGTTATGATCCTGTCCCTGTCCACGATACCGACTGAAAATCCCGCCATATCGTATTCGCCTTCGCTGTAAAAGTCCGGCATCTCGGCAGTCTCGCCGCCTACGAGCGCGCTGCCCGACTGTTTGCAGCCGTCAGCTATGCCCTTTACGATATCTGCGATCTTCTCTGCCTTTACCTTGCCTGTCGCGATGTAATCCAGGAAAAACAGCGGTTTTGCCCCCTGGCACAGCACGTCGTTGACGCACATCGCAACGCAGTCGATACCTACGGTGTCATGCTTGTCCATCAGGAACGCGATCTTGAGCTTCGTTCCCACGCCGTCAGTTCCGGACACCAGCACCGGCTGAGTCATGCCTTTCACGTCGAGACCGAAAAGGCTGCCGAAGCTGCCGAGGCCTGTCAGCACGTTTTCATTGAAAGTCCCTTTCACGTGCTCTTTCATCAGCGATACTGCACGCTCGCCTTCTTTGGTGTCAACGCCTGCGTCTTTATATGTAAGTTTCTTGTCTTCCATTTGTATTCTCCTCCACATACGGATCTTTAACGTGATTTTTTCGCAAAATCGCAGGCTAGTCGTTTTTCACTCTTCTGAGGACTTCGGCATATGTCTCTTCGATCTTGCCGAGGTCGCGTCTGAATCTGTCCTTGTCCATCTTTTCGTTCGTCTCTACATCCCAGAGCCTGCATGTATCAGGCGAGATCTCGTCTGCCAGGATCACTTCACCGTCGTAAAGTCCAAATTCGATCTTGAAGTCTACCAGCTTGAGACCTTTGTCGAGGAAAAATTCCTTCAGCGTTTCGTTCACTACTGCCGTATATTCTTTCACTTTGGCGAGCTGTTCCTCTGTCACCAGCTTGAGTGCGAGCGCATGTGACTCACACATGAGCGGGTCGCCGAGGTCATCGTTCTTGTATGAAAGCTCAAATGTCGGCTTGTCGAACACGATCCCTTCTTCTACGCCGTATCTCTTTGCAAATGAGCCGGCCGAGATATTTCTCGTGATGACTTCCAGCGGAAGGATCTTCACTGCCTTTACGATCGTCTCTCTGTCGCTGATCTGCTCAATGTAGTGAGTAGGCACGCCTTTCTGCTCCAGAAGCTGCAGGATGATGTTCGTCATAGTGTTGTTGACTACGCCTTTTCCTACGATCTGGCCTTTTTTCTCGCCGTTGAATGCTGTCGCATCATCTTTATAATCAACTATCAGACATTTGGGATCGTCTGTCTTGAAAACTTTCTTTGCCTTGCCTTCGTAAAGCTGCTCTAATTTCTTCATATCGTAACCTCCTCGTATATCGTGTTATCTGGTGTTTGTATCGTTTATACTGTTTATGCTATCTGTTCTTCGCTTCGTTGAATTCGCGGTCGAGCGCGATGATATCTTCTTCCTGTTTTTTCTTGAAAGCCTTGATTGCTTCTCTGAGCGCCGGATCCGCTGTGCTCAGGATCTGGACTGCCAGCAGCGCCGCGTTTTCTGCACCGTCGATCGCAACTGTTGCGACCGGCACGCCTTTTGGCATCTGCACCACGGAAAGAAGCGAGTCGAGTCCGTCCATAGTGCTTGATTTCATCGGGATGCCTATCACCGGCAGCGGTGTCGTTGCCGCCAGGACTCCGGCCAGGTGCGCCGCTTTGCCCGCTGCGGCTATGATGCATCCGAAACCGTTCGCCTCCGCGTCTGCCGCGAACTGTTCCGCCTGTTTCGGCGTTCTGTGTGCCGAAATGATCCTTGTCTCATATTCTACGCCGAAATTTTCGAGCATCTGCTCTGCTTTCTGGACTACCGGATAATCCGATTTGCTGCCCATCACTATTCCAACCTTCATAATGCACTCCTTTCATTAGTGTGTCGGTCGAAGACCGACATCAGGTTACTCCCGCAGGTAGCTTCATTAGTGTGTCGGTCGAAGGCCGACATCAGGTTACTCCCACAGGTAGCTTCATTAGTGTGTCGGTCGAAGACCGACATAAAGGCTATCCCTGCGGAGGCGGCGCAGGGCGCCGTCCCGCAGCAGGGGTTTCATCTATTTAAAGTATTTCACGCCCGACTCGAAGATCTTCTGATCTTTCTCGCCGAGAACGTTCTTGTAGAGATCTCTGCCTATCCTTTCCGAATGACCCATCTTGCCGAATACTCTCCCGTCCGGTGATGTGATGCCCTCGATCGCCATCGCAGACCCGTTCGGGTTGAATGCGATATCCATAGAAGGCTTGCCGTCAAAGCCCACGTACTGCGTAGCGATCTGACCGTTTGCAGCCAGCTGCTGCAGCACTTCCTCGCTCGCGATGAATCTTCCTTCGCCATGCGATACCGGTATCGTGAACACGTCGCCCACGCTCACGCCTGCCAGCCAAGGTGATTTCACCGAAGTCACTCCGGTCCTCACGAGACACGATGCATGACGGCCGATCCTGTTGTAAGTCAGCGTCGGGCTGTTTTCCGTGCCGTCCGTGATCTTTCCGTCCGGAACGAGCCCCAGCTTTATCAGTGCCTGGAAACCGTTGCAGATACCGAGCATCAGACCGTCTCTCTTTTCGAGCAGTTCAGCGACCGCATCCTTTATTCCCGGATTTCGGAAAACCGCAGTGATGAACTTAGCTGAGCCGTCCGGTTCATCTCCGCCTGAGAAGCCGCCCGGGATCATGATGATCTGACTGGTCCTGATCTTCTGTTCGAGTTCCTTTATCGAATCCTCCAGCTGAGCTGTCGTAAGGTTTCTTATTATATGGATGTCCGATTCAGCGCCGGCTTTCCTGAACGCTCTTGCCGAATCCATCTCGCAGTTCGTTCCCGGGAATGCCGGTATCACTACTCTAGGTCTTGCGACCTTTACGAGCGGCCCGGTCATGTTTCTCTGAGTGAAGAACGGCTGTGCCACAGGCGTCTTGTCGAGTCCGCCGCGCTGTTCCGCAGTCCTTACAGGGAACACGCTTTCCTCAGGCTCCTGCCACTTCGCAGTGATCTCAGCCAGATCCTCAGCTTCTCCGTTTATCACGAGTCTGCCGGACATGTCAGTCTTTCCAAGGACCGCATAAACAGCTCCCGCCATCAGGCTGTCCACATCTTCGCCTGCCGGGATCTCGATCACCATCGAACCGAACATCGGCGAAAGCATATCGCCCTCGACTCTGACATCAGCGCCGATCCTGTTGCCGACTGCCATTTTTACGAGAGTCATGTAAAGGCCTCCGCGTCCTATCGCATCGGCTGCGAGCAGCTTGCCTGACGCTGCCAGCTCTCTGACCTTCAGCATGTTGTTTCTGTATATCTCAAAATCTATTATCCCGTCTTTATCTACCGGCGAAGTCAGTGCCACGAGCGTGCTGCCCGCGAATTTGAACTCAGGCGAGACCACATCTCCCGCATCGACTGCTGTTATCGCAAAAGAGGCAAGTGTCGGCGGCACATCTATATCCATGAACGTGCCGGACATGCTGTCCTTTCCGCCTATAGCCGGGATCTCCAGCTCTTTCTGCACTCTCAGCGCTCCGAGAAGCGCTGCCATCGGCTTGCCCCATCTTGCCGGATCCTCGCCGAGTTTTTCGAAGTATTCCTGGAAAGTCAGGCGGATCTTTCTGTAGTCTCCGCCCATCGCCGCTATCTTCGTCACCGAGTCGATGACCGCATAGAGTGCTCCGTGGAACGGGCTGTTCATCGCAAGCTCAGGGTCAAAGCCGTAACTCATGATCGTTGCCGTCTCCGTCTCGCCCTCTGTCACAGGCAGCTTGGCAGCCATTCCTGCCGCCGGAGTGAGCTGATATTTGCCGCCGAGAGGCATCAGCACCGTAGCTGCTCCGATCGTGCTGTCGAATCTTTCGATCAGGCCTTTCTTGCTGCAGCAGTTGAGATCTGTCAGCAGCTGCTCTTTCGTCTTCGTCTCCGTGAGAACGTCAGCCAGCTCGCCGCCTGCCGCCTTTACAGCCTCAGGGTCGGCAGCGAATGCTTTTGCAAACTGCTGCGCTCCGTTGGTGTTCAGGAAGTCTCTGCTGAGATCGAGGATGCAATTTTCTCTCCAGTACATCCTCACTCTGTTCGTGTCGGTCACCTCTGCGACCTTAGTAGCCTCGAGGTTTTCCTCAGCAGCATACTTTATGAACTCCTGCTCTTTATCGGCGTCGACTACAACTGCCATTCTTTCCTGCGACTCAGAGATCGCAAGCTCTGTGCCGTCGAGGCCGTCGTACTTCTTCGGCACGAGATCGAGGTTGATCTCGAGACCGTCGGCCAGCTCGCCGATAGCTACAGACACGCCGCCGGCGCCGAAGTCATTGCAGCGCTTTATAAGTGTAGCGACTTCTTTTCTTCTGAAAAGTCTCTGTATATTTCGCTCTACAGGCGGATTTCCCTTCTGGACTTCTGCTCCGCACTGCAGTATCGATTCCTCCGTATGTTCCTTGGACGAGCCTGTAGCTCCGCCGCATCCGTCGCGGCCTGTCCTGCCGCCGACTAGGATTATCACGTCGCCTTTCTGAGGGACTTTTCTTATCACGTGATCCGCCGGTGCAGCTCCGACTACCGCTCCGATCTCCATTCTTTTGGCAACGTAGTTGTCATGGTACACTTCGTCGACGAGGCCTGTCGCAAGCCCGATCTGGTTTCCGTACGAGCTGTATCCGTGTGCGGCTTCCGTCGTGATCTTTCGCTGCGGCAGCTTGCCGCTCAGCGTATCCTCGATAGGCGTCCTCGGATCTGCCGTGCCTGTCACTCTCATCGCCTGGTACACATATACTCTGCCCGAAAGCGGGTCTCTTATCGCTCCGCCGAGGCATGTCGCAGCTCCGCCGAACGGCTCGATCTCTGTCGGATGGTTGTGCGTCTCGTTCTTGAACATCACGAGCCAGTCCTCTTCCCTGCCGTCGATCTTCGCCCTGACCTTGATGCTGCATGCGTTGATCTCTTCTGATTCATCGAGGTCTTCAGCCTTGCCGTGCTTCTTGAGGTACTTCGCGCCGATGCACGCCATATCCATCAGACAGAGGTTCTTGTCTCTGTCGCCGTACACGTCTTTTCTGATATCGAGGTACTGTGCAAAGGCCTGCGCCACGAGTCTGCCGTAAGGGCTGTCGTCAAAGCCGACTTCTTCGAGTGTCGTGTTGAAAGTTGTGTGTCTGCAGTGATCCGACCAGTATGTGTCGATGACCTTGAGCTCTGTAAGTGTCGGATCTCTGCGCTCATCACGCGCATAGTATTCCTGAACGAATTTTATATCTTCGGGGCTCATCGCAAAGCCCATCTCTTTTCTGTAGTCTTCGAGTTCCGGCTCTCTCATCGTCCTGAAGCCTTTTATCACTGCCACGTCTTCAGGCGCAGTCATCTCCATTTCGAGATCCTGCGGCTTCTCATCCGCAGCGATCTGCGAGTCGACCGGGTTCACACAGTATTTCTTTATCGCTTCGAGGTCTGCATCACTGATGTTTCCCTCAGGCACTATCACTCTTGCAAATTTTACAGT
>CAKQIZ010000011.1 GCA_934247125.1 uncultured Clostridia bacterium
TTCGGCAAGAGCAAGGTCGAGGAAGTTGCAAAGGAGCACGGTCTCGAAGTCCTTGGAAAGCTGCCGATCGATCCTAAACTCGCAGAAGCATGCGACAGAGGTGAAATAGAAAACTACGAAGGCGACTGGCTCGATGCGGCCGCAGCAAAACTGGAAACGCTGTAAACACGCTTCACGACAAAGGCGAGCCCTGCAAGGACGCTTTACGGCAAGCTGGCAATGCATCAAGGAGGCAAGACGGCACTGCGGCAATGCATCAGGACGGCAATGCATCAAGACGGCAATGCATCAATGCATCAGGACGGCGAAGTATGAACATACCGCTTGATCATATCGATGTGCGATTCGATATGCGATATTTCATTTTTGCCACTCCGGCGTTTATCCGTTCGCCCGATTGTGTAGAAAATCCATTTTTTCAGGATCGATACACAAATGGAAAAAATTTTGTGTACTTAGGTTAAATGCAAAAAAATATTACACACAAAATTTCCATAAAAAGTTAAAAACGCCCCAAAAAGGCACTATTTATAACAAAAAATCCCGATCCCGATATGAATGCTGTGTATTTTTCCATATCGGGATCGGGATTTTGCACAATAAAAAGATCATTTGTGCATGATCAGAAAAATGATTGCGATCCTACACAAAATCAAGCCGACTCGTGCTGTAACACCGCAGATGTACATGGCCGCAGTGCCGAGTCACAAGACTAGTCCGCACTGCCATGCCTAAACACCTGCATCGCCACAGATGCAGTCCGCCCGGTCCGAACGCCGCTGCAACAGCGATCCCGACGCCCGGCGCACGCCATCACGCCTTCTTCAGCTTCTTTATCATCAGCGTTATCACGCCTGTGATAGAACCCATTAGCAGCAGTCCGGCCGCTATCGCGCCCGCCATCAGCACAGTCTCCTTCGCAGTCTCTGCAAAAGTCCTGTCCGTATGACCTATGATCGTAAGCATCGTGTAGTACGTTCCCGCTCCCGGCACGAGACATATGATACCCGGTATTATGAATATCGTAGACGCTTCCTTGAAAACACGCGAAAAAATATTGCTGAGCAGCCACACGATACATGCGCCCATAAATGTAGATAATATATTCGTCATGCCCAGAAGCGTGCATACCTGATACGACATCCAGCTGGCTGCACCTACGATAGTGCACATCGGGAATTTTCTCAGAGGTACATTGAACATTATACAGAAGCCGCATGTCGCGATCATCGAATACGGCAGCTGAAGCCAGAATGTGATCATGACAGTATACCTCCTATCACTTCCCAGAGTTTCAGCACTACACCGACTCCTGCAGCAAGCGACACCGCAGTGAGTACGGTCTCCATCAGTCTTGCAAGGCCTGCCAGCATATCACCTGACAGGAAATCCCTTATCGAATTCGTCAGCGCCACTCCGGGCACGAACAGCATTATCCATCCTACTATTATCGAGTCATGCGACGTCCCCGGTATCGCAGCCGATGCGATCATCGTCAGGATCGTCGCCACCGCACAGCTGCAGAAGACCGACACGAACGAATTCACATCCAGCTTCGAAAGCATCACCGAGAACATATACGCTGCCGCCCCCGCTATCACCGAAAGCGGACAGTCTATCAGCGAACCGCCGAAGATCATGCAGAAAGCTGAAGATACCATCACTGCACCCAGCACCCTTACCGGCATCGGATATGTCCTGCTCCTGTCTATCCTTTTGAGCACATTCATGCCGGAATCCACGGAAATACTGTTCGCCGTGAACTTCCTTGAAAACTGGTTCACCAGTGAGATCTTTTTAAGATTCGTGCTCACACCTTTTATACGCTTGACGTAAGTCTGCGTATCGTCATTCTCCCCGCCCTTGTCCAGCGACAGGAAAATGCCCGTAGGCGTGGCGAACACTTCTACATTATCTATATTGCAGGAACGGCATATACGCGAGATCGTGTCCTCCACTCTGTATATCTCCGCCCCGTTCCTCATCATTATTTCACCGGCATACAGCGCCAGCATCAGAACTTTTTTCTGAAAAACATTTACCATTCGCCATCCATTCCTTCTGATCGTATTTTCTCCCCGTAATACCTTTGATACAAGCAGAATCATTATATCAGAACTGTTGAAATTTTAAAGTGGGATTTTCACTTATTTTTCTCAGTTTTTATTATGTGCCTGCGGCGCTTTCATCATGCAAAGCGCACACGTCCGGCATGCATATGTATATCACCGTCTGCCTGCGCTCCCTGCGCCACATACTATCCTCCGGTTTTGACTGCAAAGCGCCATGATTATCTCGATTGAAGGTTGACCTGCACACGCCAAGATTGTATAATTGTATACAGAAATGCAAGGAGGGAATTGATGCATGAAATTATACGATAAAGGAATCTACCTGCTCAACGGCAGAGAAATAATCGAAGACGGTCCTGACGCTGCAGCCATTCTGGCACAGAGAGGGATCAAAGCCGACAAAAAAGAAGCGGCTAAAGGCACTATGGCCTACAACATACTCAAAGATCATAATACTTCAGACAGTATGGACAAGCTGAAGATAAAATTCGACAAAATGACTTCACACGATATCACTTTCGTCGGCATCATACAGACAGCCAGAGCATCCGGTCTCGAGAAGTTCCCGATCCCGTACGTGCTCACGAACTGCCACAACAGTCTCTGTGCAGTAGGCGGAACTATCAATGAAGATGACCACATGTTCGGACTGACATGCGCAAAGAAATACGGAGGCGCATATGTGCCTCCTCACCAGGCTGTCATCCACCAGTATGCCAGAGAAATGCTGGCATGCGGCGGACAGATGATCCTCGGATCAGACTCCCACACTCGTTACGGAGCACTGGGAACGATGGCTATGGGTGAAGGCGGCCCTGAGCTCGTAAAGCAGCTGCTGGAACAGACTTACGACATCAACATGCCGGGAGTGATCGCGATCCACATGACAGGCGCACCTGTACCGGGAGTAGGTCCGCAGGACGTTGCGCTTGCTATCATCGGCGAAGTGTTCAAGAACGGATATGTAAACAACAAGGTGATGGAATTCGTAGGACCGGGGATCGCCTCGATGAGTGCGGACTTCAGGATCGGCGTAGACGTAATGACTACAGAGACAACATGTCTTTCATCTATCTGGGTGACAGACGAAAAGATACAGGAATGGTACGACATCCACGGCAGAAGCGGAGACTACAAGGAGCTGAATCCAGCTGACGTCGCATACTACGACGGATGCGTAGAGATCGACCTGAGCAAGATCAGACCTATGATCGCTATGCCTTTCCATCCGAGCAATACATACACTATCGACGAGCTCAATACAAACCTGATGGACATACTCGACGACTGCGAGAAAAAAGCGCTCGTGAGCCTGGACGGCCAGGTAGAGTACACGCTCAAGGACAAAGTGAGAAACGGCAAACTCTACGTTGAACAGGGAATAATCGCAGGCTGTGCAGGCGGCGGTTTCGAAAACATCTGCGCTGCAGCAGAGATCCTCGACGGAAAATATATCGGAGCAGACGAGTTCACGCTCAGCGTATACCCTGCAAGTACTCCGATCTACATGGAGCTGCTCAAGAACGGATCAGCTGCAAAGATCCTGCAGTCCGGCGCCATCATGAAGACAGCGTTCTGCGGACCTTGCTTCGGCGCAGGCGACACACCGGGAAACAACGCGCTCTCCATCAGACACTCGACCAGAAACTTCCCGAACAGAGAAGGCTCGAAGCTGCAGAACGGACAGATCGCTTCAGTAGCACTCATGGACGCACGCTCCATCGCTGCGACAGCTGCAAACAAAGGCTACCTGACAGCAGCTACGGATCTCGACATGGAGATCAAGACACCGAAGTACTTCTTCGATAAGGATATATACGAAAACAGAGTATTCGACAGCCACGGCAAGGCAGATCCTGATGTAGAGATCAAATTCGGACCGAACATCAAGGACTGGCCGAAGATGAGCCCGCTGCCTGAAAACCTCTTCCTCAAAGTCGTATCGGAGATCCACGATCCTGTAACTACTACAGACGAACTGATCCCTTCGGGCGAGACGTCATCATACAGATCCAACCCGCTGGGACTTGCAGAATTCACACTGTCAAGAAAAGACCCTGCATACGTCGGACGTGCCAAGGAAGTACAGAAGGCACAGAAAGCCATCGAGGAAAACGCAGATCCTGTGGCAGCGCTTCCTGAATTCGAAGCCGTATACAAGGCTGCAGCAGAGAAGTTCGGCGGCATCAACAGCGGCAACATCGGCGTAGGAAGCACGATCTTCGCTGTAAAACCGGGCGACGGCTCTGCAAGAGAACAGGCCGCCTCATGTCAGAAGGTACTCGGAGGCTGGGCAAACATCGCCAACGAATACGCTACGAAGAGATACAGATCGAACCTCATCAACTGGGGAATGCTGCCGTTCATCATCAGAGAAGGCGACCTGCCGTTCTCGAACGGAGACTACCTCTTCATCCCTGACATCAGAAAAGCCGTTGAATACAAGGCGACCGACATCGAAGCATATGTCGCTTCCTCTGACGGTCTGAAACCTGTAGCTCTGACACTGGGAGAACTGACAGACGACGAGAGAGAGATCATCCTCAAAGGCTGCCTGATCAACTACAACAGAAAATAAGCCGGCGGCACCTTTGCAAATCAGAGAGAATCAGTTAATGCCGCCCGCACCGCGGGCGGCGGAATGGAGACAGACATGACATATACAGAACACTTCAAGAAAATCGTGGAAGATCAGCTGGCAAGAGTGGAGAAGCTCAAGAATTCCCCTCCTGTACCTGATTTCACAGCTATGGACAAGATCGTCATCGGCACGATCGACGGAGACGGCATTGGCCCTATCATCATGGATTCATGCCGCAAGATCCTCGAAAAACTGCTCGCCGACGATATCGCGTCAGGAAAGATCGAGCTGAGAAAGATCGACGGACTCACGCTGGAAAACAGGATCGCGAAGATGGAGACAGTGCCTGCAGACGTGCTGGCCGCCATCAAGGAATGCGATCTGCTCCTCAAGGGACCGACGACGACTCCGGGCAAGGGAGACAACCTTCCCAACATCGAAAGCGCAAATGTAACGCTCAGAAGAGAGCTTGACCTCTTTGCAAACGTAAGACCTGTAGTGATCCCTGAGAAAAACATCGACTGGATCTTTTACAGAGAAAACACAGAAGGGGAATACGCGCTCGGCAGCCGGGGCATAGATATAAATGACGACATTTCGATAGACTTCAAGGTCACTACGACAATGGGAACTATTAGACTTGCGAGAGCCGCTTTCGAATATGCGAAGAACAACGGCAACAAGAACGTTTCTATCGTTACGAAAGCCAACATCATGAAGAAGACTGACGGCAAATTCCTCAGCCTCTGCTACGATGTGGCGAAGGAATATCCAGAGATCAAAACTGACGACTGGTACGTGGACATCATGGCTGCGAACCTCGTGAACGATCAGATCAACAGCAATTTCAACGTCGTGATCCTGCCTAATCTCTACGGCGACATCATCACTGACGAGGCAGCTCAGCTCCAGGGCGGAGTCGGCACTGCAGGAAGTGCCAACATCGGCGGAAGATACGCTATGTTCGAAGCCATCCACGGTTCGGCGCCGCGTATGATGGAAGACGGCATCGGTGAATATGCAAACCCTGCAAGCATCAGCAGAGCGGCTGTCATGATGCTGAGACACATAGGCTTCACGGAAAAGGTTGCAGTGCTCGAAAAGGCACTGGATGCAGCACAGGAAGCACTTGTGATGCCTGGCGACGGCACCGGCAACACTGCGGCTGACTTCACCGCATTCGTACTGGAAAGGATTTAGCACGGTGATAACATATGGTACTGTACAAGTTTTCTGATGACTCAGAAATAAGCAACGCACCGCTTTCCACCAACCTGCTGGGCAAACTCCAGAAGGATATCCTGACCGGCAGGCTCAAGCCGGGCCAGAAACTCACGGAGCAGAATCTCTGCAAGACGTACGGAGTCAGCAGGACCCCGGTCCGTGAAGCTCTCCGCCAGCTCGAAACAGACGGGCTGGTCGAGAACATACTCAACAGAGGCGCATTCGTCGTAGGCATGACCGAACAGGACTACGAAGACATGTTCGAACTCCGGAAGGTATACGAGATCCAGGCCGTGAAATGGGCGATCGAACGTATCACCGAGAGCGAGATGGACAAACTCGCAGAGACGTTCGAGTTCATGGAATTCTACACTATGAGAAACGATATCGACAAGATGCTCACGATCAACACCGGTTTCCATCAGGTGATCTATGAAGCATCACACAACAAGATGCTCAAGAAACTGCTTTCCTCATATCAGAATTTCCTGAAATACAAAGGTGCAGAATCGGTATACGACGAAGACTACCTGCCGACCGTACTCGAGGAGCACAGAGCGATCTACGACGCATTCAAAGCCGGAGACGCCAAAGCCGGAGCGAAAGCGATGGAAATACATATAAACAGAGCCAGAGACAGACGGTGCGGCAAATAGCCGTGCCGTCTCATGATATGGAGGTCAATAGAATGGAAAGAAGCAACGTATGGTCATCATACAACGATGACCAGCTGACAGAACTGGAGCACATAAGTGCCCTTTACAAGAAATGCCTCGACGAAGGCAAGACAGAACGCGAATGCGTGAAGATCGCAGTCCGCATGGCGGAGGAAAAAGGTTACCGCGATCTTAAAGAGCTGATCAGAAGCGGCTCACAGATCAAAACAGGCGACAAAGTCTACGCTATCTGCATGAACAAGAGCCTCTCGCTCTTCAATATAGGCAGACGGCCGCTCGAGGAAGGTATGAACATCCTCGGCGCACACATCGACTCACCGAGGATGGATGTGAAGCAGAACCCGCTTTACGAAAGCGATGAATTCGCCTACCTCGACACCCACTACTACGGCGGCATCAAGAAGTACCAGTGGGTGACGCTGCCGCTCGCTATCCACGGCGTCGTGGCAAAGACGAACGGTGAGACTGTCGACGTGTGCATCGGCGAAAAGGACGACGAACCCGTTTTCGCTGTGACCGACCTGCTCATCCACCTCGCTGGAAGACAGATGGAAAAGAAAGCGAGCATCGTCATCGAAGGCGAAAAGCTCGACCTGCTTATCGGCAGCCGTCCTCTCGCTGAGAATCCCGATGAGGATGAAGACGCCAAAGAGACGAGAGACGCAGTGAAGAAGAACATCCTCAGGCTCCTCGAGGAATACTGCGGCATGACTGAAGAAGACTTCGTATCTGCCGAGCTCGAGATCGTGCCTGCCGGCAGAGCCAGAGACATGGGTCTCGACAGGAGCATGGTGATGGGCTACGGCCAGGACGACAGAGTATGCTCGTTCACCTCCCTGTTCGCTATGCTCGACATGGACAGCGTCGACAAGACTTCATGCTGCATCCTCGTGGACAAAGAAGAGATCGGCAGCGTCGGCGCGACAGGCATGCACTCGAGATTCTTCGAAAACACAGTTGCTGAGATCCTCGCACTGACGGGCGAAACGTCAGACCTCAAGGTGAGACGCACGCTCCAGAACTCCAGGATGCTCTCATCCGACGTGAGCGCCGCATACGATCCGATGTTCGCGGAAGTCTTCGAAAAGAGAAGCTCCGCATTCTTTGCAAAAGGCCTTGTATTCAACAAGTTCACCGGAAGCCGCGGCAAGAGCGGATCGAACGACGCCAACGCGGAATACCTCGCAGCGCTCAGAAAGGCGCTCGACGACGAGGAAGTCGCTTACCAGTTCGCTGAGCTCGGCAAAGTCGACATCGGCGGCGGCGGAACGATCGCATACATCATGGCAAATTACGGAATGGAAGTCATCGACAGCGGCGTGGCAGTCCTCTGCATGCACGCTCCATGGGAGATCACCAGCAAGGCCGACATTTACGAAGCGTACAAAGGCTACAAGGCATTCCTGAAGAATATGTAGATCATTATATAAATCCTGCAGAATACCTTTATAACGGCTGCTATATCCGCAGCCGTTTTTGCGTTGACCGAACTGCCCCGGCCGTCATGCAAGACCCCGACGAGCCGCACGATACGCCCTTGCATGACGGGCCGGCTGGTCCGCCTGCGACTGCCGGCTGATCCGCCTGCGTCTCTACAGCAGTTTTTCCTCGTATATGCCGTCCAGTCCGTACCGTCTGACGCGGCTGCAGATCTCGTCTGTATCTGTGGAGTACAGCCCTTTTTCCTTCATGCGCCTGAAATACTCCGCTCCTGCAAACGTGTAGCGGTTCATCAGCCCGTCGCTCGTCTCCAGACTTTCGTTCGCAAATGAGATGAGGTCTCCGATCGCGATGCCCGGCGGAAGCTCCAGCAGCTTCATTCCTTTCATATAGCGCACCGCATTGTGCCCCGCAAGGCTTCCGGTGGATATCGCTTCGGTATGGCCGACGAAAAGTCCGGATTTTTCGCCTCCGCAGAACAGGTTCTCCACACCGCATACCTTCATCGTATTTTTACGCTCAGCGACCGACAGATACCTGATCGAATTACCTTTGCTGCCGGCGTACGGATCGACATATCTGGCGTTCTCGAATCCCGGTATCCGTCTCAGCGTCTCCAGGTCGAAAAACGGCGTCATGATCTTGGCATATCCGGTATCCAGCAGCACGATATTCTCTGCGTATTCACTGAGCGCATACTGCCTGCATACCTTCATATCGAGCTTTTCACGCTTTATCGCCTTTTCCGGGAGCGGTATCACTGCGACTCCGTTCTCATTCAGCTCCTGCTGTATCTCCTCGGAAAGCGACCTCTTTTCCAGCTTGCCGCTGCCGCTAAACGCACCGAACGATCCATCCTTTCTCTTTCCCATGATATCGCTGGCTCCCGCCTTGGCACTGATGCTCACGCGCGGCCCGAATGCCGGACATCTGAGGATGCACATACAGCAGCCGTTGCCGTATGTAAGGCAGTTTCCCATCGGCCCTGTAGAACCTGTGGTCTCGACGAACACGTCTCCCTCGATCTCCTCGCCTCCTGCAAGGATGATCTTTTCGATCAACGTCTCACGGTCATTTTTCCGCACGGCGACATCGACAGCCCTCGCCATGAATCTTATTTCCACTCCCTTTTCACGAAGCAGCCTCCTCACATGCGGTTCGACCAGCGTCACATCATAGAGGCTGGCGTGCTTATGTCCCGGGAAGTCTATATTTATATGTCTGGAACAGCTGTCTGTTATCCTGAACAGATCTCCCGCCCCCATCGCTATATTTTCCTCCGCGGCTGTGAATCGCCCGTTGTTGCGCATGATCCCTCCGACGTTTCCCAGCCCCAGCAGCAGATCTGTCTTCTCCAGCAGCAGCACCTCCGCCCCGGCTTTCCTGGCCGTCAGCGCAGCCGCACAACCCGACCATCCGCCTCCGATCACTATAACTCTGTACAAAAAAATCCCTCCTAACTATGACATTAACATCATATGTCAGAAGAGGCTATTTTGTTCTCAGCTCATCGGTGCTGCTGCAAACAAAGAGACCCGGGCCAGTGCTGCTGCACCGGCTTGCGGATCCCTTCGCTTGTAAATCGTTAATTATATTATTTAAACTTTCCGGAGGATAATTAGAAAGTTTGAAACTATTGTCTCCACGCTGCAGCGCCGGGTATCGTCATTCAGCGCTCAGCCGGCATACAGTCAGTCTTACAGAAGCGTTCCCATATGCTTCAGTGTCTTCACGAGCTGTGAAGTGTAGCTCATCTCATTGTCGTACCATGATACTACTCTTACTTCGTAGATATGTGTTCCGCATTTTTCTGCTAAAGTCTGAGTGGCATCGAACAGTGAACCGTATGACATTCCGATGATATCGCTCGATACGAGCTGTTCTTCCGAATATCCGAATGACTCGTCGGCCGCAGCCTTCATCGCTGCATTGATGCCCTCAACTGATACGCTGTCTGTCGTATCCTTTAATGTAGCGTCGAGGATAGTGATCGAACCTGACGGCACCGGCACTCTCTGTGCCGAACCGATCAGCTTTCCTGCCAGCTCAGGGATAACAAGACCGATAGCCTTTGCAGCGCCCGTGCTGTTAGGAACGATATTCACAGCACCTGCTCTCGCACGTCTGAAATCGCCTTTTTTGTGCGGTCCGTCCAGTATCATCTGATCTCCTGTATACGCATGTATAGTCGTCATGAATCCCGTTCTGAGTTCTCTGTACTCGTTCAGAGCCTTTGCCATAGGTGCCAGGCAGTTGGTCGTGCAGCTTGCACCCGAAACTACTGTATCTTCCTTAGTGAGCACTTCGTGGTTGACTCCGTATACGATAGTAGGCAGATCATTTCCTGCCGGTGCCGAGATAAGGACCCTCTTAGCGCCTGCTCTGATGTGAGCCTGCGATTTCTCCTTTGATGCAAAGAAGCCTGTGCACTCGAGCACGATGTCTACTCCCAGGTCGCCCCATGGAAGCTGCTCAGGATCAGCTGACGAATAGACCGGTATCTCCTTCCCGTCAACGATCAGGCTCTTGTCTGTATTTTCAACAGTGTGGTCTCTGTAAGGTCCCTGCACACTGTCGTACTTCAGAAGATATGCCATCATTTCAGGCTTAGTAAGATCGTTTATAGCCACCACGTCTATCTCCGCATCTGCGAAAACCTTTCTGAATGCCAGTCTTCCTATTCTTCCGAATCCATTGATTGCAACTTTGATACTCATAACTAACAACCTCCCTATTTCTTTACACTATCTAAAAACTGCTCGATCTCTTCGACAGTATGTAATGTCATCGTCTTTTCAGCTACTGCTGCAGCCTCTTCGCGGCTCCACATCGAGATATTCTTTCTGGTCTCAAGCACCTTTTCAGGGCTCACACTGAACTCGTCAAGTCCGAACGCTATGAGGCATGGAGTCAGTGCCGGATCTGCCGCTGCCTCTCCGCACATGCCGACTGTTATCCCGGCCTTTCCTGCAGCACTGCATACCTCCCGGATCATCCTCAGCACTGCCGGCTGGTAAGTCTTGTAGAGATATGCGACCTTTGCATTGCCTCGGTCTGCCGCCATCATGTAGCCGGTCAGATCGTTGGTGCCTATGCTGAAAAAGTCCGCTTCATCCGCAAGTATATCGGCTGTTGCCGCTGCCGCAGGCGTCTCCACCATGATGCCGACCTGTACATCGGGATCGAATTTCTTTCCCTCTGCCTTGAGCTCATCGCAGCACTCTGATATCAGCGTTCTGACGTCTCTTATCTCCTGAAGGCATGTGACCATCGGTATCATGATCCTGATGTTGCCTTCTGCGTTAGCTCTGAGCAGCGCCCTGATCTGAGTTTTGAAAAGCTCTCTGTTCTCCAGGCAGTACCTCACTGCTCTGAATCCCATGAACGGATTGTCCTCTCTGTCCATCTTCATATACGGGATATCCTTGTCGCCGCCTATGTCCAGCGTTCTGATTATCACCGGATCAGGTGACATCACCTTCGCCGCTCTGCTGTACGCCTCGAACTGTTCTTCTTCATCAGGTGCTGAATCCCTGTCCATGTAGAGGAATTCCGTCCTGAAAAGTCCCACACCTTCGGCGTCGCATGCTCTCGCCGTCACAGCATCCTCCGCATTTCCTATATTCGCGAACACTTCCTTGATCTCTCCGGAAGCCGTAACGCTGTTCTTTCCTTTAAAAGCTTTCAGCATTTCCTTTTTCTTTCGGAAATCCTCCGCCTTTGCATTATATCTTTCTTTAGTATCCTCATCCGGCTCCTGCAGTATCTCGCCTGTGATCCCGTCCAGGATCAGCTGCTCGCCATCCTTTATCATGGAAAGCGCTCCCTCTGCTCCCAGCACTGCGGGTATCCCCAGCGCTCTTGCGAGTATTGCCGAATGTGACGTATAGCCTCCGGTCTCCGCGATTATCCCTCTGGTCTTTGCCGGGTCTATGTCGACTGCCATGGACGGTGTCAGCTCGCTTGTCACGAGTACTGACCCGTCCGGCAGTCTGGAGAGATTGGTAAGGCTGTTTTTTGTAAGTTTGCTGTAAAGGCTGCTGTTTATGTCTCTTATGTCGGCCGCACGCTGCATAGTGAGCTCGTCGCCGGTCGCCTCAAAGATATCTGCGAAAAACTTCAGCGTCTTGTCCACTGCTTCTTCCGCACAGCATCCATTATCGATTTCTTCGTTTATTTTCGATACTACAGAAGGATCCCTGGCCATTTCTATATGGCTGCGCAGTATGCCCGCTTCTTCTGTCATGCCTCGCTGCTCGAGATCTCGTGCAGCTTTTTCAGTATCCTCGATAAAAGATCTCATCGCCTCGCTGAATCTGCCGGCTTCCGCTTCTCTGCTCTCAGCCTTTCTGTAGGTACCGTCGCTGTTTCCGATGCTGCTGCCTGTATCCACACAGACCGCAGTTCCCTGTGCTATTCCTTCCGATACTGCAATTCCTTTTAGCATCTTTATGACCTCCGCAATAACAGCTTTTTATTCTTCACCGAATCCTGATTCTATCATGCCGACAGCTTCCTGAAGTGCCGCTTCCTCATCGTCTCCGCTGCACTGCACTTCGATCTCTTCGCCGCATTTGATGCAGGCTGCCACTATGCCCATCAGACTCTTGCCATTTATTTCATTCCCCTTTGATACTATCTTCACATCTGATCCGTATTTGCCCATAGCTCCTACGAATGCCGTTACAGGTCTCATATGGAAGCCCTGTGAATTCACTACTTTTACTTTCTTCGATACCATTTTGCTTTCCTCCGTCCTTTTCACGATCTGCATCTATGCAGGCTGTTTGGTTTCCTGAGTGCTGATATTTTTCTTCAGGAGGGCCAGCAGTACCATCCCTACCAGCGCACCTGCTATCAGTGCTATCACATAAAACATCACGTTTCCTACTACCGGGAATACGAATATGCCTCCGTGCGGTGCTCTCAATGTGCATCCGAATGCCATCGAAAGTCCTCCCGCAACTGCCGATCCCGCTACGCATGGCGGTATCACTCTGACCGGATCGGCTGCCGCATACGGTATAGCTCCTTCAGTGATGAAGCACAGTCCCATGATGTAGTTCACAGGTGCCGACTTGAGTTCTGTCGCAGTCCACTTTTTCTTGAAGAAAGTAGCGCAGAGTGCTATCGCGATCGGTGGCACCATGCCGCCGATCATTACGGCTGCCATGATATCGAATCCGCCTGTCGTTATCGCTGCCGTACCGAAAACGTATGCAGCTTTGTTGAACGGACCGCCCATATCTATCGCCATCATTCCTGCCACGATGCATCCCAGTATGATCTTGCTCGTCTCACCCATCGAGTTGAGTCCGTCCGTTATCCACTGGTTCACTGCACCTACTGCAGGGTTTATAGCGCACATGAAGAGTCCCATTATGATTATCCCCAGCAGCGGCAGGATCAGTACAGGCAGCATGCTCTCGACTGATTTAGGCAGGAAAGCGAATATCTTCTTCAGAAGAAGCACGATGTATCCGCCTGCAAAACCTGCGATCAGTGCTCCCAGGAATCCTGATACCGCTGTGCTGTCTCCTGCGATCTGCCCGAACGTGCATCCGATCGTCGCGATATAACCGCCTACGAATCCGACTGCCAGTCCCGGTCTGTCCGCTATGCTCCTGGCTATATAGCCTGCCAGTACCGGCAGCATGAAGCTGAATGCGTATCCGCCCACTGTCTTGAAAAAGGCTGCAGCGGCAGTGTATGTCCCGAAGGAAGAATCCTTTGGTGCACCTGCTACCGTATCGATCAGGAATGCGAGCGCGATCATGATCCCTCCGCCGATAACGAACGGCAGCATGTATGAAACTCCGTTCATAAGATGCTTGTATATCTGATGCCCTGCTGTTTCCTCGGAAACATTGCTCTCTGTAGTCTTGCCGCCTTCATACTTGTACTTCGGAGCTTTTCCGTCGATCACTGTCCGGATCAGAGTTTCCGGCTCGTTTATTCCTTTTGAAACGTTTGTCATCAGTACGGGTTTGCCGTCAAATCTGACCATCTCGACATTCTTGTCTGCTGCTATGATGACTCCGTCTGCTTCCTGTATCTCCTGCGGTGTCAGGACGTTTTTAGCTCCGCCTGACCCGTTCGTTTCCACTTTTATTCTGACGCCCATTTCTTTTGCCTTCTGTTCGAGCGCCTCAGCTGCCATATATGTGTGCGCTATGCCTGTAGGACACGCCGTGACTGCCACGATCCTGCACTTTGCATCTTCCTGCCCGTCATCTGCTGCTCCGGATGTGGCTGCTGCAGCTGCTGTTTCTGTCTGTGCATCTGATGCTTCTCCATCGCCGGCTTTTTCCTCTGCTCCGAATTTCGCTTCCTCTGCTTCATCTATCGTTTTCAGAAATTCTTCGGCAGTCTGTGCCTGAAGAAGTCGTTTTCTAAGTTCCAGATCCATCAGGAGTGTCATCAGTCTCGAAAGCACTTCCAGATGAAGGTCGCCATCCTCAGGTGCCGCTATCATGAACAGCAGGTTCGACGGCTTGCCGTCCGGTGCGCCGTAATCGATACCCTCAGGCACCGTCATAGCTGCAAGTCCCGGCCGCTTTACCGCACTGCTCTTTGCATGCGGTATCGCTATGCCCTCTCCTACTGCCGTAGTGCTCTCCGCTTCTCTTGCCAGGATCCCCGCTCTGTATTTTTCTTTATCGGAAAGATTTCCGGCTTTATCATGCATTTCGATAAGAGTGTTTATCGCTTTGCTCTTGTCCGAAATGTCAGCGTTCAGCATTATTGCATTTTTATCAAGTAGATTCGTTATGCGCATGTCTCGCACTCCTTTCATATGTTTGTCGACAAAGTCGACATTAAGGTTATCCTTGAAAAGGGTTTCATTAGTATGTCGACTGAAAGTCGACATAAAGGTTATCCTTGAAAAGGGTTTCATATGTTTGTCGACAAAGTCGACATTAAGGTTATCCCTGACTCCTGTACACTCTCCCTATACCGCCTTTGCTCTCAGTTCATTCATGCATTCATCTATCTGCTGCCGCTTTGCAAGTCCCGGTGAAAAAGCTGTCGCTGAGCCTGCCGCGCTGCCGAGATCCAGTGCATACTGGTAATCCTTCTTTTCCATATACCCTGCGACAAAGCCCGCCACCATGGAATCGCCTGCCCCTACGGAATTCAGCATCTTTCCGCTGCAAACTCCCGCTCTGTAAAGTCTGCCGTCCTCGGCCATCAGCAGTGCTCCGTCTTTGCCCATCGATACGATCACATTGCGTGCTCCTGCCGTCTGGAGCTTCGCTGCGCCGTCCTCAGCCGTTATCTCTTCTCCAAAGATATCTATGAGCTCATCGATATTCGGCTTTATCAGAAACGGGTGGAATTTCAGGACATCCATGAGCGCCGCACCGTTCGTATCGACTATTATCCGTATATCTTTGTCTTTTACTGTTTCGAGAAGCCTGCTGTAGGTATCCTGTGGTATAGCCGACGGGATATTCCCCGAGATTATCAGCACATCCCCGCTTTCCAGCTTCTGCAGCTTTTCCGAAAGCATCTTCAGATCCGACTCATCAGCGATCGTGCCCTGTCCGTTTATCTCAGTCTCTTCTCCGGCTTTGATCTTGACATTGATCCTCGTGATCCCCTGCCTTGGATAGAGGAAATCAGTCTCTATGCCGCGCTTGTGCAGACCGTTTTCCAGAGCTTTTCCGGTGAATCCGTTCACAAAGCCCAGAGCCACGCTTTTCATCCCCAGCTCCTTGAGGATCTGGGAAACGTTGATCCCTTTGCCTCCGAAAAAAATTTCCTCTCCGCTTGAGCGGTTCGTCATCCCGGTCCTGAACTCGTCCAGATGGACCACATAATCGATGGCCGGGCTTATCGTGATAGTGTAGATCATCTCACTTTGCCTCCTTTACGACCGCGTACTTCCTGTAAAGATCATTATCAAGTTTATCCGTTATGATACATTTACCTTTCAGCTTTGCAAACGTCACTGCCGATACCTGACCGAATTTGGACGAATCTGCCAGAATGAAGACGTCGTTTGATCGATTCACAACTTCTTCCTTTATCATCGCCTCATCTATATCCGGTGTCGTGAAACCTTTCTCAAGGTCGATCCCGTTCGCTCCCATGAAGCACTTCGTAAAATTCAGATTGCTGAGAGATTTCACGGCATTCACTCCTATCACTGAAAGCGTCACTTTTTTTACGGCGCCGCTCACGATATTTACTCTGAATCCGCGCTGCGCCAGCTTCTGTGCGTGTACTATGCCGTTCGTCATATATGTCGCCTTGCAGTTCGTTATATAATCCGTCATCCGTTCGGTCGTCGTGCCTGCATCTATGAAAACCGAGTCATCATCGCATATGAAGCCTGCTGCATACTTTGCGATCATATCTTTTTCTTCAACATGTACCGCCGCTTTCGTTACGATGTCATCTTCCCTTGTGTTCACATGTTTCTTGACGCCTACTGCTCCGCCGAAAACCTTCCTGAGTTCTCCCAGTTCATCGAGTTCGTTTATGTCTCTGCGAATAGTCGATTCGCTGACGTTCAGTTTTCGTGACAGCTCGATATTTTTTACTGCACCGTTTTCAGCCAGTTCCTCTAATATTTTGTTGAATCTTTCTTCTTGTAACATTTCCGATCTCCTTTATGGCTATATAATAGCACTTTTTCGCGCAAAGTCAATCATTTTCGTGCAAATTATTTCATTTCTCTTGATTGTTTTTTGAATTTATACTGATTTTTGGCATTTTCGCTTTATTTATCGGTATGCAAAGCACCTGCAGCGTCTTTTTCGAGCATAAACATTCATCGCCAGTCATGAGTCGCGATCCATTCACGATCGGTGCCGACAACTGCATCCAAAGTGTTTTTATCATCCGATACCAAATGATACGATCAAGACCTGTATTTTTAGCAAAAAAGCAGGATTTTCCGATATTTAAAAAAGGCCTGCTAAAAATCAGCGATCACCCAAATCCTTTTGGTAGTTTTTCTTGTGATCTGGGCGATTTCTCTATGTAATTCTACCAAAACTCAATTAATGACCATAAGTTCTTGGTATTTAACCTTCTCAAACAGGCCTTAAAACCGCTGTTTTTACCAAAACACCAGCAGCTGGAAACTGATCTTGGTATTTGTGTCCAGCCTGCTGCCCCTCGGTAAAGCACATAACACAAAAGACCGGGATTTCTCCCGGTCTCTGTCTCTTTATCATATTTGTCTGCTTTGCCCGGCGCCTGCCGCTTTGCATAGCGGCGACTCTGCGGTTGCCAGACGGTTCGATCTGCAATTCGATCTGCGCTTCGACCCGAAGCAGGCGCTCCAGCTCTTATTTAAGCAGCTCTTTTCTTGAAAGGTTGATCCTGTTCTGGCTGTCGATCTCCGTCACCTTTACTTTTACAACATCTCCGACGTTCATTACGTCTTCGACTTTCTCGACTCTTTCTTTTGCCATCTTCGAGATGTGCAGCAGTCCTTCTTTACCAGGAAGGATCTCTATGAACGCTCCGAAAGGCATCACTCTCGTTACCTTTCCTTCATAGATCTCGCCCGGTTCAGGCTCCTTGAGAAGCAATTCGATCTCTCTGATACCTGCCTGAGCTGACTCCATATCAGGTGCTGCGATATATACGAGGCCAGTGTCATCGATGTCGATCTTGACGCCTGTGTCCGCGATGATCCTGTTGATAGTCTTTCCTCCCGGCCCGATGACTGTTCTGATCTGATCAGGCTCGATCTGCATCGAGATGATCCTAGGAGCATAAGGTGAAAGTTCTTTTCTAGGCTCAGGAAGTTCGTCGAGCATTTCCTTCATTATATGCATCCTGCCTTCGTAAGCCTGCTTGAGCGCGTTCTGCAGGACTTCCTTTGAAAGTCCGTGCACCTTGATATCCATCTGGATAGCAGTTACACCCTTTGCAGTTCCTGCAACTTTGAAGTCCATGTCTCCGAGGAAGTCTTCCATTCCCTGGATATCTGAAAGTATAGCCATCTTGCTGCTTCCGTCTTCTTCTACTCTCTCGATGAGACCCATAGCGATACCTGCTACAGGAGCTTTGATCGGAACACCTGCATCCATCAGTGCCAGGCAGCTGCCGCATACCGACGCCTGCGATGTCGATCCGTTTGATGAAAGGACTTCCGATACGACTCTGATAGCATAAGGGAATTCTTCTTCGCCGGGGAGCACCGGAATGAGCGCTCTTTCCGCAAGGGCACCGTGACCGATCTCTCTTCTGCCCGGACTTCTCATAGGCCTTGCTTCACCTACTGAGTAAGGAGGGAAGTTATAATGATGCATGTATCTCTTCTCAGTCTGCTCTGTTATGCCGTCGATAGTCTGCGCCTCACTGAGAGGTCCAAGTGTCGCGATCGACATTACCTGAGTCTGTCCTCTCTTGAAAAGGCCGGAACCGTGTGTTCTCGGGAGAAGTCCTGTATCACACCAGATAGGTCTGATCTCAGTTCTCTTTCTGTTGTCAGGTCTGATCTCATCGTCGAGGATGAGGCTTCTTACCTGTTCTTTTGTTATCGCATAAAGAACATTACCGATGTCTTTGCCGTTGTCCGGATAGATTTCCGCAAAGTGTTCTTTCGTCTCTGCTTCAACAGCGTCCATATTATCGAGCCTTTCCATCTTGTCGTAAGTCTGGATAGCGGCTCTCATCTTGTCTTCAGCATATTCTCTGACTGCAGCCTCGATATCTTCAGGAACCTTGTAAAGTTCGATTTCCATCTTAGGCTTGCCGACTTCCTTCACGATCTCTTCGATGAATTCGACGATTTTCTTTATTTCTTCATGTGCGAACATGATAGCATCGAGGATGGTTTCCTCAGGAACTTCGTTTGCCCCCGCTTCTACCATCATGATAGCTTCCTTCGTTCCGGACACTACCAGATGCATACTGCTCTGCTCTCTCTGTGCGAGCGACGGGTTAACTACGAACTGCCCGTCCACCATGCCGATAAGTACTGATCCTGTCGGGCCGTCCCATGGTATATCGGATATAGCCAGTGCTACCGATGAACCGATCATTGCCGCGATCTCTGACGGCGCATCGTTGTCGACACACATAACTGTCGCAACTACCTGCACGTCATTGAAGAAGCCTTTCGGGAACAGCGGTCTCAAAGGTCTGTCCATCAGCCTTGAGTTCAGGATTGCTTTTTCGCTGGGTCTTCCTTCTCTTTTTATAAAGCCGCCGGGTATCTTGCCTGCGGCGTACATTTTTTCCTCATAATCACAAGATAACGGGAAAAAGTCGATGTCAGGTCTCGGTTCCCTGGATGCTACAGCAGTGACATTCACAACCGTGTCTCCGTATCTTACCATGACCTGTCCGTTTGCCATTTCGCAGACCTTGCCGATCTCGAGTTCGAGCAGCTTGCCGCCTATGGCTGTCTTAAAAGTTCTGTAATCTGTGAATTTCATAATAAACAACTACCTCCTGTTTATTTCCTCTCGCGTTTGAAAGATGCGCCGTATCGAGCAGTCGCTTTCTGCCAAATCACAGATTTGGGAAAGCTTTGCGTGAGACCTTCCACGAAATCAGAGATTTCGGGATAGGGCTTCAAGATACGGGCAACTCATTTCACTGAAAAATCACCACGCGCTGAAGCGCTGTGATTTCTGTGTTTGAGTTGCCTTTTTGTCCGAAGAGCGTCAGCGATTCGCTGACAAAACGGACAGCGCAGGCGAAGCCGTAGGAATGGCTTTGCCATGTTGCGCGCCGTATCACAGATACGGGCAACTCATAAAAAATCAAGCGGGGTCGTGTCTGTGCCCCGCTTAAATCTTTAAGTTCCGTTTACTTTCTTAAACCTAAACGAGCGATAAGATCTCTGTATCTTTCCAGATCCTTCTCCTTCAGGTAATTAAGAAGATTTCTTCTCTGTCCTACCATCTTTAAAAGGCCTCTTCTTGAGTGATGGTCCTTCTTGTGAACCTGAAGATGCTCATTCAGATCGTTGATCCTGTAAGTCAGTATTGCGATCTGAACCTCAGGAGAACCTGTATCTCCTTCTTTTAACTGATACTCTTTGATGATTTCCGCTTTTTTTTCAGTAGTGATCATTTGATTCCCTCCTTGATATAATCCGCCTGCTGCTGAGTCGTCGTCGGAGTTTCGACCGACCGGGCCGCAGGTAATTCTACTAACGATTCATGTTATCACAGATATCACATTATTGCAAGCTAAAACTCACCTCGGACTTTTCCGAAATTTTTCCGAAAATTTTTCTGCAAAGCTGCAGCCCCGGCCTTTACCGCAGGCATACGGCACTGCCGGCCTTTGCATAAAGCGCAGTACTTTACATAAGCTGCAGGTTTTGCATAAAGCTCTGTGCTCTGCATGATCTGCAGCCCTTTGCATAAAACGCACAGGTTATTTCCAGTAATCCGTATCCTGCTTCAGACCGATGTTCTTTGCGAGGAATACCGGGTTTTTGCCTTCCCTGCGCTGCTGCATATAGTCGTTGAGGCACTTTAACGCCGTGTTCCCAAGTATCACGATCACCGGGATATTTACAACGACGATCATAGCCTGGAGCATGTCCGCAGTATCCCATACAAAACCTGCGCTTGCAGTCGCTCCGACATAAACCAGCACTGTGGCGAGCAGTCTGAAGACTATCAGGCTCGGCTTCGGCGCATCTCTGTTGATGATGAACTCGAGGCAGCCTTCGCAGTACGAATAGTTTCCGATCAGCGTAGTGAACGCGAACAGCGAAAGAGCTACTGCAAGGAATACCGGCCCGAAAGATCCCAGTGAAGCAGCTATCGAATTCTGTACATACCCTGCTGCATCAGCGCTGCCGTCCGCAACGTATCCCGCCGGATCGACCGATGTGCTCAGGCACATGAACGCTGTAGCTGTACAGATGAGCAGCGTGTCGATGAATACCGAAAGCATCTGAACGAGACCCTGTTTTGCCGGGTGAGAGATATCAGCTCTTGCAGCCGCATTCGGCGCAGAACCCATACCTGCTTCGTTCGAATACAGACCTCTCTTGATACCCCACATGATGCATGAACCTGCAAAACCGCCGGCCATCGACGAGAAATCGAATGCACTGCGAAAAATACCTGCGATCATTCCCGGAAGCTCTGTGACATTCAGAGCCATTATCACAAATGATACCAGTACATATATTATACCCATCAGAGGCACCATCACTTCCGTCACCTTTATCAGCCTCTTTGCGCCGCCCAGAACGATCACACCGAACAGCACCGCGAGGATGAGCCCGATGATCTTAGGCGTAACGCTCGTATCATAGAAATCGAATGCAGCGAATGCCGACTGGAGATTGTAAGCTGCCAGCATATTGTATCCGACTGCATATATAAGTATTATCAGCACTGAAAAGATAACTCCGAGCCATCTCTGCCTGAGTGCCTGCTGCATGTAAAACGCAGGTCCGCCGTAGCACGTGCCGTCATCAGCTCTCTTCTTGTATATCTGCGCAAGCGTGGACTCTATGAACGCTGTTGCACCGCCTATTATAGCCGTTATCCACATCCAGAATACCGCTCCCGGACCGCCAAGGCATATCGCAGTGGCAACGCCGATGATATTTCCCGTTCCTACTCTCGATGCGGTAGAAACCATGAGTGCTCCGAATGACGAGACTCCGTTCTCTTCGACAGGTTTTTCCATAACGACCTTGATCGACTCTTTGAACAGTCTGCCCTGGATGAATTTAGATCTGAATGTAAAATAAATCCCGCCCGCCATCAGCAGAAGCGGCACGAACCACGGCTGATACAGCACGTTGCTGACCGCTGAGATACCTGAGTGCAAAGTTTCCAACATAAAAAATCACCTCAAAAAATAATATAATAACAATAACAATTATGATAACTGGCTGCATGCTGCGCTTTACGAATTTGTGAAAAGCTTCACAGCAGTACTATTTGTCATTATACACAAAAAATGAACGTCTGACTATCTATTTCAGTCAAACGTTCACACTTTATGCGCAATTTCAAAAAATCACGTATACGATTACCAACTTTGTTGCGCATTTTTATAAACTTTTCCGTTTTTTACCGGTTTGCAAAGCGCCACATCCGCCACAGGCACATTTTTCGTTCTTCTTTGCTTCACGGTCGTAAAGCACTGCGCGGCCGTCTGTCAGGAATTTTCACAAACTCTCATACCATTTTATATGGATTTTAATACTCTATGTTTTCTGCCTTTTCCACGGATTCCTGTATACCTTTGATCGTCGCACTGATGCCGTACTTCTCTATACTTCGCTTATTGGCGTCTCCGTGAGTCAGACATGCAGCGCCGCCTATGCACCCGCCTGAACAGACCATTCCTTCAATAAAGTTGTTTGGGAGCACGCCTTTGTTTGCTCTGAGCAATGCGGATTTACACTTGTCAATGCCGTCACATATGATAGGATCTATCTTGACGTCTTCCCCGAGTCTCTCGTATGCAGCTTCCGTCACTGCATCCGTAACGCCTCCCGATCTCGCGAAGTTCCTGCCGAAGCACGAAGCATTGTCGAGCGCAGTCTCCTCGAGTTCCTCGACCTCAAGATCCTTGCTGTCTATCAGCGCCTGCAGTTCCTCGAACGTCAGAACATAATCGATATACTTAGCTACTTCAGGATCCTTTACCTCAGCCTTCTTCGCTGTACACGGTCCTATGAACACCACTTTCGCATCGGGATCATGCTGCTTTATGAACCTTCCTGTCTCTGCCATCGGCGACAGGCTCGATGATATGTTTTCAGTCAGATCCGGGAATTTTGTCTTTATGTATTTCACGAATGCCGGGCAGCATGATGAAGTCATGAGGTCACGCTCCTGCAGCTCCGCCGCTTCATTGTAAGCGACGATATCCGCTCCGAGTGCCGCTTCCTCAACTGCATAGAATCCGATCTTCTTTATCGCGGTAATGATCTGACCGATCTTTGCATATGTGAACTGGCTCGCGATCGCCGGTGCCACTACGGCATAGACCTTGAACTTCTCGTTGTCCTCGCTCTCCATTATTGTTTTTATGACGTCGGTTATGCTCGATACATCCAGCGTTGCTCCGAACGGGCACTGATATACGCACGAGCCGCATGCGATGCACTTTTCGCTGTCTATCACTGCAACACCGTCAGGTCCCATGCTGATCGCATCCACTTTGCACGCTCTCTCACAAGGTCTCTTGAAATTCGTGATCGCACTGTACGGACATACCGCCGCACATCTGCCACACTCCACGCATTTGCTTTTATCTATATGCGCTCTCTGTTCATCGTCGAATTTTATCGCACCCGGCTTGCATGCATCAGCGCATCTGTGAGCTACGCATCCTCTGCAAAGGTCCGTTACCACATGTCCCGCCTCGGGACATTCGTCACATGAAATATCTATTACCTGTATGACATTCGGATTGTTTTTATTGCCGCCCAAGGCTATCCTTATCCTCTCCGCAACTATCGCTCTGTCCTTGTATATACAGCAGCTCCTCGGTGGTTCATCCTTCTTGACTATCTCGTTTGCTATTTCATTGAACACCGAAAAGGCATCATTGCCTCGCCATGTCTGCCAGGCCAGCTCCATCAGAACTGTGTACTTCAACTCTTGTACTTTGGTGTCAAAAATTCTCATAAAATCTCCTTTGTTAAATTTATAACTTTCTGTTTATATAATAAAATAAAATCTGAAAATTGTAAACACACAATCTTGCGGTCATTTACCGTTACAGAACAAAAGCGCTTAAGCCCGCAGCAAAGGGCAAAAACGCTTTCGTTCCATCTATTTATATATTGTTTTTGAGGTGTTTTCAGTCAAGTCCGACTTCCGGCTGTTTTTCCATGTGTTTTAGTTCTTCCACCAGTTCACTGTGTCTGATCTCTTCGACGATCTCACTGTGCTTTATCTCTTCCATCAGCTCTCCGACCGTCATATGATGATGCTGTTTCTCCACAGCTGCATCTCTCAGAGGAGGAAAAAGCTCATCGAACGATTTCTCATGACTGCTGAGAGCCACGCTGTCCTCTGCCTTTCCTCTCTTTACATTTATATATCTTATGACCATAGGAACTATGGTACAAGCTGCCGCGATGCTGAACACAAGCTGGTCTTCAATCACAAGCATTACCAGAACCACGATTTGTATCAATGCAGCAACCAGCGGCAACCATGACAGCTTGTCACTCACTCTTGCCTTGAGGCATGTCTTAGGATCATATCCTCTCTGCTTCAGCTTTCTCCTCATCATGTACTGCGACAGACATATGCCTATCCAGCACATCGTTCCTGTGAATCCTGCAAGAGACAGCAGGCTCGCATACAGTGTCTCAAGTGCACCCGTAAGCTGTGATACGAGTCCGAGTATCATGATGACCCACATGCATCCCATCGTGAGCCATACACAGTTTCGAGGGTTTCCATTCGGTGTGACTTTCTTGAGGAACTTAGGCGCAAGACCTTCAGTTGCAAGTCCGTACATGCCTCTTACTGATCCATAGAAACCGGAGTTCGAGCACGAGAATGCCGCCACAAATACCGCCGCTGACATTATGAACCCGAGGATCGGCATACCGTAGCTGTTGCATATGTCGGCAAAGATCGGCACTTCATCCTGCGCATTTCCCCAAGGATATACGAGAAGTATAAGTACGATAGGCACGAGGTAAAGACCGAGCACTCTCCAGATAACGCTCTTGCATGCTTTCGGAACTGACTCTTCAGGATTCTGCGCTTCTGCCGCTGCAAGTCCGATCAGTTCTGTACCCTCGCATGTAACGAGTATCAGGGTCATCTGCGTGAATACGATCAGTGAACCCTTCGGGAACAGTGCATCTGTAAGAGATCCCATATTGCTGAAGTTTACAGAAGCTCCTACGAACCCGCCGTGATTTCCCCACAGCCCGAGCCATATGCCTAAACCAACTATTATGAACAGGATTATCACACTTACCTTTGTGATACCCAGTACGCCTTCGATTTTTGAGAAAAGGCTCACCGCTGCGATGTTTATTATAGTCACCACCGCCAGCGCACCTATCGCAACGCCCGCATAAAGCACCAGGCTGTCGGAGCCAGTCATATATTTCACGGTAGAAGCCAGTGCGATACATTCAGCCGGCACGAATGCCACCCAGTTGCACCAGAACGCCCATCCCATGCCGATCGACCACTGCGGTCCCAGAAACTCTTTTGTATACGATATGAAAGAGCCTGTCCTCGGCACATTTACAAGCAGCTCTGCATAAGCTACCATTACTGCATAAATAACGATCGAAACAAGGGCAAATCCGAGAAGTACTGCAGGTCCCATCGTTCGTACGCATACTCCTATACCCAGAAAATAGCATGAGCCTATCACACCGCCAAGACCGATGAATGTCACCTGCCAGCCTTTGATGCCCCGCTGCAGCTCATGTCCTCCATTGCTGTTCTGTGTCATAATAAAAGCCTCCTTAAAAAGTAATAAAACAAAAAACAAAAAGGATCATACAAAATAAATTGTATGATCCTAAACAGCCTTAAATAATATCCGCTTAAGCGTACAAATCGGTTTGCTACTGTCTCCCTGTGCGATTCTCTCGGCACTCGCTCTGATTACCCAGGCTTCATTCGCCCTGTTCAACAGTAAATATCAACTTGTTCTTGTCTTTCTCAACACTGATAACGACTTTTGACAGTGTGACCCTGCAGCCTGATATCTTCAGGATCATCTGGCATATCTCTTTTTCCTTGACTGAGAAAAACAATTCCCTATTATGCTTAATTATAGCAACATTCCGATAATTGTCAAGAAGATTTTTTTCGAATACCGTAAGAACTTCTGACGCGACCACCTCGATATCGTCCCCATTCATGAAAACATTCACGTTTTTCGGCCCTTTTCCCGTCATCGCCTTGAGCATCGCGGAAAATTCGCGCTTTATCTCATCCTCTACTTTTTTCTTATTCTCCGGCAGTGACGCAGTCTTTCGTTTTCGCTTTTCGTAAAGCTCAGATGCCAGTTCCTGCAGCACGTCCAGCAATTCCTGCACATTCACGGGTTTCAGTATGTATTTGTGGATGCCTGCGTCTATCGCTCTGAGGATCGCATCTACTTCATTCACAGCAGAGATGACTATCGCCGCAGTCTCCTCTCCCTGCTGGTGTATCCGCCTTATCATTTCTATGCCGTTCATTTCAGGCATATAGTAGTCAGCGATTATGATATCCGGCTTGAAATCATTGTAAAGCTCCAGTCCGCGCACACCGTTATCGCATGCAAAGACACGCCCCACGCGCCGTTTCAGGACATCGGTAAGCTCTTCTCTCGCCTCGTCATCGTCTTCGACATACAGTATCTTGAGTTTTTTAAGCATTTCGTCAGTGTTCATTTTTCTCCTCATTTTCTGTTTCCTGTTTTTCTTCAGGTATAAGCACCGTACTCCTCACACCGCCTTCTATATTCTGTACCTGCAGCTTTCCACCCATACGATCTTCTATTATCTGTTTCGATATGTAAAGCCCCAGGCCTGTGCCTCCGGTATCGTCTCTCGTTGTAAAATACGGTTCGTATATGTGCTCAAATGCTTCTTCCGGGATCTGTCTGCCGTTGTTTGTCACAGCTACTTTGATCATCCCGTCTTCCTCGGAAACATCTATGGTTATCTTCCTGTCCGTAACGCCCGCTTCTGCCACTGCGTCTCTCGCATTGTTGAGCAGATTGAATATCACATGCGTCGTTTCATTGTCATAGCCGTACGCTTTCTTTTCCGTATCGCAGCTGATTTCGAGCTTTATACGGTTGACATTTATGCTTTCCTCCATCAGCGCTATGGCACTCTTTATACAGTCCCTGACATCAAAATAGACTTTTTCCTTCGCAGGCTTGAGAAATCCCGAAAAGTCTGTAATAGTCTCAGACATTTTCTCGACGATATTCTCGACTTTGCTCACGCTTTTTTCAAGTCGCTTTTCGTCGAGATCGCCATAACGGTAGCTGTCCAGCAGGTTGCCGAGGATAAGGTTGATAGTATTCAGCGGCTGCTTCCACTGATGCGTTATATTCCCCACCATTTCGCCGATCTTGGCCTGCCTCGACTGATATATGATGATGATCTCTTTCCTGCGGTTTTCTTCCTCCAGAGCGCTCGTTTTCCTGATCATAGGCTGAGAAAAAGCGATCAGGAATGCAATGAAAACAAACAGCAGAAACACACCCAGCATTATCATCGTGCCGCGAAGCGAGCTGATCGGCTTGTATACGGCATTGACGGGCTGCGTGGTGATAAATATCCAGCCGTTCTGCATTTTGCAGTAACCCATTATCTTTTCGGTCCCCAGGAAATTATAAATGACATGCCCTGCATCGCTTCCGCCATTTTTCTCATACTCGGATTTCAGAAGGCTGATGATCCTGTCTTCCTCAGCAGCAGAATCGTCATCATTATGCACGATAAACTCATAATTCTCATCTATCAAAGCTGATGCGCCGCCTTTGTACAGGCTCATTTCCTTTATTATATTGAGCATATACTCGGCATTGATGTCTGCTCCCGCAACGCCGACAAACAATCCGTCGACATATATCGCATCTGAATACGAGAACACTTCTTTATCGATATCCTGATCGTAATATGACGAGACCCAGACACCGTGATCCTTACCCTGCGGTTTGAAGAAGTACTCCATCTCCTTCTCATACGGCAGCGTGAAGTCCCTTTTATTGTTCTTGAAATCTGCATTGATCTCTTTTATCTCACCGTCCATCGCCGAATACCAGACTTCTTCATCTCGATTCGTCAGCTGCGGGTTGAATGTCACGTAAAGGCTGTGCGTGCTTTTGATCGATAAAAGGTCATTCTTTATCAGCTGTGCCAGTTTCTCCTTGTATTCGTCAACATATCCTTCACGATCATTTTCGAAGGCTTCCACATCAAAAGTCGTCCTGACGTATGCCGCCAGGGAGTTCGTCAGACCCTCCATGTGATTGAATTCCGCACTGAAGTCGTTTGCGTATTTTTCAGTTGTCGCAACGATCTTTTCATCTATTTCGGCAGAAAGGATCGAGGTGCTCCTCAGGGTAGCTATCGACCCTATTATCAGAACCACCGCCATCGAAAATGCCGTTATGATGCATATCGCTTTTATCATTGATTTATCCATAGTATTTAAAGTATACCATATTTTCACTTTTTACCAAAACAATATGGGATCTGTTCTCAAGGGATACATGCTACACTTCTGTAAGCAGAAAAGCCATATAAAGAGGCAATGTCATTATCTCATCTGATTTTCCTACATTATAATCACCAAGTTTAATGGCAGAATACACATGATATTTTTCAGGATGCTTCAATATTGTCTTTGTACTTTTGGTATTGCCGGAAGATGCTTTTACCTCCACTAACGTACACGCACCCTTATATCTGATCACAAAATCCACTTCCAATCCGGAGTTCTTATGAAAGTAATACAGTTTTCGCCCCATTTTCGAAAAAATATCTGCAACAAGATTTTCGAAAACAGCGCCTTTATACCCGTATAGATTGCCCTGCAGTATATCATACTGAGTGCCATCTTCAAGCATGCTTACGAAAAGACCACAATCACGCATATATACCTTGAATATATCTTCCTGCGCATTTCCATCAAGAGGAAGTTCTGTAATACTAAGATTGTAGCACCTGGATATTATACCTGCAGCTTCTATCCATTGTAAACTTCCTGCATATCTGGATGCCGTCGAGCCTTTCTTCACAACGGAATACTGGAATTTCTTGTTTTCTTTACTCAATTGTTTCGGGATAGACTGAAAACACTCGATGATATGCGATTTATCCTTTCTATCGGCATATTTTATCATATCATCTTCATATGAACGGACAATATCCCTCTGTAGTCTTAAAACTTCATCCATCTGTTTGGTGGCGATAAAAGTCTGAACCACATCAGGCATGCCTCCAACAACAGTATATTGCAGGAGCAATTGCCGCATTCTGTTATGCAAAGCTTCAGGAACAGGTACTGCATCACTTATATATTTTTTTAAATTGTCGATAATGGCGGCTGAAATACCATTAGCCCACAAGAATTCCTCAAAATCTAAAGGATACATATCAATCACTCTTTCATAGCCTACCGGAACAGATTTTGGTTCTTTACCGTAACCTCGTACACCCAGAAGCGATCCGGTTCCGATCACGTCAAAACGTCCGTCAAGATGAAAGAATTTAAGAGCAGTTCTTGCACCGGGACACTCCTGTATCTCATCTAACACTATTATGGTTTTTCCAGCTTCAAATACGGCTGCATCGCCAAGCAGTGCAGATAAAAGCATGATAATATTATCTATTTCCAGCGACCCTTCAAAAACGGAACAGTAATCAGGATTTTCAAAAAAATTCAAATAGATGACATTGGCATAATTCTTATTTGCAAAGTCAAGCACAGAAAATGTTTTGCCGCACTGTCTGCAGCCCTTTATCAATAATGGTTTTTTATTAGCCGAGTTTTTCCACTCAATCAGACGACGTTCAATCTTTCTTTTTAGCATCCCAAGCTCCTCCTTGTCTCTATATAGGCTGTTGTTAACAGATTAACCTGTTTATATGACTTTTTCAAGCGACTTTTCGTCAAAAGTATCAACTTTTTCAAACGACTTTTGCTAAAAATATCAATTTTTTTCAATGGATTTTTGAGCAACTTCATCAGCAAAAAAGACCCCGCAGTCTCCTGCAAGGTCTACAGCTTATTGATCCGTCACTTAAAGAGTCAGTGGACTTTCAGGCATTTCTCCATCGTGCCGTCAGCGCATCATGTCACATGCTATGCCTGTTCCTGAAGCTCTGCCTTCTTCTTGGCCTGCGCTCTCTTTGTCATACGCACGCCGTCCTTGTCAGCCACAGTATAGCCCATGTATGCCATTATCGCTACGATTATCGGCATAGAGATGTTGAAGATAGCATACGGCAGATAGTCTGAAGTCGCAACATTGAGCGTCGCGTAAATGAACACGCCGCATGTGTTCCACGGGATAAGTGCGGACGTCACCGTTCCTGCGCTTTCCAGTGCATTCGAAAGTGTCTTCGGATGGAGGCCCATCTTCTTGTAAGTGTCTGCGTACATCCTGCCCGGTATAACTATCGATATGTACTGTTCAGGCATTGCCGCATTGCTCAGTATGCATGTAGCTTCTGTAGTGACTACGAGACCTCCCGGCCTCTTTGCCAGTCCGATGATCTTCTGCACCAGTACATCCAGCTGCCCTGTCTCTTCCATGATCCCGCCGAACATCATAGCGATTATCGTCAGTGCTATCGAACTCATCATGTTAGTTATCCCGCCGGACGAGAGGAGAGCATCGATCGCTTCTACTCCTGTTTCACTTACATTTCCGTTCATTCCCGCATCAAGCAGCACTCCCAGCGAAGCCGCTTCACCCTGGAAAAGAGCTCCCATGATGCCGCCCGCAATGATACCCAGAGTTATGCCCGGGATAGCAGGCACCTTGAGCGCTACAGCAACGATAACGATAAGAGGCGGTATCAGAAGCAACGGACTTATATGGTAGTTCTGCGCAAGACCGCTGCTCATTTCCTGTACGGCCGAAAGGTCCGCCGAATTGCCGCTCTTCACATGAGTGAATCCCATGATCGCAAATGCCACGAGTGTTATGCCGTACGCTATACCCGTAGGCAGCAGCATGAATTTTACATGAGTGAACACGTCCGTGCCGGCCATTGCAGGCGCCAGATTCGTAGTATCAGAAAGCGGTGACATCTTGTCTCCGAAATATGCGCCGGATATGATCGCACCCGCAGCCATCGGAGCCGGTATGCCGAGACCGATCGCGATACCTATAAGGGCAAGCCCCATCGTTCCCATCGTTCCCCACGACGTGCCTGTAGCCAGGGATGTGATCGAGCAGATCAGCACTGCAGCTACCAGAAACACTGACGGCGACAGCAGCTTGAGACCGTAATATATCATAGACGGCACTATACCGCCGACGATCCATACCCCGATCAGTATACCGACTATCATCAGGATCATTACAGACTGAAGCGCGTTGTATATACCATTCATCATGGCTCTCTCTATCGAATCCCAGGCATTGCCGAGATACAGAGCCATACATGCCGCCGC
>CAKQIZ010000012.1 GCA_934247125.1 uncultured Clostridia bacterium
GGAGAAATCTAATGGTGCACTCGGTGCACCATTAAAAAAAGCAGGAGAAATCTAATGGTGCACTCGGTGCACCATTAAAAAAAGCAGGAGAAATCTAATGGTGCACTCGGTGCACCATTAGAAAAGCAGGAGAAATCAACATGGCAGGGATAGTATTAGTAGAAAAATTCATTCAACCTGGAGCAAACGCTTACAGAGGATATGTCGAGTATATCGATAGACCGGAAGCTATACGTGATATAAAAGAATTGAGAGAATACGATGTTTTCGGGACATATCAGGATTATATGGATAACCCTGAAAAATCCACAGGTCTTTTCAATGAGAAAGATAATATTACAGATGATGAAAAACAGGAACTCAAGAATATCTTTGACAGTTCGCAAAAAAAAGGCAGCCTGCTGTTTCAGACTGTAATATCATTTGAACCTGAGTTTCTTGAAATAAACGGGATAATGGATGATGATGGATATGTACATGAAGACATCTTGAAAGATTATACAAGAACTGCTGTAGCAGCAATACAGGAAAAAGAGAATATGCAAGGCTTTGTCTGGATGGCAGCGATCCATCATAATACGGATAATGCACATATACATATCGCAATGGTAGACCCTGATCCATCTTGGGTATTGGGCGAGGGAAGATGCTGCGTAAATGCCAGAGGTGAATTGTATCAGAGGGGGAAATGGCGAAAAAGTACTATGGAAGCGGCAAAAAGCAGAATCGTCAACAAAGCGCTCTCTCTTTCAGATGCAAACAAGCAGATAAATGAAATAATGCGTCAGCGGATCATCTTTGAAAGTAGGAAGGATAGATTTAATCGCAGGAATGATCCGGAAATAGAGAAAGCATTCATATCACTTTTGCAGCAGCTTCCGGGGGACATGCGATTGTGGAAATACGGAAACAATGCAATGAAGCCATATATTTCACATATCGATGATATATCAGATATAGTGATAGAAAAATACTTTAAAGATGATATGGAAGAACTTAATTCGATGCTTGAAGACATATCTGGTAAATATGAAGCAGCATACGGAAGCAACAAAAATGGACGGCGTTTTAAAGAGAATAAGATAGCCGACATGTATTACAGAATGGGAAATGCCGTATTGACCGAATGTAGGAAAATAGAGCATGAAAAACGGAAAAAGGTATTTAAGGATAAAGCGAAAAATACTGGGAAAGTACGCACACGTACATACACGGGTGTGGCATTGAACAGTGCTGTCAATACATTGAAAAAAGTTTTTCGTAAAGACATACAGAGTATGAAAAATCAGGCTATTTATAGAAAGACACAAACGGACATAGAAAATACATTGGAATAATTGAACTGAAAGAGAGTTGTTAAAAGCAATTCTCTTTTTTTGTAAAGACACATGAGACAGGAGCGTTAAAATGCAGAAAGAGATGAATAAAAACATATGCGATATTTTAAAGTTTGAAGGAGTAATGTCGGGCGGATTTGGTATGGCACCAAGGATCGTAATGAGAGATCATCGCCTTTCTATTGAAGCAAAAGCTATATACTGTTATTTTCAGTCATTTGCAGGAGATAGTGAGAATAACTTTCCTTCGCGAGAAAAGATCTTGAAAGATTTGAATATCAGTAAAAGCCGTTATTATAAATATTTAGATCAGCTCATGATGTACGATTACATAAGAATAGAGCGAGAGGAAGTAAACGGCTGGAAAGGACGTAATATCTATGTGATCGTAGCTAATCCTGCATCAAGTGATCCGAATCCGCCTAAACCTTCAAAGGCGTCAGGAAACAGAAAAGAAACGACTATATGTCTGAAAAACGAAAGCCAAGCTCATCAGAATAAGAAAAAAGAAGAAAAATCTAATGGTGCACTCGGTGCACCATTAAAATTAAAAAAGGAAGGACACAAAACACATATCCATAACGCAGAAACGCAGTACCAGAAAGAATATCAAAAGGCTGAAGAAAATTTAAAGTTTAGGGAGCTTGTAGAAAAATACCCAGCGGATGCTGCAGATATAAAAACGATTTTTTCTGTTATAGAAGATATGCTGTATTCAGAAGAAATAAAAATATCCGGGGCTGTCAAAAAACATGAGTGTATAGTGAAAATGGCGGATATGCTTACATGGAAGCATATAATTTATGTTTTGAACGGGACAAAAAAGAATAAAGCCTCTATAAGAAATAAGCGAGCATGGATCCAGACCTGTCTGATGAACAGTATACATGAATCGCAGGAAGATATAGATGCAGCTGTGGAAGCCGCAACAAAGCAGGTGGAGAAAGAACACATCAAAAAGGAGAAATATGGTACATGGCCAAAGGAAGATAAGAGGGAGCGATCAGTGCTCAAGGAACATCCATATCTATCTGAACGAGACAGAAAGTTAAAAGATCTGCTTTCCAAAAGAGCTCGTGTGGTTATCATAAAAGGATCGACAGACAGTATAGACCAAGAAATCGGACAGATAACTAAAGAAATGAAAGCATATGCTGAGAGTAAACAAATAGCTATAACTATATAGAGAATATACACATGCTGCACAAAACTAAGAGTCTTTCGAATCATGATGTCCTTATTTTAAGGACATCTATAAAAATGTTGAAAAATACGATGTCCCTATTTTGAGGACATCGGTGAAAACGTTGAAAAATATGATGTCCCTGTTTTAAGGACATCTATAAAAATCCATAAAAGAGTTTTTGAAGGGCTGGAAACGTTGAAATTCCCGATGTCCTTATTTTAAGGACATGTATATTAGTTAAATAGTTATATATATAATATATTAATATAATATATAATTATATATCCTCCTCTTCCTCTATAGTCTCCCTCTCCTCCTTTGAGTGGGTTCTCAGATCGAGGAAGAAGATGATGATTGTATAACAAGCTCCAACTATGGGAAATTTGAACGGCAGGGCTCGGAGTCCAATGATGCGCCGCTATCCCGGAGTGGAACTTTGCGAGTATCTGATCCGCACCTATACCCGCCCCAGCGAACTGGTAGTGGACATTTGCGCGTGTTCCGGCACAACCGCTTTGTATGCTTTGAAACGGCTCCGACCTTTTATGTCGCCGTCAGTGAGCGCATCCGTGCGGCTCGCGATGAAACTTAGCAAATAGGAAATCAGCAAAATTTATGTGTTGTAAAAACTGCTGTTGAATTTTACAGCAAATTAGGATATACTATGGCTGAAAGGAGTTGAGCAATATGCCAAATATCAAACCCATTTCCGATCTGCGAAATTACAGCGATGTCCTGCATGATGTGGCGGTTGGTGCTCCGGTTTTTCTGACAAAGAACGGGCGCGGCAGATATGCAATTCTCGATATGCAGGACTTTGAAAAGACACAGGCAACCCTCCGGCTGATGAATGAACTTGCAAAAGGCCGAAAATCTGGCGAAGAGAAAGGCTGGCTGACATTGGAAGCCGTGGAGAAGAACCTCGGGATTGTCAATGAATAATTTGCATTTATCCGAAGAAGCCCAAAACGATCTTTTAGAAATCAAAGCCTATATTGAGGAAGAGCTACTGAACCCATCCGCAGCATTGGCAACCGTAAGTCGAATTACAAAAAGTCTCCGCATTTTACAGAACCATGCACAGGCCGGAGCTCCGCTATCTTCGATTGCAGATATAGAGAGCGATTATCGCTTTATTGTAAGCGGCAATTACATTAGCTTCTACCGTGCTTACGGCAGCGAAGTTTTTATTGACCGTATTCTCTATGCCCGCCGCGATTATATGCGGATTTTGTTCGGAGACAGTACAACAGATGAATAAATGACAAACCATTGAACCGCTTGTAGAAAAACAGGCGGTTTTTTCATGTACAAAAGAAGCGTGAAAAAATAAAATCAGTGGCAGCAGTCTTTGGAAAATAGTTAAGAGTAGGATGTGCATGAAACCATTTTGGAATCTTGATAAATACAAGGGTATCATTACTGCTTTTCCCTTGGTGATTTGGTAAATACCCTCCTAAGAAATAAAATTTAGTCATACTTTAAATTTTATTTTTAGGAGGTAGAATCATGGAATATGGTTATGCAAGAGTAAGTACACGAGAGCAGAATCTGGATCGTCAGATTGCAGCATTGATGGAGGCCGGAGTCGCAAAAAACAAGATATTTTCAGATAAACAGTCGGGCAAAGATTTTGCACGGCCACAGTATCAAAAGATGAAATATAAAATGAAGCCAGGAGATGTGATGTTTGTAAAGGAGTTAGATCGTCTTGGGCGTAATTATGATGAGATAATAGCAGAATGGAGAGAGTTAACAAAAGTTAAAGGTGTTGATATCGTGGTGCTTGATATGCCACTTCTTGATACTCGTCAAGGAGAAGGTGGGCTTACGGGGCAGTTTATTTCGGATATGGCATTAACGATACTGTCCTACGTGGCCGATATAGAGCGACAAAAAAATAGACGACGCCAAGCCGAGGGAATTGCAATCGCCAGAGAAAAAGGGATCAAGTTTGGTCGTCCAGTAAAAAGTGATCCGGAAATGTTTAAAGAAATTGCGATTCAATATTTAAATAAAGAATTATCATCTCGACAAGCCGCTGAAATGTGTGGATTGTGCCAAAGCACGTTTTTACGGAAAGTTAAAAAGGTTAAAAATGAATCTAAAACTAGACTTTTTTACTCAAGCATCATTGAAACAACAGATACTGAAATTTCAATAGTTTTCTTACTTTAATATGATTATATCATGCACGAATCAAAAAGTCTGCTTTTTGGTTCAACAGATCATGGTAAAGGGAAATTATGAAGGACAAATTACAATTATATGAAGAGTGTAAAAGAAGATACAAACTTGGGGAATTGTCGAGTCGACAAGCTGCCGAAATGTGTCAAATACCGCAAAGTACATTTTTGAACTGGGTCAAGCAAGATAGTTGCAGTGATCCTGAGGAAATGGTGAGAGTTCCTAGGCTATGTGCTTTGAGAGCGGAACGGGGAATTTCTGCATATGATCTAGCACAAATGAGCGGTGTAAGCAGAGCAACGATTTATAATTGTGAAAATAAAAGTAGTCGTATAGGCCGTGCCTCATCTTTGAAAATTTGTAGAGCTTTAGGCGTAGATGATATGCTGGATCTCAATGCACTAGTTGATATTCCCAAACATATTCTTCACGGCGCAAAGCGCAAGCTCTAAAAAAGATATATTGTATGATACTGCAAATATTTGATTTGTATGATACTGCAAATATTTGATTTGTAGATTTCATAAATGAACATTGAAAAACAGGCAGAGCCTCATAGCATCTATACTGTGAACCAAATGGAGCAGTGCGAAGATTTTCTCCAGTCATGATAAATGATGATAACTGGTGATCCAATAAGTTTGGCAAGAAAGAAGCAGCACATTTGGGGAAGAACCGTATATAGGGATGGCACACCACAGGAAAAGTGCTTGCAGAAGCAGCGGTCAAGATAGTAAAGAGGAGAATTGGAAGAAAAAAATGAGCGATGAACCATTTGGTTCGTTGCTCATTAATCCATAAACATAAATGAAAAAAGGATCAAGTTTTGAGCGCGAGATCCTTTTATAACACGGAATCTTGAACGTAATTAATATGATTAACATAACGCAACAAGACCCTTTTAATATATTTTATTTTCTTACGCAGGAATTTGCAAGTGTTTTTTTATGTGAATATATATTATTTGATGAAAACGTAACGCCGGCATTGTATGATATATATGCGGCGTAAGAAAGGAGGCTAGGTGGTCGCAGGACATTTACAGGAAAAAGCCGGTTACTGGTACTGTGTATTGACATATAAAACAGATAATCGTGTAAAGTCAAAATGGATATCTACAGGCTTAAAAGTAAAAGGTAATAAAAAACGTGCGGAGCAAAAACTGATTTTTGCACGGCTTCTATTCGATCCGTTAAACCCTGATCAGAAAATGGAAGTGCAAAGCAATATTGAAGAAGTAAAGCCTGAGATCATAGATATCCTGCAGGGAGTAAGATGTGATACAAGAAAAAATAATGACAAAGATATATCAAAAAATATTATAGAAGAAAATGAACTGTATTATATGACTGATCTGTGTAATGAATGGATGGAGTATTGCCATCCTCCACGAGTAGCAGAATCAACATATGCAGGGTACAAATCACCGGTCAAGAATCATATAATGCCATATTTTACTGAACACAAATGCCTGGTGAAAGAAGTCGATTCAAAATATGTGCAAAGGTACTTCAATAGCGTATATAAGAAAGGGTTGTCTAACAAGACGATATCGAACCATAGAGCTGTCTTGAGTGCAATGTTCAATTATGCAAGGTCAATAAGTGAACTGCGTGAAAATCCCATGACGGATATAAAACCACCGCCAAAGTCGCAGCCAATAGAAAATTATTTTTCTGCAGAAGAATTAGTGAATCTACTTGAAATTGTTAAGGATTCAGATTTCAAATATCCAGTTTATATGGCAGCGATATATGGACTGCGCAGAAGTGAGGTATGTGGGCTGAAATGGGATGCAGTTGATTTTCATAATCAACAGTTCACCATACGGCATACATTACATGAATTATCGGGAGATGATAATCGCATAAGGGTGATAGGCAAAGATCAGACGAAAAATAAAACCATAAAAGTGTTTCCGCTTTTAAGAGAAATCGAAGCAATGCTGTTAGATATGAAAGCTTATCAGAAAAAACTCGATATATATGATACTTCTAATTATATATATATCAAGGATAATGGAAAGCCTGTGCGACCTAATTATGTTACGGATCATTTCAGGGACTTGTTGAAAAAGAATGATCTTAGACATATAAGGTTTCATGATCTCAGACACAGCTGTGCATCGGTTCTTCTTTCAGATCATAACCGATCGGTTTCACTTAAAGACATTCAAGTGTGGCTTGGACATAATAACATACAGTCAACGATGAGATATGTGCACATAGCAGATATGAAGACGAAAGTACATACTGCAAAGTTGATGAGTGAAATCATGTTTGAAGAAGTTAGAGAAGTACAAGACCAGTAAAAGCCAGTGCTTGGGTTAAATAAGAGAATTGCCTGGGAAAAATAAGAGAAAAAATAGAGAAAAAGGTGGATTTTTACCTATGTACTGATTTATTGCTTATATTATTTGAAACTTTGATCAAGCAGCAGGCTCATATCGTCTGAAAATATCTCTCTGATAATGACACGGAAAAGCCTTGAATTAACAAGGGTTTGATGATATAATTAGTTTCATTGAGCCGGCGTGATGGAATTGGCAGACGTGCGGGACTCAAAATCCCGTGGTGGCAACACCGTATGGGTTCGACCCCCATCGCCGGCACCATTATCTTATCACCGAGATAATGCACCAGAAACATATTCATACAGGAGGAGCGTTGAATGAACGGAACTTTGACGATGATACTGCCTTTAATAGTATTGCTGGCAGTAATGTACTTCTTACTTATCAGACCGCAGAAGAAGAGAGAAAAAGAAGTAAATGCAATGAGAAAAGGCTTACAGGTCGGAGATGAGATCATCACGATCGGCGGTATCTGCGGAAAAATCGTAAAAACAAAAGATGAGTCGCTGGTTATCCAGGTTGGAGCAGACAAAGTAAAATTTGAAATCATGAGATGGGCTGTTTCAAGAGTTGTCGAAGAGAGCAAGAGACCTGCAAAGAACAGAGCAGCTGAAGAGGTCGAAGAGGTCGAAGAAAAGAAACCTTCAAAGCCTAAGAGAATGAAAAAGGCAGCTCCTGCAGAGGAAGTTGAAGAAAAGGAAGAAGTTGTTGAAGCAGCAGAAACAGAAGAAACTGAAGCTGTGACAGAAGCAGCTGCTGAGCCTGCAGAAGAAGTTGAAGTTGAAGCTGAAGCCGCAGAAGCTGAAGAATCAACTGAAGAAAAAAAAGCTGAATAAATCAATGACATTATGAGAAGTCGGGGAACCGGCTTCTTTTTTGTAGTTATGGCGGGCCTGCCGTCAGTCTGTGGTGTGAGATAAATACAGAGGGTCACATTACTGTAAATTAGGAATGTTCATAGGATATAAACGCACTCGATAGCAAAATAGTTATATTTTGCACTGCCTAACAGACAAATACGTATATAAAAATGCAGAAAGTTTTTTCTTTACAATAAAAATATAAAAATAATTTGTTGTAACAACATCTAAAAAATCAAAAAAACGGTGTAAATCAACTACAAACCTGAATACATTTACTTGATTTTAAGTAGCGGCTCTACCTCAGGATAAGGTATTCTCATGCCTTATAATGAAACATTTAAGCAATACAGCCAATTTGTTCCTTTGAAATATTCTGTTAATATTTGTTTGTGCAAAAATATTAATTTATTTAAGACGGATGCGGTTATGTATCGTCCGCAGCACAGCAATTATAAATTCATTTATTGATCAGATGTTTATAACACTGAAGGACAGCCTTTGCGCCGGATCTTGACCGGCATGCTGAATGAAGGAACGAAAGGAGCTGTACTAATGAGCATTTTGGAATTATCTTTCTGGTCTATCGTACCACCTCTGCTTACGATTTTTCTCGTGATGAAAACAAAAAAGATACTGCTTTCGATGGCGGTCGGAATAACGCTTGGATGTTTTCTGCTCGGAAAATTCAATCCGGTAAGCGCACTTGAGCATTTTGAAAGCGTATTTATCGGTACTGTTAACGAAGACGGAACCCTGGTGACGGGATCCATAACGACTCCGGATAATCTGATGGTGCTGCTTTCCATGGTGATAATAGGCGCACTCATAGGTCTTCTCGTGAAGTCAGGCGGTTCACAGGCATTCGCCGAGTACATGTCAAAGCGCGTTAACAACAAGAAAAAGGCCGGGCTGATGACATGCATCATATGCACGCTGCTCATGATCGACGACTACTTTGACAACCTGACTACAGGAGCGACTATGAGAGCGATATCGGACAAGAATAACGTGCCGAGAGAAAAACTCGCATATTATATAGACTCGACCGTGTGCAGCATAAACTCGATATCACCGATATCAAGCTGGTCGGCATTCCTCGCAGGTCTCCTTGCAACAGGTATGGTCGCTGCAGGCATCGAAGGAAATTCATATCAGCTGCTTCTCCAGTCGATACCGTACAACTTTTTCATAATCGTATGTCTGGTTATGGTGTACTGTGTTGCGGCATTCAATCTCAACATCGGCCCTATGGCGCGTGCAGAGAAGAGAGTCCAGACTACAGGCAAGCTGGTAGAGCATTCGTTCAGCGGAGACGAGGACGAAGAGGCTTCGTATGGCGACCTGATCCCTGCAAAGGGTAAGCCTGCAGACCTGATAATACCTATCGCACTGCTGATATGCCTGGTACTGTTCTTCATGATGTACACGGGAGGATTCTTTGAACACCACAGCATAATGCAGACCGTGAGCCGGATGGAAGGTATACGTTCACTTATGTACGGACTCGTGTTCACGATGGTGATAACAGTTATCTATATGCGTATAAGAAAAGTCGCACCGGTGACAGAGCTGGCAAGCGCAGCATTTACAGGAGTGAAGTCCATACTTTATGCAAATCTCGTGCTGATCCTTGGCTGGACGCTTGGCGGAGTGGCTGAGGGGCTCGGCATTACGCAATTCATGATCTCGGTCTTCCAGGGAAATATCCCGCCTGTCATCACTCCGGCTATCATGTTCGTGCTCTGTGCGGGGACAGCGTTCGCGATCGGCGGCGGCTGGACTACATTTGCGATCATGATCCCTATCGTCGTGCCGTTTGCAGTGGCAACGAATGCTGATCTGCTGATGTGCATATCCGCGATAATCGGCGGGGCAGGGCTCGGAGCTACATGTTCACCTCTGGCAGACACATCGATCGTTTCGGCAACTTCAGGCGAGCTTTCGATCATAGATCATATAAAGACACAGGTCCCTTACTCCCTGGTATGCGGTGTGATCGCACTGGCTGCATATCTTGTCACGGGTATTTCGGGAAATCTCGTTTTCGGCTATATCACGGCCGGGGTGCTGTTTGCAGCAAGCATCACGGTAATGAAAAAGCTCAGCTGCGGAGAAAGAGCGGTATCGTTCAGTAAAAAGGCGGCAAATGCGGCGGAGCCGGAGTTCGAATGATCTCATTGAGGATATGTGATCATAATACAATAAAAAAGTAAATAATTCTCCTAAATTCCTACTATATTGTTAAACAACAGCAGACTGCTGTGCCGGAAACGGTGCAGCAGTTTTGCTGTATATGCGTGCGACCTTTGGAATATATTATACGGGAGGTGCATTATGGAATTTCTGAGAAAATCATTGAAGGTGTATGCTGCGGCGCTGATCCTTTTCGTGCTGCTCACCCTGGTGCTGGCTGCAGTGCTCAGATATACAGCTTTCAGCGCCGGGTGGTCGTTTGCAGGTCTGCTCGTGATCATGTCTTTAGTCTCTGCGATCACCGGGATGCTGGAAGGCAGGCTGACGGGGAAAAGGGGAATGCTGACAGGCAGTGTCGCGGCTGCTGTTTTCGTGCTTGTGATAATCCTTGCGGCAGGCGGCATATTCGCAGACTCTTTCAGTATGAAAAGCTTCAGCGTGTTCTATCTGATACCTGTTGCAGCGGGGGCAGCGGGCGGGGTCTTCGGTGCAAACTCGGGCAGTTAGCGGGGAATCAGCGGATTTATGGGAAAATCAGCGAGGTTTCGCGACAGACGGCGCAAAGCAGAAAATGGCTCTGCACTGTAAGACAGTGAGAGCCAAAACTGTTGAGAGGGGGCATATCATAATGCGACAGCTCCCTCTGTTTTCACGATGTCAGCCGGAAAAGCCGGCATCGATCAGTAATAATTTTTTTTGGGGCCTTTATATTCCTGGATCGTATTTCCTCCGTCCACAATAAAATCCTGCCCCGTGATGTATGAAGCCTTATCTGATGCCAGAAAAACGTTCATATTTGCTATTTCCTCCGGTGTACCGCCTCTGCCGACAGGTGTGTTCTCTGCACCGATCTTTTCACTTTCAGTCTGACTGTCAGTGGCGATCCATCCCGGAAGCACATTGTTCACAGTTATACCGTATCCTGCAGTCTCTATTGCCAGAGCCTTGCTCATTCCTGTAATGGCTGATTTTGCCGCACCGTATACGGAAGATCCCGGATTGCTGACTACAGGTCCTGTTACGGATGAAACATTCACTATCCGTCCGTAACCCTGTGATATCATATGAGGGATAACTTGTCTTGTAACATTGAAAGTTATATTGAGGTTGCGGTCTATACCGTGATCCCAGTGCTCATAACTCATGTCTGCGACATGTACAGAAATCTGTGTCTCACCGACCTGTACCATGCCTGCATTGTTGACAAGGATATCGATTCTGCCGAACATTCTGATCACATCATCTGTAAGTTTTTCTACCTGTATGCGATCTGTAAGATCAGCAACATACCCCTTTGCTTCGATACCCTGATCTCTGAGCTCATGCGCTCTTTCATAAATACGGTTTGTAGTGGAAACCAGTACTACTTTTCCTCCGTTGAGCCCTATCAGCTTCGCAGTCCAGAAGCCTATACCCCTGCGGCTTCCTGCTCCGGTGACGAGAGCAACACGTTCGTCGAAATTTATAAATCCGCTCATGATCAGTATCCTTTTTTATTCTTTTGCAAATCCCTGACTCAGGTCAGCTTCTTCAGGCTTCACGAGTTTAGTCTTATTGACGATCTTGTGGACTATGAACAGCAGTATGAACGCTATCGCTCCTATGTATGCCACCATGAATCCAAGGATTGAGAAATCTTTGTTTGCGAAGAACTGCCCGACAACAACTATTATACAAAGCAGCATTGCAATGATCGGGCCGAGAGGGAAAAGCTTAGCCTTGTATTTCAGTTCATCAAGAGAATGTCCCTGCGCTGCGAAAGCTTTTCTGAATCTGTAATGGCTGATGGCAATACCGAGCCATGCGATGAACCCTGCAACACCTGATGCATTGACAAGCCACAGATATACGGAACCGTCTCCCACGAACGATCCCATGAATGCTGCCATTCCTATGATCGTAGTAACGATGAGCGCATTGACCGGAACACCTCTTTTGTTGACTTTTTTGAACATCTTAGGTGCTTTGCCTTCCATGGCCAGTGAGTAAAGCATTCTTGTCGAAGCGAACATTCCTGAATTGCCACAGGACAGTACAGAGGTAAGGATGACTGCATTCATGAGAGATGCTGCAGCGGCAATGCCTGCGCGCTGGAATATCAGCGTGAACGGACTCACTGATATGTTCTCTATACCGGTGTGAAGAAGATTAGGGTCATCATATGGAAGCAGAAAACCGATAACAATGATCGAACCTATGTAAAACAGCATTATACGTACAAATACAGTTTTGATAGCTTTTGGTATGCTTTTCTCCGGATCTTTGACTTCGCCGGCAGTGATACCTATAAGCTCGGTTCCCTGGAAAGAGAAACCTGCTATCATGAATATCCCTATGATCGCAGCGAATCCTCCCGGGAATGGCGCCTCACCTTTTGTCCAGTTGCTGAATCCCGGTGACGTCCCGCCCATTATGCCGAAAATCATGAGGATCCCCACGATGAGGAATACGATGATCGTAACGACTTTGATCCCGGCAAACCAGAATTCACTCTCGCCGTATGCGCCGACCGAGAAGTAGTTTAGCAGGAACAGTATCGCAAGGAACAGGGCGCTCCATATCAGCGAGTTGGAATCAGGCATCCAGTATTTTATTACTATAGCCGCAGCTTCAAGTTCGGCGGCGACAGTGATCGCCCAGTTGTACCAGTAGTTCCACCCGAGTGCAAAACCCAGTGACGGGTCTACGAATTTCGAGGCATAAGTCTCGAAGGATCCTGTTACCGGCATGTATGTAGACATTTCGCCGAGACTTGTCATAAGGAAAAATACCATTATAGCTATACCGCCATAAGCAACAAGTGCACCGCCGGGGCCTGCTTCATGAAGAGAGCCTCCGGTAGCTACAAACAGTCCCGTCCCGATAGCTCCTCCGATTGCTATCATGTTTACATGACGGACTTTCAATCCTCGTTTGAGTTCATTGTTTTCTTTCATAACAAAAAACCTCCTGTAACATAAAATAATCAGATACAATTACAATAGTAATTCTCTATCCCGAATATTTTCAAAGCAACAAATATGCCAATGCTGTGATTTTTATAATTATGCTGAAATTGCAGGCATTCAGAGATATACGTCCTTCATGGAGCTTTATACATCTGATAGCATAACAGGTTCAGAACGAACCTGCTGAACCCGTTTGGAATCGGCATTCCTGTGTTGGGATATAGTGCAGGCTGTGAAAACGTCGAAGACATGCTGCAGGGGGGATCGGGATCCTGATCATCCTGCATACATAACGGATAAGCTTGATGTGAAGGTGTCAAACTCCCGAGTTAGCGGGAAATCGGCGGATTTACAGGAAATCAGCGGATTTTTCTTGTTTACATGTAAAAAAAGTAGTAAACTATAAACAGTATGATTAAATGGAATTATTAGTATCTGTTTAAACAAAATCATAACCGGAGGACTAAATGAATTACAATCTAAAACGATTTCTGGCAGTATTTTTTGTGATAATTATTGCCGCAGGATGGTATCTCACCATATTCGGTGCAGGTCCTGTAGATCCGTTAAAGGACAGGATAAAACTCGGTCTTGATATCAAGGGCGGCGTCTATGTAGTGATGGAGGCAAAAACTGATCTTACGGGAGACGAGCTGAAAAAAGCCATGGAGCAGACTCAGACCGTTATCGAGGAGAGAGTCAACCAGCTGGGGCTGGCTGAGCCGGTAGTCACTATAGAAGGTGACAAGCGAATAAGAGTAGAGCTGCCGGGCGCGGAAGATGCACAGGAAGCTATCGAACAGATCGGAAAGACTGCACAGCTGCAGTTTGCACTGGCAGACGGCACGATCGTGCTCGACGGAGGAAACGTAAAGGACGCATCTGTCACCACAGACAGTCAGAAAGCAGGATATGCAGTTGCGCTCGAGTTTGACAGCGAGGGCTCGGATCTGTTCTATCAGGCTACATCCACAGCATACAGCGGCTCTGTGACATCATCTATCGACGGAGTCCCGAACGACTCGATCATGATAATACTGGACGGTCAGATCATCTCATATCCGCAGGTAAATGAGCCTATAAGCGGAGGAAAGTGCACGATCACAGGAAATTTCACGCAGGACGAGGCATCAAACCTGGCTGCACTGATCAGAGGAGGCGCACTGCCTCTGGAGCTCAACGAAGTCAACTCTTCGGTACAGTCCGCAAAGATCGGATATAACGCTCTGGAAATGAGTGTATACGCAGGGCTCATAGGTCTTGCCATAATACTGATTCTCATGCTCGTCGCATACAGAGGTATGGGTATCGCTGCAGACCTCGCACTGCTTTTCTACGTTATAATCGTACTCAATATCATAGCTGCGATGGGAAGCGTACTGACACTGCCTGGAATAGCGGGTATAATACTGTCGGTAGGTATGGCGGTAGATGCCAACGTCGTCATCTTCTCGAGGATAAGAGAGGAGATAGAGGGCGGCAAGACGGTGCGCTCCGCAGTACAGTCAGGTTTCAAACGTGCTATGAGTACTGTAATAGATTCACAGGTAACTACGCTCATAGCTGCCGTGATACTTTATGAGATCGGTACAAGCTCCGTAAAGGGCTTCGCGTGGACGTTCATGATAGGTATCATCGTCAGCATTTTCACTGCTGTAGTCGTTACACAGCTTTATGTGAGCCTGATGTCGGGCGGCAAGAGAATGGGAAGCAAGGCGTTCTTTGGTATAAACAAGAACAACAGAGCATCATTCTCTATACATAAGGATCTTCATTTTATCAAATACAGAAAGATATACTACGGTATTTCGATACTGATCATGGTAGTGGGACTCATCTGCGGAGTGGCAAGAGGCCTCAACTACGGTATAGACTTCACAGGCGGAACGATGATCCAGATGGATATGGGCAAGACCGTCAAGATATCCGAGGTGGAAAAGGCTATCGAGAGCTACAAGCTCGATCCTGAGATCATCTATTCGGGAGAAAACAACGATCAGATCGTTATCAGAACGATCAAGTCTCTCGACAGCGATGCGAGGGCTGAAGTCATCGGAAGCATCAACGAAGCGTTCGGCACCACACAGGATGACGTTGTAGAAGAAGAACTGTTCGGCCCTTCGGTAGGAAAAGAACTCAGAAACAACGCGATCCTTGCTACACTGCTTGCAGCAGTCTGCATGTTCATTTATATAAGGCTCAGGTTCTCGCAGTGGAAATTCGGCGGAGCGGCTCTTCTGGGCGTGCTTCACGACGTGCTCATAGTCATCGCGTTCTACGCGATATTCAATATAACGATAAACAATCCGTTCATTGCGGGTATACTTACTGTAGTGGGTTACTCGATAAACGACACTATCGTTGTATTCGACAGAATACGTGAAAATATCAAGTTCATGAGGAAGGGGAATACAGAAGAACTCGTGGACAGAAGTATAACCCAGACTCTGGGAAGATCACTGATGACGTCGGCGACTACGCTGATCGTTATGGTGCCGCTTCTCATCATGGCAGGAGATGCGATCAGAGAATTCGTGCTCCCGCTCATGGTCGGAATCATCGCAGGTGCATATTCGTCGATCGGTATATGCAGCCCGCTGTACTATGATTTCTCGGGTCACGGCAAGCTTTCGGACTATGAAAAGCATGTGAAGGCGAACAGGAAGAAGCAGGCAAAGGAAGCTAAGAAGGCAGCACTCGTGCAGGATACGGAAAAGGCAGAGAAAGCAGATGCGGTAAAGGCTGACGATGCAGAGCCGGCTGCAGCAGAAAACATATCAGAAAAAACAGCTGCGGCAGAAACTGCAGGAGAGCCGTCCGCACAGAAGCAGACAGCTCCGAAAAAGAACGGGAATTCTGCTACGAACCAGAAGAGATCGAAACGTTATGTAAAGGGCAATAATAAGAAGTAAAGGGCATTCGCACATTATGAAAAAAAGACGTGAATTTTTAGAGACTATCAAAAATTTCAATCCCAACTATGATATGGACGCTATCGCAAGGGCGTACGATGTAGCTGAGAAAATGCACAGAGGCCAGCTGCGCAAATCAGGCGAGCCCTATCTGATACATCCGATGGCGGTGGCGGAAATACTGGCAGACCTCGGAATGGACGAGGAGACCATCATAGCTGGACTTTTACATGATGTTGTCGAAGACACCGAGTACACATCGGAGCAGCTCGTCGCTGACTTCGGTGAGGAGATAGGGCTTCTCGTAGACGGAGTAACAAAGCTCGGCTCACTGAAGTTCAAGAACAAGGAGGAACGCCAGGTCGAGAATCTGAGGAAGATGTTCCTCGCGATGTCAAAAGACATCAGAGTCCTCATCATCAAGCTTTCGGACAGGCTTCATAATCTGAGGACTATCAACTATATGACACATGACAAGATAATCGAGAAGTGCAGAGAGACGCTCGATATATATGCGCCTCTCGCTGCAAGGCTCGGTATCTATGCAATGAAGATGGAGCTCGAGGATATCGCACTGAAGTTTCTCGAGCCTGAAGCTTATTACGAGCTCGCTGAACAGGTCAACGAGCGTAAGGAGGAACGCGAAAAGTCAATAGAGCAGGTCGTCGAGCAGATAAGGCAGACGCTTGATGAAATAGATATCAAGTATGACATATACGGACGTTCCAAGCATTTTTACAGTATCTACAAGAAGATGAAATACCAGCACAAGAATCTGGATGAGATCTTCGATCTGATGGCTGTGAGGATCATCGTGGAGACGGTCAGGGACTGCTACGCTGTGCTTGGGCTGGTACACACGATGTGGACGCCGATACCGGGCCGCTTCAAGGATTATATAGCGATGCCAAAGCCAAACATGTACCAGTCGCTCCATACGACAGTGATAAGCGACAGCGGCAAGCCTTTCGAGATCCAGATCAGGACATACGAGATGCACAGGATAGCAGAATACGGTATCGCAGCTCACTGGAAATACAAAGAAGGCATCGTTTCAGACAGGGAGGAGGTCAAACTGTCATGGCTGAGGCAGGCGCTTGAATGGCAGAAGGATGTCAAGGATCCCAAGGAATTCATGGAGTCTCTGAAAATGGATCTGTTTTCCAGTCAGGTATTTGTATTCACGCCTCAGGGAGACGTCATAGAGCTGCCGGCAGGATCGACGCCGCTTGACTTTGCATTCAAGATACATTCGGATGTCGGGTGCAAATGCGTGGGTGCACGCGTGAACGGCAAGATGGTGACCATAGATCACCATCTGGAAAACGGCAATATAGTGGAGATCGTCACGTCTCCTAACGCTGCAGGGCCGAGCATAGACTGGCTCAAGATCGCAAAGAGCAGCTCGGCGCGGAACAAGATAAGACAGTGGCTCAAAAAAGAGAACAAAAGCGACCTCGTTGACCGCGGCAAGGATCTGCTGGACAAGTATATAAGGAAGAAAGGGCATGATCCGAGAGAACTGCTGAAGAGCGCTTTTATAACGAGAGCGATAAAGGAGTTCGGATACAAGAACAGCGATGAACTTTATAATCAGCTGTCGGGCGGAGGCACTCTGCTCAACAGACTGATGAACTCGCTGCTGAAATACGATGCTGAAGCCAGGGAAATAGAAGCCGAAAAAGAAAAAAGTCTGATCGAGAATCTTCACGAGATGAGCGAGAAGACGATCAAGCGCAACCAGCACAACAGGCAGAAGCGCGAGGACAATTCGGGTATCGTGGTGGATGGCGTGGACAATCTGATGATAAGGATAGCACGCTGCTGCAACCCTGTTCCGGGCGACGACATAGTGGGCTTCATCACGAAAGGGAGAGGCATTTCCGTCCACAGGAAGGACTGCGACAATCTCAAATCTCTGTCTCCGGCGGAGAAGGCGAGATTCATAGACGTCAGCTGGGGTCAGGATATCCTCGACAAGTCTTTCGATACGGAGATATGCATCATCGCTAAAGACCAGAAGAGCATGCTTTCCAGCATATCCAAGATATGCGAGGATATGGACGTGCACATATCGGGACTGAATGCAAAAGCGGAAAAAGACGAGACAGTGAAGATCAATCTTACACTTTCGATACAGAACAAGAACCAGATGGAAAAGATATGCAGGTCACTAAAGGGAATACCTGGCATAATGGAGGCATACAGGACAACGACATGAGAGCAGTAGTACAGAGAGTTACAGAAAGTCGTGTGACTGTTGACGGAAAGATCACGGGCGAGATAGGAAAGGGACTGATGGTGCTGATCGGCGTAGAGGACGGAGACGGTGAAAAAGACGCTGAGTATATAGCGGGCAAAGTCACAGGTCTGCGCATTTTCGAGGACGAAAACGACAAGCTGAATCTGTCTGTAAAGGATATCGGAGGCGGTGTCCTGGCAGTTTCACAGTTCACGCTTCTCGGCGACGTCAGAAAAGGAAAGAGGCCGAGCTTTACGAAAGCCGCAGCGCCGGATGAGGCCAGCGCACTTTACAGAAAAGTCATAGAGCTGATACAGGCGGAGGGCGTCAGTGTCGAAGAAGGGATATTCCGCGCCGACATGATGGTCGAGATACACAATGACGGTCCTGTGACGATACTTCTTGACAGCAATAAAAACTTTTAGAAGGAGATATATGAAAATGAAGATAACATGTATGCCCAGCGGAGCGCTGGGAGTGAACACATACCTGGTAGTTGATGAAAACACTAAAGAAGGGTTCATCGTGGATCCGGGCGGATACAACCCGAAGCTGACTAAGAAAGTCAGCGATGAGGGAATAGCGATCAAATACATCGTGCTTACACACGGGCACGCAGATCACATCTCAGGTGTGAATGAGCATCTCGATGATTTTCCTGATGCAAAGGTAGTTGTGCACACGAATGAGAAGCCGATGCTCGAGGATCCGCGAGAGAATCAGAGTCTCATGTTCGGATCAGCTCAGACTGTAAAAGGAGATATATTCGTGAACGACGGAGACGAGCTCGAAGTAGGCGATCTCAAGCTCAAGTTCATATTCACGCCGGGACATACACCCGGAGGGATGTGCATCTACGTAGAGTCAGAAGACGTGCTGTTCAGCGGAGACACGCTGTTCAGACAGTCGATCGGAAGGACTGACTTCCCTGGCGGATCGTTCAGGGATCTGGCAGATGCAGTCCACACGAAGCTGTTCATACTTCCGGATCAGACAGTCGTCCTGCCGGGACACATGGGACAGACCAGCATAGGATTTGAGAAAGAGAACAACCCTTTTGTATAGATGTATGTTGAAGGGTGTGGAGAATCCGCACCAGTATGAGGAACTGATAAAAGTGTTCATGCCGAAGGGCATGTACGAAATATACAGCGGCGATGCAGACTGCATGCCTGAAGACTGCAGGACCTTCCGCTTCGACGGCGACCGCGAGGAACTGAAGCGCAAGATGTACAGGAGCCTGGAGCTTTACACGGGGAAAAGCCCGAAATGGGGAGTGCTTACAGGGATAAGGCCTGTAAAGCTTGCCGGAGAGATCTTGGATTCATGTGGCAGCATGACGGAGCTTGAGAAGATACTTAAAGAGAAATACCTGCTCCATCAGGACAAGGCAGATCTGGTCACTGACATACTGCAGTATCAGAGGCAGACTGCAGGCCGTCCGGAGCATGGCAGCCTCGGCATGTACATAGGCATACCGTTCTGTCCGACGAGATGTCTGTACTGCTCATTCACTTCGAACCAGGTGCCGGAGACGGAGATAGACCGGTATCTGCAGGCGCTTTACATCGAGATCGAGTACTGCGCGGCGAAGATAAGAGAAAAGCAGATCCCGCTCGAGTCGATATATATCGGCGGAGGGACTCCTACGACGCTGGACGAGTCACAGCTCGGGGAGCTGCTTTCGAGGATAACAGATCTGTTCGACACGAAAAACCTCAGAGAATTCACGGTCGAGGCAGGCCGTCCGGATACGTTCACCGAAGACAAGCTCAGGATCATCAAGGAGGCAGGAGCAGGCAGGATAAGCATCAATCCGCAGACGATGAAGGAAGAGACGCTGCAGCTCATAGGCAGACGTCATACGGTCAGCCAGACGGAGCAGGCATTCGAGATGGCGCACAAGATCGGTATCGGCTGTATAAATGCGGACCTGATAGCAGGACTTCCGGCAGAGAGCTTCGAGGATTTCTGCAGCAGTCTGCAGCGCATAGCAGATACCGGAGCCGAGAACATCACGCTCCATACACTTGCGGTAAAACGCGCGTCCGTGCTCAAGGAGCTTGACGAGGAATACAATTACAAGAACGAAGAGCTGTGTACGGCCATGCTGGATCACGCTCTGAAATATCTGAGGGACAGAGGATACAGACCGTACTATCTCTACAGACAGAAGCACACCTCGGGCAATACCGAGAATCTGGGATTCTGCAGGGATGACAAGGTATCGGTCTATAATATAAGGATAATGGAGGAGACACAGTCCATACTGGCGCTCGGAGCCGGCGGGATGAGCAAAGTCTATTTTCCTGAGGAAAACAGACTCGAGAGAGTCGCTAATGTTTCAAATTACCAGATCTACATAGACAGGATCGGTGAAATGATCGAGAGAAAAGAAAAGAACTTTTGGAGGTAATAATATGTTGACGAATGCGCCTAAAGGGACGAAAGACATGCTGCCCGATCAGGCATACAAATGGCACTATATAGAAGAAGCCTTTGCCGAGATATGCAGGAATTACGGCTTTGAAGAGATCAGGACACCGGTGTTCGAGCATACTGAGCTGTTCCAGAGAGGCGTGGGAGACACTACCGATATCGTCCAGAAGGAGATGTACAGCTTCCAGGATTATGGAAAGCGCAATATCACGCTGAAGCCGGAGGGCACTTCGCCTGCAGTCAGAGCGTTTGTAGAGCATAAGCTCTATGCCGGAGCACAGCCGAGCAAATACTACTATAACATACCGTGCTTCAGATATGAAAAGCCGCAGTCAGGAAGACTCAGAGAGTTCCACCAGTTCGGCATCGAGACTTTCGGTACGTCCGACATGATGGCAGATGCAGAGATCATCAGTCTGGCGCATGATTTCCTGAAGGAAATGGGAATAACCGATATAGAGCTTCGCATCAACAGCGTGGGATGTCCTGAATGCAGGAAGGATCACAGGCAGTCACTGAGGACTTTCCTCGAGCCTAAATACGATCAGCTTTGCGATACGTGCAAAGACAGATTCGACAGGAACCCTATGAGGATACTCGACTGCAAATCACCTGTCTGTCACGAGCTGGTGCAGGGTGCTCCTGTTATGCTCGATTACCTGTGCGATGACTGCAGAGATGCGTTCGAACAGCTCAAGGCAAACCTCGATGCGATGGGTATCGGATACGTCGTTGATCCGGGGATCGTGCGAGGCCTGGATTATTATACTAAGACGGCATTCGAATTCGTCACTGCGAAGATCGGTGCACAGGGTACTGTGTGCGGCGGCGGCAGATATGACCATCTCGTTGAGGAAATAGGCGGACCGGCAACTCCGGGAGTCGGATTCGGACTCGGCAAGGAGAGACTGCTGCTCACCATGGAGGCATGCGGAGCAGAGATACCTGAACCGGACGGCACAGACGTGTTCATCGCAGTCATGGGTGATGATGCAAAGGCTGCAGGCCTCAGACTGCTGAGACAGCTCAGACAGAAGGGCGTCAGCGCACAGATGGATATCATGGGCAGGAACATCAAGAACCAGTTCAAATATGCGAACAGGATAAATGCGAAGAAGACAGTCGTTATAGGCCAGGACGAGCTGGAAAACAACAGTTTTGCGATAAAAAACATGGCGACATCGGAACAGACTACGGTATCGATGGAGAACATAATAGAAGAATTAATGAAATAGATCAGGAGCAGGAGAGAAAGATGAGTATATTTAAGAGAAGCCACATGTGCGGAGAACTCAGAGTATCCGACATCGGAGAAAAAGTCGTGCTGAACGGCTGGGTGCAGAAGAGAAGAAATCTGGGAGGACTGATTTTCTGCGACCTGCGCGATAAGACAGGAATAACACAGATAGTATTCAACGACAAGATCCCTCAGGAGCTGTTCGACAAGGCAGATACTCTCAGAGGCGAGTACGTTGTCGGAGTGAAGGGCACGGTCATGGAGAGAGAATCCAGGAATCCGGAACTTCCGACAGGAGACATCGAAGTGTTTGCAGACGATCTCATCATATATTCGGAAGCAGATACTCCGCCTATTTATATAAAAGACGACGACAACGTAGACGACAACCTGAGGCTCAAGTACAGATACCTGGATCTCAGAAAGAAAAAGATGCAGGACAACCTGACATTCAGACACAGGCTGGCAAAGCTGACAAGAGACTATTTCTCGGATAACGGATTCACGGAAGTCGAGACTCCGGTCCTCATAAAATCGACGCCTGAAGGTGCGAGAGACTATCTGGTGCCGAGCAGAGTGAATCAGGGGCGTTTCTATGCACTGCCGCAGTCGCCGCAGATGTTCAAGCAGCTGCTGATGGTCGGCGGCACAGACAGATACATGCAGATCGTAAAGTGCTTCAGAGACGAGGATCTGCGTGCCGACAGGCAGCCTGAATTCACGCAGATCGACCTCGAGATGTCATTCGTGGATATGGATGACGTGATCGAGATCCAGGAGGGATATCTCAAGAAGGTCTTCAAAGAGATGAAGGGAGTGGATATCGAGACGCCGTTCCCGAGGATGACTTATGACGAAGCCATGGAAAGATACGGCAGCGACAAGCCTGACACCAGAGTCGGATTCGAGCTTCAGGATATCACAGAACTCGTGAAGGACTGTGATTTCAAGGTGTTCACGGATGCGATCGCAGCAGGCGGCAGCGTGCGTGGTATCTGTGTGACAGGCGCAGCAAAGGATTATACGAGAAAGAAGATAGACAAGCTGACTGAGCTCATCAAGAGCTACGGTGCAAAGGGCATGGTATGGATGAAGGTCGCAGAAGACGGAGTGTCGTCCTCAGTGAACAAGTTCTTCACACCTGAACAGCTGCAGGAGATCGCAGATCACATGGGAGCGGCTGCAGGAGATCTGATACTGATCGTTTCGGACAGGAACAAGGTAGTGTTCGACAGCCTCGGATTCCTGAGAAGACACATTGCCGGCGAGATGGGACTGCTTGACGATGAACAGTACGATCTGCTGTGGGTCATCGACTTCCCGCTGTTCGAGTATGACGAGGAGGCAGATGCTTATCACGCTATGCACCATCCGTTCACATCGCCTAAGGAAGAGGATGCAGAGCTGCTCAAGACAGACCCTACGAAGGTAAAGGCCAATGCGTACGATATAGTGCTCAACGGCGTGGAGCTCGGCGGAGGCAGCATCAGGATACACGATAGAGACATGCAGGAGGATATGTTCAGAGCACTGAAGATGTCGCAGGAGGATATCGACGAGAAATTCGGATTCCTCGTTGAGGCATTCAGATACGGCACTCCTCCGCACGGTGGGCTTGCATACGGTATGGACAGACTCGTGATGCTGCTGACAGGAGAAAAATCGATAAGAGAAGTCATCGCGTTCCCTAAGAACCAGGCGGCTCAGTGCATGGTGAGCGAAGCTCCCGGCACAGTAGAGCAGCAGCAGCTCGATGAACTTGGGATAAAGATAGTTTCAGAGGAAAAATAATGGAGACTGACAACACGGCAGAGATCAGCAGGATAGGGATACTCGGCGGGACGTTCGATCCCGTGCATCTGGGACATATAAACCTGGCGCTTGACTGCAGAGAAAAAGCGGGACTCGACAGAGTACTGTTCATGCCTGCGAGACTGCAGCCTTTCAAGCTGGAAAAAAAAATCACATCAGGCGAAGACAGGCTGAACATGCTGAGAGAGGCGCTCGCAGATATCGAAGGTCTGGAGGCATCTTCGTACGAGCTTGACACTGAAGGTATATCATATACTTACCTGACGATAAGAGCTATGAGGGAGCTTTACGGCAGCGACGCCCGCATATACTTCATAATGGGCACGGACACGTTCCTCAAGATAGAGACGTGGAAAAACGCGCAGGAGCTCCTGAAAAACTGCTTCTACCTGGTAGGCAGCAGACCCGGATACAGACAGGAAGAACTGCAGTTTTGCATGGAAAAGATACGTCGCGAATACGGCACTGAAGTGATAAACATCGAAAACAGGCAGTACGACGTTTCTTCCACGGAGATAAGACGACGGATCGAAAACGATATCCCGTGCACTGATCTGATCCCTGAGAGAGTAGAGAGGTATATCAGACATAATGGACTGTACAAAGGATAGGATAACGGAATATATAGAGCAGCATCTCAAGACCGGGCGTCTGAAACACACTTATTCTGTCGCTGAGGAAGCTGTGAAGCTGGCGAAAAAATACGGCGAGGATCCGCATAAAGCGGAACTCGCGGCGCTGTGCCACGACATGGTGAGGAACGAGCCGCCTGAGACACTGGACTCATATGTCCGGGAATTCGGGCTGCCCGAGAGACTTGCCGGCAATGTCAATCTCTCTCATGGAAAGGTCGCAGCTGAGATCCTTAAGAGGGATTACGGAGTGAAGGACGAGGATATCATAAACGCCGTGTCTTTCCACACTACCGGGAGGGCCGGCATGTCCACACTCGAGAAGATAATATTTCTGGCAGATGCGATAGAACCCGGCAGGGACTATCCGTCAGTCGAAAAACTGAGAAAAACCGCATATACCGATCTGGACAGAGCCTGCATGGACTCGCTGGCGGGATCAGTCGAGTTCGTGAGAAGCAAAGGCGAATACCTTGACCCGGATACGGTCGATGCGCTGGATTATTTAAAGGAGAAACAGAACTTATGATGGAACCTAAAGAATTGTCATTGAAGGTCGCAAAGCTTCTGGACGACAGGAAGGCTATAGATGTGACGGTGATCGACATATCACCGAAGGCATCCTTTGCAGACTATTTTGTCATGGCGTCAGCCGGCAGTGACAGACAGATGGGCGCACTGGTCGACAATGTCGAAGACATGCTCGAGCCCGCAGGCATATTCCCTAAAAGCGTTGAGGGAAAGAAAAGCTCAGGCTGGATACTGATGGATTACGGTGATGTGGTCATAAACGTGATGACCGCAGAGATGCGTGAAAAATACAATATAGAGAGAATCTGGGGAGATTGTGAAAATCTTGAAATAAACTAATTTTGGAGGTATGAAATGATAGACAAGTATAATTTCAGCGAGATCGAGAAAAAATGGCAGACTAGATGGGAAGAAGAGGATGCTTTTAAAGTTTCAGAGGACAAAGACAAGGAAAAGTACTACGTGCTGGAGATGTTCCCTTATCCGTCAGGAAAGCTTCACATGGGACACGTCCGCAACTATTCGATAGGAGACGTGCTGGCGCGTTTCAAGAAGATGAAGGGCTACAACGTGCTTCATCCGATGGGATGGGACTCATTCGGTCTTCCTGCGGAGAATGCGGCTATCAAGCACAACGCGGAACCAAGCGTCTGGACATGGAACAATATCGATGAAATGAGAAAACAGCTGAAAGAACTTGGATTTTCATATGACTGGGACAGAGAAGTCGCTACGTGTCACCCCGACTACTACAGATGGATGCAGTGGATATTCATACAGTTTTACAAGAAGGGTCTCGCATACAAGAAGGAGAATCCTGTGAACTGGTGTCCAAGCTGCCAGACTGTACTTGCAAATGAGCAGGTAGTGGACGGCAAGTGCGAACGCTGCGGATCTCTCGTCGGCAAGAAAGAGCTTTCACAGTGGTATTTCAAGATCACAGACTACGCTGAGAGACTTCTCGACAATCTGGAAAAGCTGCCGGGCTGGCCTAACAAGGTAAAGCTCATGCAGAAGAACTGGATCGGCAAGAGCACAGGTGCGGAAGTCACTTTTGAAATAGAAGGATTCGACAAGGGTCTTGATATATTCACGACAAGACCTGACACTCTTTACGGAGTGACTTACATGGTACTCGCTCCTGAGCATCCTTACCTCAGGGAACTCATCGCGGGAAGCGAATACGAAGAGGCAGTGCTGGCATATGTTGATAAAGTACAGCATATGAGCGATATCGAGAGAACTTCGACTACTAAGGAAAAGACAGGCGAATTCATCGGAAGATACTGCATCAATCCGCTGACAGGAAAGAAAGTGCCGATCTTCATCTCAGACTACGTGCTGATGGATTACGGAACAGGCGCTATCATGGCAGTACCTTCACACGACCAGCGTGACTTTGACTTCGCAAAGGCGTTCGACCTCGAGATAATCCCTGTAGTTGATCCTGAAAACGACAAGATCGACCTCAACGATCTCACTGAGGCGTTCGAGGCAGAAGGAAAGCTTATAAATTCCGGCAAATTCGACGGAATGAACAACAGAGAAGCTATCGTGGAGATCACGAAGTATCTGGAGGAAAACGGTATAGGAAGGAAGACAATAAACTATAAACTCAGAGACTGGCTGATTTCCAGACAGAGATACTGGGGAACACCGATACCGATGATCCACTGCGACTGCTGCGGCTGGGTGCCTGAGAAGGAAGAAAATCTCCCTGTAATGCTGCCTACAGATGTTGAATTCACAGGAAAGGGCGAATCACCGCTTGCTACCAGCAAGACTTTCCGTGACACGACATGTCCTGTATGCGGAAAACCTGCAAAGAGAGAACTCGATACCATGGATACGTTCCTCGACTCGTCATGGTACTTCCTCAGATACTGTGATGCGAGAAACAAGGATGAAGCATTCAGCAGGGAAAAGACAGACTACTGGATGAACGTCGATCAGTACATCGGAGGTGTAGAACATGCGATACTTCACCTGATGTACGCCAGATTCTTCCAGATGGCGCTTTACGATCTCGGATACGTGAGCCAGGAAGAACCGTTCAGGAACCTGCTCACACAGGGAATGGTGATCAAAGACGGAGCAAAGATGAGCAAATCACTCGGCAATGTCGTGAGCCCTGCGGAGATCATAGAGAAGTACGGCGCAGACACTGCAAGACTTTTCATCCTGTTCGCGGCGCCTCCTGAAAGAGAGCTCGACTGGTCAGACAAGGGCGTTGAAGGAAGCTACAGATTCATAAACCGTGTATACAGGATGGTATATGAATACTCGCAGAATTTCAAAGACGTGCCTGACACTTACGAGATAAAGAACGAGGCCGACAAGAGCATGGCATACTGGGTGAACTATGCCATCAAAAAGGTATCCGACGACATCGGCGAGAGATTCAACTTCAACACTGCTATCAGTACTATCATGGAAATGGTGAATGAAATGTACAGATACAAGGAGGGCGAAGTGAATCCGGGGCTTTACGGCGCAGCTGTAAAGGATCTGATCATCATGCTCGCTCCGTTCGTGCCTCATGTTGCAGAGGAAATGTGGGAGCATCTGGGATACGGCGGTTCAGTACACCAGCAGGAGTGGCCTGAATACGATGAAAGCGCTCTCGTAAAGGATACGGTAGAGATAGTCGTACAGATAAACGGCAAGATCAAGGAAAAAATAAATATCGCAGGTGATTCATCCAGAGAAGATATGGAAAAAATCGCTGTAGAAAACGACAAGATCAAAGCGCTCACGGAAGGAAAGAATATCGTGAAGATAATCGCTGTTCCGGGCAAGCTTATAAATATCGTCGTTAAATAGATAGCGCGTGCTAGACAGAACCCGTTACGAATCTACGGCGGGAAAGGAAATTTATGAACGAAAAGAAAGACAACACGTCCGCCAGAACACGCAGGAATCCCGGAAACAAGAACAGGAGACCGGTGAACGATGCGGCAGGCCGCGGCAGAGGTACGAACAAAAACAATACTGCCGGCGCAAAAAGGACAAGAAAGGCAGAACCCAATGCCAGGGGCGCTGCTGCGACTAAACAGGCGACAGAAAGAAAGGCGCCTGCAGGCAATAAAAAGAAAAGACAGAACAACAGCAATGCTTCCAGAGTGAAGATAATACCTCTGGGAGGCCTGGGCGAGATAGGCAAGAACATGACCGCCATCGAATGCGAGAACGAAATAATGATAATCGACTGCGGTCTGTCCTTCCCGGATGATGACATGTTCGGGATAGACAAGGTAATACCTGACTTTTCATATCTCGTAGACAATAAACGAAAGATAAAAGGTCTCGTCATAACGCACGGACATGAGGATCACATCGGCGGGATACCGTACCTGCTCAAGGAGCTGAACATACCGATCTACGGAATGAGATTCCCGCTCGGACTCATAGAAAACAAGCTCAGGGAACATAACCTCAAGGCTGCGATGCGTGTCGTGGAGGCAGGAGAGACATTCAGGATCGGAAAGACCTTCCGTGTAGAAGCGCTCAGGATAACACATTCGATCGCAGACTCGATGTGTCTGTCGATAACGACTCCTGCGGGCAGGATATTCCACACGGGAGACTTCAAGATCGACTATACTCCGATCGACGGCAAGCCGATCGACTTCGCAAGGCTCGCACAGATAGGATCGGAAGGCGTGCTGCTGATGATGGCAGACAGCACGAACGTGCTGAGACGGGGATACACATCCTCTGAGAGAGTCGTGGGAAGGACTCTGGAGAATATATTCAGAAGATCCGACCGCAGGATCATCATCGCAACATTCTCTTCGAATGTCCACAGGATACAGAAGATCATAGATCTCGCAGTGATCTGCAAGAGAAAAGTAGCGATATCCGGCAGGAGCATGGTGAATGTGGTCGATCTCGCGAAAGAACTCGGATATATCAGAATACCTGCAAACACGCTGGTAGATCTGAACAAAACCAGACACATACCGGACAAGGAGCTGGTGGTCATAACGACGGGAAGCCAGGGTGAGCCGATGTCGGCTCTGGCAAGGATGGCTTCATCGGATCACAAGTCTATAACCATCAAACCGGGAGACATGGTGATACTGTCATCGTCACCGGTGCCGGGCAATGAGCTTACGGTTGCGAACGTCGTGAACCAGCTGGTGGAAAAGGGTGCAGAGGTCATCTATTCGGATATCGCGGACACGCATGTCTCGGGACACGCATGTCAGGAGGAACTGAAACTGATGCATTCGCTTATCAGGCCTAAGTACTTCATGCCGGTGCACGGGGAGTTCAGACATCTGAAGACTCACGCCGAACTGGCACATCTGCTCGGACTTCCGATGGAGAACATATTCCTGCTCAAGAACGGAGACTGTCTCAATGTGTCGAAAAACGGCGCATTTATAAAAGAAGATGTTGCAGATGCAGAAGGTATAATGGTAGACGGGCTCGGCGTAGGTGACGTCGGCAATATAGTGCTCAGAGACAGACGCCTGCTTTCCGAATCAGGACTGATAATCGTCGTCGCAGCTATAGACAAGACTGCGAACGAAGTCATTTCGGGACCTGACATAATATCGAGAGGCTTCGTTTATGTCAGAGAAAACGAGGGTCTGATAGACGACGCATGCAGGATCGCAGAGAAAACGCTGCAGGAATGCATGAAGAAGAACATGAAGGACTGGAACGGCATGAAGACAGCCGTACGTGAGAATCTGAGAAAATATATATACAACAAGACGAAGAGAACACCGGTGATACTGCCGATCTTCCTTGAAGTGTAACAGGAGGAAACGATATGAACGTATATGAAGAAGCACATTCACTGGCGAAAGCCATAAAGGAATCAGAAGAATACAAGCAGTACGAGCAGAGCAAAAGGCTCGTGGAGGGGAATCCTCAGCTCAGCGCATCGATCAGGGATCTGATGAAAAAGCAGATGGAGATCCAGGCTTCACAGATGATGGGTAACCAGATCCCGCCTGAAACATTCCAGCAGCTGCAGCAGCTTTCGGCGATACTGATGCAGGATCCGTCGGCGGCGCAGTATCTGCAGTGCCAGATGAGATTTTCAGTGATGATGGCCGATGTCTACAAGATCATAGGAGAATCTGCAGACATGGGCATGGATATCATCGAGGAAATGTCGAAGCAGGGCTAGCTGGCGGATAATGCCGCGTATCTGCCCGGGTATCCGCACGGTATCCGCACTTTTCATTGAGTACTTGGCAACCGTAAGAAAATTTGGTATAATTAAAAGGGTACTGCCGCGGCAGAGAGGTTATGTGACTGTGTTACACAGCAGTGCATATGATTTTGTTAATAATTAAAAAGGAAAGGTCAATATATTTATGATTTATGCAAGTGATTTTAGAAAAGGTATTACTTTTGAAAT
>CAKQIZ010000013.1 GCA_934247125.1 uncultured Clostridia bacterium
GTTGCCCCGGAAACAATCCTGAACTATATCAAATACTGCTGCGAGGCATACCTGTTCTATCAGGTGAAGCGGGAAGACTTGCAGGGCAAACAGATCCTTGCCTCCAATGAGAAGTATTATATTGCCGATCACGGTATCCGCGAGGCTGTTTTCGGCGGCAATATGCGGGACATCAATCTCATTTTGGAGAACATCGTCTATCTTGAGCTGCTGCGCCGGGGCTACGAGATAACTGTCGGTAGAACGGGCGATAAGGAAATTGATTTTGTATGTGACAAACGCGGCGAAAAGCTGTATGTTCAGGTCACTTATTTGCTGGCATCGGAAGAAACATTGAACCGCGAGTTTGGTGCGTATGATAACATCCGAGACAACTTCCCGAAGTACGTTGTTTCTCTTGATGAGTTCGATATGAGCCGCAACGGGATCAAGCACCGAAATATCCGCGATTTCCTCTTGGCTGAGGAATGGAACTGAACACGAAGCCCGACATCACGTCAAGCGACGCGCTGCCGGGCTTTTTAATAAAAAAATCAAGGCAGCTTCAATTGCTGTCAGCATGATTGCAACGAACAGCAATCATGCCTGTCGCCGCATCAACAGCACCGGGCGTTTCTGCGATGCCGATGTTGCTGAACTGAAAGAGCGGATGGCTGACGTATGGGAACTTGCTAAAGCGCACGGCTCGTTTTGACCTGCAGAAACTTGACACCGCCTGCGTGTAAGTCAAGATTGAAAAATGGTCCACTTGTGACCCACTAACCTTTTGATCGAAGTCCTAATATGGTAAGGAGAAGCGCTTGAATGAGTGCTTTTTTTTTTAGAATAACTGTAGATGCATTGTTCCGTTATTTCAGCAAATGTTGTTCCGATATTATTGATATTGTTCCGTTAAAGTGGCATACTATATCTTAAATTGGAGGGATAACCTATGTTTATGACAGTAAAAGGCCTTTGACTGCGGGTGAGGCTGCAAGGCTCAACGAAGAATTTATTGTAGAGTACACATATAACTCCAATGCCATCGAAGGAAATTCACTTACACTGCGAGAAACGGATTTGGTTCTTCGTGGTCTTACGATTGATCAGAAACCGCTGAAAGACCATATGGAGGCAGTCGGTCATAAAGAAGCATTTGATTTTGTGAGTGAACTGGTAAAAGATAATGTTCCGATTAGTGAGAGCATCATCAAGCAGATTCACTATCTCGTTCTTGTGGATAAGAAAGAAGACCGTGGCGTTTATCGCAGAGTTCCAGTTCGTATTATGGGCGCACAGCATAGAATTGCCTATTATAATGCGTTTGATGAATATCATGTAAAGCACAATCTTTCGGCAATGGAAAATCTGTTTGCAGGATACGTCAATGCCAGATTGGATATGTATTTAGATATGCTGCAGGATTAACCGACATGCTTCTGAACAAGGAGGTCACCTATGCCTTTTGAAATAGTACGAAATGATATTGTAAATATGCAAGTAGATGCGGTGGTGAACACTGCAAATCCCGACCCTGTCATCGGCTCCGGCGTTGACAGCGGAATACATAAAAAGGCCGGACATGAGTTGCTTTTGGCAAGACATAAAATCGGCTACATTGATTTCGGTGATGCAGTTATTACACCAGGCTTCAATTTGGATGCTAAGTATGTTATCCATACCGTAGGACCTGTTTGGGAGGATGGCAACCACGGAGAGAAACAGATTTTATCTTCGTGTTACAGGAAGTCACTGGTATTGGCTAAAGAGCATGAGTGCGAGTCCATCGCATTTCCCTTGATAGCTACAGGCAATTATGGATTTCCGAAGCCTCTTGCTTTGCAAATAGCCGTTCGTGAAATCAGCACTTTCCTGCTAGAAAATGAAATGCAGATTTACCTGGTTGTGTTTGGCAAAGAAGCCTTCGTCCTTTCGGAGAAACTATTCAAATCTGTCAGCAGTTATATTGACGAAAACTATATCCGCAGTAAAACGATTGATGAATATGGAATGGAAAGCGTGTATGGTTCTCGTCTTGAAACAAGGCGCATTAGAGAACGGCTGAAACGAAGTAATCGATTCCATGAGGATATTTGCCCGTCACAGACAACGGAAGAATGCCTTGAGATGTCTATAGGGGAAGCAGTACCGATGGATTCGGATGATTGGGGGCAGTTGCTGAAAAATCTGGATGCGGGGTTTTCCGAAACACTCCTGCAATTGATTGACCGCACCGGAAAGAAAGACTCTGAAATCTACAAAAAGGCAAATGTGGATAGAAAGTTGTTCTCTAAAATCCGAAATAATAGGGATTACAAGCCATCCAAGACAACTGCACTGGCCTTTGCCTTTGCACTGGAACTGGATGTTGATGAAACAAAGGACTTTATTGGCAGAGCAGGGTTTGCCCTCTCTCACAGCAGTAAGTTTGATGTGATAGTGGAGTATTTCCTGGTAAACAAAAACTACAATGTGTTTGAACTGAACGAAGTTCTTTTTGCTTTTGACCAGCCGCTTATCGGCGCATAAAAAATGTCGCATACCATGCGACCATTCATTCTCCTGTTTTTTTTATAATGAAATCACAATAAAAAACAGGAGGATTTCAAAATGACAGAACTTGTATTTATCTTAGACCGCAGTGGTTCCATGTCGGGACTGGAAATGGATACTATCGGAGGTTTTAATTCCATGTTGGAAAAGCAGCGCAAGGAACCGGGTGATGCCGTGGTATCTACCGTGCTGTTTGACAACGGAACAGAGGTTATTCATGACCGTGTTGCTATTGCAGATGTACCGAACCTTACGGACAAGGAATATTTCGTGCGTGGCTGCACTGCACTTCTTGATGCTGTTGGTGGTGCAATTCACCATATCGGGAATATTCACAAATATGCCCGAAAAGAAGATGTGCCGGAAAAGACACTCTTTATCATCACAACTGATGGCATGGAAAATGCCAGCCGCCGTTACACCTACGATAAGGTGCGACACATGATTGAGCGTCAGAAAGAGTGTTACGGCTGGGAGTTCCTTTTCCTCGGCGCAAATATCGATGCGGCGGCAGAAGCCAGAAGATTTGGTATCGATGAATCTATGGCTGCAAACTATCACTGTGATGAGGTTGGAACGGCACTCAACTATGAAGTCATCAGCGAGGCAATTACCAGTGTAAGGTCGTGTGCAGCACCGTTATCTGCTGATTGGAAAAAGAAGATTGATGCGGATTATAAGAAGAGAGGTGGCAAGAGATGATTGGATTTTGCGAATCCTGGCTAATCGTATGCGTCAATTTGGAAAGATGTATCCGAATGTCGGGTACGGAGGAATGTTCCGACAATGGCTTCGTGATCCAGAGTGCAAGGCTTACAATAGTTTTGGTAATGGCTCTGCAATGCGTGTTTCATCGGTTGCGTGGTTATATAACGATATCGACGCTGTCAGACATGCAGCAAGGTTTTCTGCCGAAGTTACCCACGATCATCCGGAAGGAATCAAGGGTGCTGAAGCAACTGACAGTGCTATTTTCCTGGCAAGGACAGGACATAGCAAGGCAGAAATTAAGGAATATATTGAAATATAAATGAATGACATGAGATGAAAATGAATATTCACAAAGATAAGATGCTATGGTATAATACAAGACGCTGTATTAGGGCTTCTTATGAGAGGAGCTGAAATATGGGAAAAGATTTAAAAGGCAAAGAACTTGGCAAGGGAATATCCCGGGAAAGTACGGGATTAATGACACAGTGCTGTTTAAGTATGGCAATGTAATGGCCCACTTGCAAAAATACGTATGCTGAAATCCCTTGAAATCAAAGGATTTATAGGAGGAAATAGATAAAATGAAATTAGGTATCGTAGGTCTGCCTAACGTAGGCAAAAGCACGCTGTTCAACGCGATAACAAAGGCAGGTGCAGAAGCAGCGAACTATCCGTTCTGTACCATAGAGCCGAATGTGGGTGTGGTAACAGTACCGGATGAAAGGATCAGAGTGCTGCACGAGATGTACGATTCGAAGAAAACTGTATATGCGACGATAGAGTTTTACGATATAGCAGGGCTCGTAAAAGGCGCGTCAAAGGGTGAAGGTCTTGGAAACAAGTTCCTCGGACATATCCGTGAAGTCGCAGCGATAGTGCATGTGGTAAGATGCTTCGACGATCCGAATGTAGTACATGTGGATGGAAAGATCGATCCGATATCTGATATCGAGACGATAAATACAGAGCTGATATTGTCAGACCTTGAGGTGCTGGAGAGAAGGATACAGAAGACTACCAAGAACCTCAAAGGGGACAAGAGCCTGCAGAAGGAACTGGATCTGCTGAAGAAGATCGCAGATTTCCTGGGCGAGGGAAAATCGGCAAGAGCTATGGAACTAACAGAAGAAGAGGCTGAATATGTAAAGAACCTGGATCTGCTTTCGTATAAACCGGTGATATATGCGGCTAATGTTTCGGAAGACGATGCGGCAGCTGAAGATAATGAATATATCAGAAAGGTGCGCGAGTTTGCAGAAACAGAAGGTTCGGATGTCATTGTGGTATGCGCTAAGATCGAATCAGAGATGGCAGAGCTTGAGGAAGATGAAAAAGCGATGTTCCTCGAAGAGCTCGGCATCAAAGAGTCAGGTCTCGACAAGCTCGTCAAGGCGTCATACAGACTTCTCGACCTCATATCATTCCTGACTGCGGGAGAACCGGAAGTCAGAGCATGGACGATAAAGCGCGGGACCAAAGCTCCGGGAGCGGCAGGCAAGATACATACGGACTTCGAGAAGGGCTTCATTCGTGCAGAGACTATCGCATATGACAAGCTCATGGAGTGCGGAGGAAATCTGGCGACAGCCAAGGAAAAGGGACTGATCCGTTCCGAAGGAAAAGAGTACGTGGTAAAAGACGGTGATGTGATGCATTTCCTGTTCAACGTGTAAAACCAGAAATCTGAAACTTTGCATAAACATATCCAACAGAATAGAATGTCCGGCAGTCATGATACTGCCTGATAAGATAGAATGACGGGAAACAGTCGGCGCTTGATGCAGCAGTCGGCTGTTTTTTTACATGAAAAAACCCTGTGTGCCATACACAGGGCTGCTTTATCTGGAACATTTACCTGATTACTTGATGATGACATCTGCGGGATCAGTGGCGAGCATGAGCTCGATAGAATCTCCCATCATATATATAGTGTAGATCTGGTCAGGATCTTTAGATGACTGTTTGATGAATTTATCAATAGTGACAACTTTCTTTTCTCCGTCGACCATACAAGTCATTCTTGCACTCTGACCAAGGGCGATATCCTTGGACACGTTGGTATCAGCAATATAGTAGCCGTCATCCTGATCCGAATTCGGAACGACTTCTTTCTCGGTTACATGGACGATATATGAATCGTCGTTCTGTTCAACGCTTACAGTACCCAGCATCGTTTCGGCTCCATCGTTGATAAGCTGATCGGCATATTCTCCGTCAAGATAGTTCGCCGTTATTTCAGGCTCGCTTATGGTATTCCCTGATTTCTCATTCCCGCACCCTGCCAGGAGCAGCAATAAGAGCATCAGTGCTGTCAGAGCCAGGATGGCGCATCTTTTTGATTTTTTCATTTTCACTCTCCTGTTGACTAATAATGGTGATTTTCTATACTATATTGCCATTCTACACTGAAAAATAAACGCTTTCAAGAGGTTTTGAGAAAATATAAAAAAATCGTAAAGAAAGCATGAAGTTAATGTAAAGAACGGCTCGGAGCACGGAATGACCGGGCTTTTTTTACGCGTTTGAAAGCTTTGCAGCGAATGAAAAACAGGCGTTGTGAGATCATGGATATTACCTGAAATGGAAATAAAAGCACAGAAGTCGAGATGTTGTTGATGCTTGATACAGAAATACTAAATATGGCGTTTTTTATAATAAAGAACGAAATGATTTCTTGCCTGATTTTCATTTTTGGAGTAAAATATACTGCGCGTGGAGTGATTTTGTTGATAAATGGTTTAAAGTGGTTTAGAATGGAGCTAAACACAATGGGAGGGAACTAAATGTTTGTAGGCAAATACAACAATTCAATAGACAGCAAGTCTAGGGTGATAGTGCCTGCAAAATTCAGGGACGAGCTTGAGGGCAGGTGCATAATAGCGAAATCTCTGGACAGATGCCTGACTATTTATCCGCTGGCGCAGTGGGAAAAGTTCGTCGAGGAAAAACTGGAGATCCTTCCTGCCGGCAATCCTCAGGCGAGAAAACTCAAGAGACATTTCTATTCATCTGCGGCGGAATGCGATGTGGACAAGCAGGGAAGACTTACCATACCGCAGGAGCTCAAGGAGTACGCAGGTATAGAAAAAGATCTGATAACTGTTGGAAGCGACAAGACTATAGAAGTGTGGAGCAGGGAGCACTGGGAAGATGAACTGGATCCTGACACCGGCGAACTGATGAATGCCAGTGAAGTGGCGGAAAGTATGGAGCAATATGGATTTTAAACATGTACCGGTGCTGTATGAAGAGTGCATTTCAAATCTGAATATAAAGAGCGACGGCATCTATGTCGACGGGACTCTCGGAGGAGGCGGACATGCCGGCGGTATAGCGCGGCAGCTCGGTCCGGACGGGACACTGATCGGAATAGACAGGGATGCTGATGCGATAAATGCTGCCGGTAAGCGTCTGGAGTCTGCAGAGTGCAGAGTGCAGCTCGTGCACAGTAATTACTCGGAAGTAAAGCATGTGCTTCGCGATCTGAACATAGACGGGATAGACGGAGCGCTGCTGGATATCGGTGTATCGTCGTTTCAGCTTGACAACAGCGAGCGCGGATTTTCATATATGCAGGATGCGCCCCTTGACATGAGGATGAACCGGGAAGAGAGATTCTCGGCATATGATGTGGTCAACGGGTATGATAAAAAGCATCTTACGGAAATAATCAGGAAATACGGTGAAGAAAAGTGGGCGTCGAGAATAAGCGATTTCATCGTAAACAGACGCAGAGAAAACAGGATAGAAACCACCGGACAGCTGGTGGATATAATAAAAGCGGCGATCCCGGCATCTGCCAGGAGAGACGGGCCGCATCCCGCAAAGCGGACATTCCAGGCGATAAGGATAGAAGTCAACGGAGAACTCGAGCAGCTGAGCACTGCGATAGACGAGTTCTGCGACGTGCTCCTGCCGGGAGGGAGGCTGTGCATAATAACTTTTCACTCTCTTGAAGACCGGATAGTGAAAGAAACATTCAACAGGCGACTGAACCCGTGCACATGCCCGAAGGAATTTCCGGTATGTGTGTGCGGAAAAGTTTCTGATATGAAAAAAGTAACGGGTAAGCCTATAGTGTCCGGCGAGGCCGAGCTTGAGAGCAACCCGAGGGCAAGAAGTGCAAAGCTCAGAGTGATAGAAAAGAAGAGGTAATGACATGATAGCAGCTGAAAGATGGTATGAATACCAGAAAAATTATCAGAAGTACGGTCTGGACATGAAGCCGCAGCCGGAGCAGGAAGAACGCTCGCGCAGAAGGCGCAGTGCGAAAAAGCCGGCGATAGCTGCAGGCGAAGGAAAAAAAGCGGCTCTTTCGCTGGTCATGATAGCAGGTGTTGTGATGATAATGCTCATCATAATAATAGCGTATTCGGCAAACCTGCGGTATAATATAAATTCGATGCAGAAGGAAAACCGGGCGCTTGCAGGTGAGATAGAGAACCTGCAGGTAAAGGTGTACAGTGCCAACAACATCGAGTATGTGGAGAGCAAGGCCACCGGTGAACTCGGCATGGTATATCCGAGTGAAAACAGTAAAGTGTACATAACCGACGACGACATCCCGGAAGAAGGTTTTGCTGATATGCTCAGGGAAAAGGCATATAACTGACGGGAGAAAAATATAATATCTCGTAGCAGATGATAATAAAATGTAACTGTGATACCCGGGCAGATAAATTCAGCGATATGTCCGGGGTCGCTTTTTAAAGGGGAGTAAAGTGACGGCATTAAACAGTAGTAAGAAAAATCTTATCATAATACTCGTGATAGTATTCACGCTCATGCTGATCCTGTGTATCAGGCTAGGCTGGGTGCAGATCGTAAAAGGCAGTGAGTATTCTGAACTGGCGGTAGAGCAGCAGACTAAAGATACTCCTATAGAAGCCAAGCGCGGCGTGATCTATGACACGAACGGCAACGAGCTGGCGGTCAGTGTCACATGCTATACGATATGGGCAAGACCTGCTGATGTCAGATCAGGCGATACAGAGGCTGAAAAAAACGAGAACATCGAAAAGGTATCCAAGACACTCGCTGAGGTCCTGGAAATGGATTATGACGATGTCAAAGAAGCTGTGACGAAAGAACAGAGCGTGATCAAGATAAAAAAGGGTATAGATAAGGATCATGCAGACAAAATAAGAGAAGCTGAGCTTCCGGGAGTAGAGATCGCAGAAGATACCAAGAGGAGTTATCCGCTCGGCGCTTTTGCTTCGCATACACTCGGATCGGTGACGGATGACAATACGGGGCTCTCAGGTCTGGAGCTGCAGTACAATACATATTTGAGCGGCGTTTCAGGACGGTCGGTAAAGTATACGGATATCGGCGGGAACAGTCTGGCATACGGTAAAGAAAAACATTACAATGCGGAAGACGGATACAGCATCGTTACGACCATAGATCAGGTGATACAGCATTACACGGAGAAAACCATAGCCGAAGTACAGGAGAAAACCAGCGCGAAGAGAGCTATGGCGATAGTCATGGATCCAAAGACAGGAGATATCCTGGCCATGGCTCAGACGCCTGAATTCGATCTGAACGATCCGAAGACTCCGTTAGATAAAGAAGAACAGAAGAAGCTCGAAAGCATGTCTGAGGAAGAGAAGGTGACATACTGGAACAAGATGTGGAGGAATTCACTGATCTCCGATGTGTATGAACCGGGATCGACTTTCAAGTTGCTGACGACAGCTATCGCACTGGAGGAAGGCGTGACGGATCTTGATTCGACATATACATGTACGGGATCGATCGCTGTCGGAGACCAGATCCTGCATTGCTGGAGCAGCGATCATCCTCACGGGACGCAGAATCTGAAACAGGCGGTGGGAAATTCCTGCAATCCTGTTTTCGTGCAGCTTGCAACAGGCATAGGTATAGATAAATTCTACAACTACATGGCGACGTTCGGCATAACGGGAAAGACCGGAATAGACTTCCCGGGAGAAGGAAGCGCCATACTCCAGTCAAAGGAAAGCGCAGGTCCTGTAGGTCTTGCGACTATAGGCTTCGGCCAGGGTGTTGCGGTGACGCCTGTACAGCTGATAACGGCGATAAGCTCGTTCGGAAACGAGGGGAAGCTGCTGAAACCGAGACTCGTCAAGGAACTCAGGGATTCCAACGGCAATACGGTCGAAAAATTCGAGACGAAAGTTGTCAGGCAGGTGGTTTCCAAGGAGACTGCCGAGGAGATATGTGATATAATGCAGTTTGTCGTTGATGAAGGCGGCGGCGGCGCAGCCAAGGTCGACGGATACAAGGTCGGCGCCAAGACAGGTACTGCAGACAAGGTCAAAGAGGACGGAACAGGGTACAGCGGAGACACTTATTCATCATGTATAGCGATGGCTCCTATGGACGATCCTCAGATAGCGGTACTGCTTATAGTCGACAGCCCGCAGGGTGTGAAATACGGAAGCGTGACGGCAGCTCCGGGAGTGCATCAGATACTTGAGGATTCACTCAGATATCTGAACATTTCCCCTGATGAGGAGAGCCAGAAGGAAGCTGATGCGGAAAAGGTGGAAGTACCTGATGTCGTAGGGCAGAGTGCGAGCAATGCCATAGGGATACTTGCGGGTGATTCGCTGGATTACGATACCGATAAGGAGGCTGCGTCAGAGAGTGACTTCATAGTCACGAAGCAGTATCCTGAAGCAGGAACAAAAGTGAAAAAAGGCAGCAAAATCTATTTGTACAAATAAGCAGGTGTGCGTTTATGGACAGAATATCAATAGAAGAAATCGTCAGAGCCGTGAAAGGTACTCTGGTGAGAAAGTGCGAAGAATACTACATCACCGGTATAAAGCACGATTCCCGGGAATGTCAGACCGGAGACATGTTCATTGCGGTAAAAGGAGAAAACCATGATGGCCACAGATATATACCGCAGGTGGCCGCAGCAGGGTGCCGCACAGTCATGGTTTCACACAGGGAAGGCTGGTACGGAGAGATCAGTTCCATGCCTTGCAATATAATAGAGGTCGAAGATACCGTATATGCGATGGGCGAGCTGGCGTCATATTACCTTGGCAAACTGGATATATTGAAAGTCGCAGTCACGGGAAGCGTCGGGAAGACATCTGCAAGAGACATGATATACTATGTGCTCGGCGAGAAATACGTATGCGGAAGAAATATGAAAAATTTCAACAACGATATCGGACTTCCGTTATCTGTATTCCAGTTCGACAGCAGTACACAGGCTGCAGTGCTGGAGATGGGAATGGACCGGTTCGGCGAGATCGACCGGCTTGCTGAGATCGTAAAGCCGGATATAGCGGTAATAACGAATATCGGGATCTCTCATATGGAAAACCTGGGCAGCCGCGAGGGGATCTTCAAAGCGAAGATGGAAGTCGCAGGGCATATCACCGGACGCGACGGGAAACCGGGATATCTCGTATTCCCTTGGGACGGAGAGTTCCTGACGAGAGAGCGAACTGCGGGAGCCTATAAACAGATAATGATAGGCAGCGACGGAAAAAGCGATTACATCATCTCGAATGTGAACGATTTTGGAATGGACGGAATATCATTCGATCTGGAGCATGATGAAAAGATAGAAAAGATAAAGATACCTGTTCCGGGCCGCCACAATGCAGTCAACAGCACACTTGCGATCGCTGTTGGCGAGCTGCTGGGGGTGAGCATAGCGGAAGCCCGTGAGGGGCTTGCAAAGGTGCAGCTTACGGGAAGCAGGCTGAAACGTCTTGAAAACGGGAGACTCAGCGTTATCGACGACAGCTACAATGCGAGTCCTGATTCTGTGAAAAGTGCGCTCAAGGTGCTTGAGCAGAGCGCATGCAAAGGCCGCAGGACTGCTGTGCTGGGAGATATGTTCGAGCTGGGCGATCAGACAGAACGGCAGCATTTCGAAGTCGGTCTCTTTGCACGAGGTCTTCGTATAGACAGAGTCATAGCAGTCGGAGAGCTTGCAAAAAATATAGCCGACGGGGCATCGGGCGGCGATGTGCAGGTCATATGGTGTGAAAAGAAAGAAGACCTGTATGACATGCTGGATCAGTTTGCAGGTGCCGGTGATATAATACTGGTCAAGGGATCCAGAGGGATGAAGATGGAGCAGATAGCGGAAAGGATTTTAAAAATTTAGGAGACGCCATGAATTATATTAACATCGTAATAATCATCTTGATAGCGTTTATTATCTCTGTGATTTTAACAAAGCTGGCAATCCCTGTTTTGAGAGCTAAGGCAGGGCAGAACATCAGAGAGGAAGGGCCGGAATCACATCTGTCAAAGGCCGGAACTCCGAGTATGGGCGGGATCGCGATAATAATAGGTGCGGCAGTCGCAGCAGCTGCGGGAGGTCTGATATGGGGTGCAAGCGCTTCGGACATGATCGTGATACTGTTTGTGTTCGTCGGATTCGGTCTGATAGGATTCTTTGACGATTATCTGAAAGTGATAAAGAAAAACAATCTGGGACTTAGAGCCTATCAGAAGTTCGGTCTTCAGATCGTGATATCTGTGATACTGGCTGTATTTCTTGCAAACTGTTCGGAGGGGAGCACGCTGGTGTTCATTCCGTTCGCAAATATATATGTCGATTTCGGCATATGGTATATACCGTTTATCGTGTTTGTCGTTCTTGCTATGACGAATGCGGTGAATCTGACAGACGGGCTTGACGGACTTGCATCCGGAGTCACAGCGCTCGTAACGCTGTTCTTCTCGATAGCCGGTGTGATCTACGGGCTTTCGGCAGGAGCATATTTCTGTGCGGCAGTGTGCGGAGGATGTCTCGGATTCCTGGTGTTCAACAGGAACCCTGCAAAGATATTCATGGGCGATACGGGATCGCTTGCACTTGGAGGAGGACTTGCGGCGGCTGCAATAGTTATGAAAATGGAGCTGTTCCTGCCTGTCGCCGGACTGCTTTATGTGATCGAGGCTCTGTCTGTAGTACTTCAGGTGGGATATTTCAAACTTACAAAAGGCAGGAGACTGTTCAGGATGGCTCCGATACATCACCATTTCGAGAAGTGCGGATTCAGGGAAGTCCAGGTCGTGACAGCATTCTGGATATTTACAGCTATATGCTGTTTTGTAAGTCTTATAATTATTTAGATCATTGATTGAGTTAGGAGAAGATACAGATGGCAAAAGGAAATGTGACAGATATGAAAAACAAGAAAGTACTGATAGTAGGTATGGGGAATTCGGGAAAAGCGGCAGCGCAGGCTATGGTAAAGCTTGGCGCCGATGTTTCGGTCCAGGACAATAAAGCCGAAGACAGTATAGATCCTCAGCTGCTGACATTCCTCAGGGAAAAGTCGGTAAAGTGCTATCTGGGCTGCCAGCCGGATGACATGAGCATCTTTGATATGCTTATACTCAGTCCGGGAGTTTCTCCGGAGCTCAGCTTCATAAAGGAAGCACAGGCTGCCGGTGCAGAGATAACGGGCGAGCTTGAGATAGCATACAGGGTAGGACACGGAAATTACGTTGCGATAACGGGAACGAACGGCAAGACTACGACGACTACGCTTGTCGGAGAGATATACAAGGCTGCGGGAAAGAAAACCTACGTTGTAGGAAACATCGGAGTTGCAGTGATATCGAAGGCGCTTTCGGCAGAGGATGACAGCTGGCTCGTGACGGAGACCAGCAGCTTCCAGCTTGAGACTATCAGAGATTTTGCACCTGAGGTATCAGCAATACTGAACCTCACGCCTGATCATCTCGACAGACATAAGACGATGGAAAACTACGGAAAAGCAAAGGCTGCGGTTTTCCGAAACCAGACTCCTGACCAGTACTGTGTCGTTAATTATGACGATGAGGAATGCATGAAGCTGGTCAGGGACTGCAAGGCTAAGGTAGTTCCTTTCAGCAGGAAGAAAACTCTCGATTTCGGTGTCTATGTAGACGGAGATACGATAATAATAAAAGACGAAGACGGAAGTATCAAAGAGATATGCAGACCGGTGGAACTGCAGATACCGGGAAACCATAATCTGGAAAATGCGCTTGCGGCATGTGCGATAGCTTACTTCGGAGGTATTGAGCCTTCAGTGATAGCCGATGTGCTCAGGAGCTTCAAAGGCGTGGAGCACAGAATAGAGCTGTGCGGTGTGATCGATGATATAAGATTCGTGAACGATTCCAAGGGAACGAATCCGGATGCTTCGATCAAGGCTATAGAAGCGATGAAGAACAATATAATACTGATAGCCGGGGGATATGACAAGAACTCGTCATTCGACGAATTCGTAAACGCGTTCGACGGCAGGGTCAAAGCGCTGCTGCTGATGGGCAAGACGGCTACAAAGATCAAGGAGGCGGCCGAGAAGGCAGGCTTTACAGATTCTATAATACTCAAGGATATGGAAGCTTGTGTGAGGGAAGCATACAGGATAGCGCAGCCGGGAGATGTCGTGCTGCTTTCGCCTGCATGCGCCAGCTGGGATATGTACACGAGCTTTGAACAGAGGGGAAAACACTTTAAAGATTGTGTGCAGGCTTTGGAAAGGTGACGGTTATAATTGGAAAGAGCAGATAATAAGGCAAAAGGGAAAAAGAGAACGAAACTGAAGCTGAAAAGCGGCGATTTCTGGCTGATGCTGTTCACGCTGATGCTGGTGCTCTTTGGGCTGATAATGGTTTTCAGTGCGAGCTATTATTCATCTATAAGCCAGGACGGCAATCCGTACGGCTATTTTGTAAGACACGGTGCGTGGGTCATTGCCGGGCTTGCTGTAATGGCTTTTGGAGCATTACTGGATTACCGGAAATATAAAAAGTGGGCAATACCTATACTCATAGTAAGCGTAATACTGCTGGTGCTGGTGCTGACCCCGATCGGACAGACGACAAACGGTGCTACAAGGTGGATAAAGATCGGACCGGTAACGATCATGCCGGGTGAGATCGCAAAGATCGCAGCGATAATATTCGTGGCATGGTTCCTCAGTGAAGATGCTGGCCGGATAAAATCGCTGACGAGAGGCATACTTCCGCTTCTCGGTATCATTGCGCTTTACGGTGCGCTTATAGTAAAGCAGCCGAATCTATCCACTGCGATAACGGTGTGCGGCATAATAATCGCCATGATGCTGGTTGCGGGACTGAAATGGAGATATGTTGCTACGGCTGGAGGGATAGGCGCAGCCGGGATACTCAGCATAGCATTATTTATGAAGGACACGTACTGGTACAACAGGCTTACGAGCTTCACTGATCCGTTCCAGGATGCGCTGGGTGACGGATATCAGGCTGTGCAGTCTCTGCTCGCGCTCGGATCAGGCGGCCTGTTCGGCGTCGGACTGGGAAAGAGCGTTCAGAAAAACCTTTATCTGCCTGAACCGCAGAATGACTTCATACTTGCGATAATAGGAGAAGAGCTGGGATATATAGGCGTACTGCTTTTGATAGCACTTTACTGCCTGTTTATATGGAGAGGCATCCATATCGCGCTCAATGCGCCGGATCAGTTCGGACTTCTTCTGGCTTCGGGCATCGTCCTTATGGTGGCCATACAGGTGATACTGAATATCGCAGTCGTTACATCATCGATGCCGCCGACAGGCATAAATCTGCCGTTCATAAGTTACGGAGGAAATGCATTGCTGATTTTTATGTTTTCGGCAGGAGTGCTGCTTAATATATCGCGGCACGGACTGAAAGTACAGGAGTGAATCAAATGAAAGTTATTATGACCTGCGGAGGCACAGGAGGCCATATATATCCTGCGCTGGCTATCGCAGATGAGATCAGGAAGAGGAAGCCTGATGCAGAGATAATATTTGTAGGATCCGAGATAGGTCTTGAAAGAGATCTGGTACCTGAGAACGGATATGAGATAGAACTCATTTCCGCAGATGGGTTCAACAGAGAGCACCTGCTCAAGAATTTTGAGGTCATCAGAAAGCTGAGAAGGGGCAGCAAGCGTTCTCGAGAGATACTGCGAGAATTCAGGCCTGATGTCGTGATAGGCACGGGAGGCTATGCCAGCGCGCCGATCATGAAGGCTGCTCAGAAAATGCATATCCCGACATTCATACATGAGCAGAATGCTGTGCCGGGGATGGCGAACAAGATGCTGGAAAAACACGTCAATAAACTTTTTCTCGGATTCGAGGAGGCGTCAAAATATTTCAGATATCCTGAAAAACATGTCGTGGCCGGCAATCCGGTAAGACATGTCTTCATGACTGCGGACAGGGAAAAGTCAAGGGCGGAGCTCGGCTTTGACAAGTCTGATTTCGTACTGCTCGCGTTCGGAGGAAGCCAGGGTGCGGGACGTGTAAACAAGGCGATGATCGGAATAATAGAGGCTTTCAATGGTCTTGAGGGATTCCGCATATGCCTTGCGACCGGCAGCTACTACTACGATGCGATAAAAGAGGAACTTAAAGAGAAAGGTATGCAGGTGGCGGACAATGTGGATATCATGGAGTACATACATGATATGGCTAAATACCTGTCAGCAGCAGATCTGGTAATAAGCCGCAGCGGAGCGCTCAGCGTTGCAGAGGTCACTGTCTGCGGTGTGCCGGCAGTGTTCATCCCATCGCCGCTCGTAACCGGAAATCATCAGTATTTCAATGCAAAAGCCGTAGCGGACAAAGGCGGAGCTTTGATAATAGAAGAAAAAGATCTCAACAATGAGGAACTGATCAGTGAAATACTGAAACTTAAAAACGATCCGGTGATGCTGAAGCAGATGGCAGAAAAAAGCTATTCGTGCGCACCTCTCGATGCCACGGGAATAATCTGTGACAATATCATGGAAGCGATAGAGCAGAAGTAATGATAAAGGAACCTCCGACATATCATGGAATATGATCCGGAGGTATTTTTTGGGAGCGTATATTGAAATATCACAAAAAGAAGTTATAATTAAAAGTAATGATATATTGTGCAGGGCATCTGTTGCAGATGTAGAACTCAGGGGTGGTGCAGCTCTCGTTATCGCAGGTCTTATGGCTCAGCGAGGCACCGTGGTCAGGAACACAAAATATATCAAACGGGGATGCAGCAGGTTTGCGGATAATATAAGACGTTTAGGTGGAGACATCAGAGAGAATGAGAAAAGATAACCGTACAGAAAAAACTGTTAAAAAGAAAAAACGGCGAAAGAAACATTATCTCCTCAGGCTGATTATAATAGCAGCCGTATGTGTCGGACTTTATTTTACGGCACATATAGAGTATTTCAATGTGGACAACGTTGTTGTGACGGGAAACAGGGAGATATCCGATGAGGAGATAATAAAGCTCTCAGGGATAAAGACGGGAGACAATCTGTTTGATGTGCATCCGCTGATAGCTCAGCATAAGATAAAGAAAAACCTTTATATAGAAGACGTCGATGTAGACAGGAAGCTGCCCGACAGGGTGGAAATCAATGTCAGTGAACGAAGCGGCAAGGCTCAGTTCATAAAGGGCAGGAAGTACTGCGTTACAGACAATGATGGCAAAGTGCTGGAGATAAGCAAAGAAGAGAAAAAAGTGACGATAGTTGAAAATGTGACAGTGACAGAGGCACAGCTGTCCGAAACTATCAGCGTTAAGGAGACGGGCGTCTACCGCAAGGCCATGAAGCTCATCCGGACAACTGAAAACAATGATCTTTACTTCAAAAAAATAAAGATCAGCGGCAAGAATGTAGAAGCTTATGTGTACGATGGACTTGTGTGCAAAGGCAAATATGACAATATCATGACCGCGATAAAGTCAGGCGCGCTGAAGGCAGTCGTATATGATCTGTACCAGAAAGGCGTCGAAAGCGGCGTTATCAGTGTAGGCAGCAATAATTATTGTTCCTTTACGCAATAAAATTTATATGTTATAATGTATGTGTTTATTATGAAGAAAATGCTTTTAAATTCACGTTTTGAAGATATGGGGCATAAAATTTTACAGGAGGTACCTCTGAATGTTACAATTTGAGATGAATGACTCGACGCTGCAGGAGATAAAAGTAATAGGTGTCGGTGGCGGCGGCTGTAACGCAGTTAACAGGATGATAGACGGCGGCATGAAAGGCGTTACTTTCATCGCTGTGAATACTGACAAACAGGCTCTTGCCAAGAGTAAGGCAGAAACTAAAATACAGATAGGTGAAAAGCTTACAAAAGGTCTCGGAGCCGGAGGGAATCCTGAAGTGGGCCAGAAATCAGCAGAAGAAAATCTTGAGGATCTTGAGAAATTCATTGCAGGATCGGATATGATCTTCGTTACATGCGGAATGGGCGGAGGTACAGGAACAGGTGCGGCTCCTATAATCGCAAAAATCGCCAAGGATATGGGGATACTTACGGTGGGTGTCGTTACGAAACCTTTCAGATTCGAAGGCAAGAAGCGAGGGGAACACGCTGATCTCGGCATCAAATTCCTTAAGAAATATGTGGACTCGCTCGTAGTGGTTCCTAATGACAAGCTTCTCGAGAGTGTGCAGGAGCAGACTTCACTTCTCGAAGCATTCGAGATGGCAGATGAAGTGCTCAAGAAGGGCGTTCAGGGCATTTCCGACATAATAGTCGATGATGCGCTCATCAACCTCGACTTTGCCGATGTTACTACCATCATGAAGGACAGAGGAATCGTACATATGGGAGTAGGCATAGGAAAAGGCGAGACCAAGCTTGATGACGCAGTGAGAGGTGCGATCGACAGCCCGCTTCTCGAAACAAAGATCTCGGGCGCAAGAGCTGTCCTTATCAATATCACAGGCGGAAGAGATCTCACAATGTACGATGTTGACAGAGTTGCTTCGCAGATCGACGAAGAAGCAGACAAGAATGCAATAATCATTCTGGGGGCATCGATCAAGGAAGATCTGCAGGATGAGATATCAGTAACAGTAATAGCAGCAGGCTTTGAAAAGCCTAACAGTGATCTGCTCAACAGCTCTGTCGTTCCGGGCGAAGGAACTCTGGAAGACAGCGCAGAACTCAGAAAACCACAGGAGACAAAGGCTGCGGCTGCGGATGATGATGTTTACAAAGGCACATCACGCATAGATATACCAACTTTCTTACAGCGATAAGAGAAAGGAAAAGAGTATTCCAATAGCCGGTTCTAACTAGCCGGCTATTGTTCTGCACTGCACTTTTTCGGTTCAGGATATATGAAAACGATCAGATCAAAAGATAATCAGATATACAAAAACACGCTCAAGCTGCTCAAAAAGAAATATCGTGATGAGACAGGCAGGTATCTTCTCGAAGGCGTCAAGCCGCTGGAAGATGCATTCGGGACGGGAGCAGGTATCAGCAGTATATTCGTCCGCGAAGGCGTTTCTCTGGATACGGACAAGTATGCGTCGGATACAGTGATCCTGAGCAGTGAACTGTTTGACAAGCTGTCCTCGACAGAAAACTCGCAGGGGATAATCGCGGTGGCAGAAAAGCGTATATACAGTGCGGCAGATTTCGGGAAAGCTGTCGGCAAAGGGAATATCCTGGTAATGGACAGGCTGCAGGATCCGGGAAACATCGGCACGATGATACGGACCGCAGAGGCTGCCGGATATAAAGGAATAATACTGACTTCGGGAACAGGCGATGTGTATTCGCCTAAAGTGGTGAGAGCCGCAGCCGGCTCGCTTTTCAGGATGCCCGTATTGAATGCAGGAGACAGCAGCGAGGCTGCAGGATTCATCAGAAGAATGGGAAAGAAGATAACAGTGACATGCCCGGACAACGGGATAAACTGTTTTGCGGCAGACATGACAACAGATACGGCTCTGGTCATAGGCAATGAAGGCCGTGGAGTGAGTCGCGGCTTCATGGAAAATGCAGATATAAAAGTAAAGATACCTATGGAGGGTTCCATAGAATCGTTAAATGCGGCAGTGGCTGCCGGAATACTTATGTATCAGTCACAAAGATAAACTTAGATGAGAGGTAAATACGATGCAAGCTCAGTTAAACAAAATTTTAGAAGAAGCAAAGGCACAGCTTAATGAAGCTTCAACTCTGGCACAGACCGACGATATAAGAGTAAAGATCCTCGGAAAAAAGGGAAAGCTTACTGAGATACTCAGAGGAATGGGCAAACTGTCGCCTGAGGAAAGAAAAACCACAGGACAGATGGCAAACAAAGTCAGAGCAGAAGTTGAAAAAATGCTCGAGGAAAAGTTCGAGGCAGTAAAGGCAGCTGCCAAGGAGGCACAGTTCAAGATCGAGAAGATCGACGTGACAGAACCGGGCAGAGAAGTGACTCTGGGTGTCAAACATCCGCTGACGATAACTATAGAAGAGGTGTCAAAGGTATTCATGAACATGGGATTTTCGATCGCGGAAGGCCCTGAAGTGGAAACTGTCTTCAACAATTTTGATGCGCTTAATGCAGGACCTAATCATCCTTCGAGAGACATGACAGATACATTTTACATTACAAAGGACACGCTGCTGAGAACACAGACTTCACCGGTACAGGTAAGGACGCTTCTCAAGCAGGAACCTCCTATCAAGGTCATCTCACCGGGCAGATGTTTCAGATGCGACACTCCGGATGCTACACATTCACCGATGTTCCATCAGATCGAAGGCCTTGTGGTCGATGAAGGAATAACTATGGCAGACCTCAAGGGAACGCTCGACAGTTTTGCAAAACAGCTATTCGGAACGAGCACCAAGACGAAGTTCAGACCTCACCACTTCCCGTTCACGGAGCCTAGTGCAGAGATGGACGTGTCGTGCTTCAAGTGCGGCGGGAAAGGCTGCAGGGTATGTAAAGGCAGCGGCTGGATCGAGATCCTGGGCTGCGGCATGGTGCACCCTCATGTGCTGAAAGTGGGTAATCTGGATACAGAAAAGTACACCGGATTCGCCTTTGGTATGGGCGTTGAGCGAGTTGCGATGCTTAAATACGGTGTAGACGATATAAGATTATTTTATGAGAACGACATGCGTTTCATAAATCAGTTCAAATAGGAGGGTTAATAGATGTTAGTTCCAATAGAATGGCTTAAAGACTATATAGATTTGGATGTAACTACCGAAGAATTCTGCGACAGGATGATCATGTCGGGATCGAATCTTGAGACATGTGAGCATTTCTGCGAGGAAATGGAAAACGTGGTAGTCGGGAAAATAGAAAAGATAGAGAAGCACCCTGATGCGGACAAGCTCGTGGTATGTATGCTCAACGTCGGCAAAGAAGAGCCGGTGCAGATAGTCACAGGCGCTCCGAATGTGTTCGAAGGAGCACTCGTACCTGTAGCTCTCCACAAGAGCAGGATACCCGGACCGCTTCATGGACAGCCTAAGCAGGAAGGCGGAGTGAAAATAACGAAGGGTAAGCTCAGAGGTGTGGAATCGTTCGGGATGCTCTGCTCTGCAGAGGAACTCGGCTTTGAAGACAAAGTCGTTCCGGTCGCACACAAGGACGGTATCTGGATCCTTGAAGGCGACTACGAGCCGGGACAGGATTTTGCAGAAGCACTGGGACTCAGGCAGGCTGTAGTCGACTTTGAAATAACACCGAACAGACCTGACTGCCTGGCCATGGTAGGAATGGCGAGAGAAGCTTCTGCGACTTTCAAAAAACCGTTCACATATCCTGATACAGATATAAAGGACGAAAACGGTAAGGGAGAAACTAAAGATTACGTTTCTGTAGATATAAAGAATCCGGAAAGCTGCAAGAGATACGTTGCCAGGATCGTTACGGATGTAAAGGTAGAGCAGTCGCCGTGGTGGCTCCAGAAGAGACTCATGTATGCGGGAATGAGACCTATAAACAATATCGTCGACATCACAAACTTTGTAATGCTCGAATACGGTCAGCCGATACATGCATTCGATATCAATCAGGTGAAGGGCGGCAGGATCATCGTCGAGAATGCGGCAGAAGGAGAAAAATTCGTTACGCTCGACAACAACGAAAGAACGCTTACAAAGGATATGCTGCTGATCAAAGATGAAGAGAGAGGCATAGCTATCGCAGGAGTCATGGGTGGACTGAACTCGGAGATCGAAGAAGATACGACTACGATAATCGTTGAATCAGCAAATTTCAGCGGTGACAGCGTCAGAGCGACATCCAAGAAGCTCGGCCTGCGAACAGAAGCTTCTTCGAGATTCGAAAAGGGGATAGATCCTAACCTCTGTGAGGCTGCAGCGGACAGAGTATGCAGGCTGATAGAGCTCACAGGCGCAGGCAGGGTATGCAAAGGCAGCGTTGATAATTATCCGGCTCCGGAAGCGGCAAAGACTATAGATATCAGAGTTGACAGGATCAATCACGTCCTCGGCATAGATATCACTCGTGAAGACATGGCGGCAATGCTGGAAAGCCTTGAAATAAAGGTGGAAGGCAGTGGAAACATCATGACGGTGACACCGCCGACAGTGAGACAGGACCTTCTCGAAGAGGAGGACTACATCGAAGAAGTCGCAAGACTTTACGGTTATGACAAGCTTCCTGTGACACTGCCGAAAGGCAACTGTGAAGCAGGCATCTCAGACGAGAGAGCACTGAGAGATCTTACGAGGAATTCACTCTGCGGCATGGGACTGAATGAGATACAGACATATTCTTTCGTAAGTCCTAAGGGTGTGGATAATGTCAGGATAGATGAGGATTCATGGGAGAGAGCCTTTGTAAAGCTGATCAATCCGCTTGGAGAGGAAAATTCAGTGATGAGGACCATCCTCACTCCGAATATGCTAGAAGTCCTTGCAAGAAACTATTCGAGAAACATTGACAAGGTAAAGGCCTTTGAAATAGGAAATACATTCATGGCAAACATGCTGAACGAAGAGGAACTGCCCGATGAGCAGTATTCGCTCTGTATAGGTATGTACGGCAAGAAAGAAGATTTCTTCAGCCTCAAGGGAGTCGTGGAGGAACTCCTTAAAGTCCTCGGTATAAAGGGCACTGTATTTGAAGCCGAATCCGAGTACGGCGTATACCATCCCGGCAGATGTGCAAGGATAGCAGTTCCGTCAGCCAGACAGGGTGCGGAAGATGCGGATGTCCTGTATGACGAGCTTGGAATAATGGGTGAGATACATCCTGATGTTGCAGAGAACTACGGCATGGACGGCGTAAGGATCTACTGCTGTGAGCTCATGTTCGATGCGATAATGAGACACGCTGATACAGAGATAGTATATACACCGCTGCCTAAGTATCCTTTGACATCGAGAGACATCGCACTTCTCGTAGATGAAGACATGGCAGTAGGAAAGATCGAAGAAGTGATCAGAAAGCATGGGAAGAAGATCCTTGAAAATGTCAAGCTCTTCGATGTATACAGAGGCAAGCAGGTCGAGGAAGGCAAGAAGAGCGTTGCATTCACTCTGACTTACAGAGATAAAGACAAGACACTGACCGACGATGAAGTGGCTGCAGTCCATAACGATGTACTGAATGCACTTAAGGATAAACTTAACGCAGTCCTGAGAGAGATATAGGAGAATTCGCATGGAAAGCAATAAAGTAAAAGTAAAGATTTACGGCCAGGAATATGTTATAGCAGGAGAAAAGACGAAGGAAGAGATCATACAGGTCGCAGCTCATGTCGACATGAAGATGCAGGAAGTCACTGAAGCTGCAAAGACTGCAGGAGTCGTTCCGTCAAACATAGCTGTACTTTCGGCGGTAAACATCGCGAGCGAGTATTTTCAGATGCTCGAGGAAATGGAAGAGCTGAAGAGAATGAATATACAGCTTGAAAAGGATGCACAGCACTACGTTCAGCTGTGGGATGAGTCCAAGAAAAACTATATGGATTACAAAGAGGAGACACAGGCTATCGTACTGCAGAAAGACGAGCTCCTCAACCAGCTTAGACAGAAGGACGCCGATATACAGAATCTGATGCAGGCCGCTGAAACTGCAAAGACGCAGGCTCAGAGCAGCATGGATGAAGTTGTCAGGGAGATCGAAGGTAAGTGCAAGGAGCTTGAAAACAGCTTTTTCGATCTTCAGATGGAAAACCTTCAACTGAAGAAAGAACTGGAAAAATATAAGAATAACGGATAATTCTAAATGAAAGAGAAGACTTTAACTGTTTTAGAATATGATAAGATTATAGACATGCTTGTAGAAAAGGCGGGTTCCGAAATGACCAGAAAGGTCATTTCGGAGCTGACGCCTTCTGATGATGTGTCTGAAATAAGAGAAAGTCAAGGTGAAACCACAGAAGCGGTAAGGCTCATAAATCACAAAGGGCCTTTACCTGTCGGTGGTTTTTATGATATTGAGGAAAGTGTGTCTTTTGCGCGAAAGGGCGGTGTGCTGACTATGGCTCAGCTGCTCAAGATCCTCTATAATATGAAGACAGCTGAGCGTGTCGCTGCATTTCTCAAAGGAGATATACCGGATGTGCCGGTGATCTGTTCGGTCGCCGAACTTCTGGCAGTTCACAAACGCCTTGCAGACGAGATCGACAGATGCATAATTTCTGAAGATGAGATGGCAGACAATGCGAGCCCGCAGCTCAGGAGCATCAGGCGGGCGATCGTTCGTCAGAATGAAGCTCTCAAAGCAAAGATCAGTCACATACTGAATTCGGCAGACAACAAGACGATACTGCAGGATTCGATCGTGACGATGAGAAACGGCAGATATGTAGTCCCTGTAAAACAGGAGCACAGGAGCCGCGTGCCGGGCATAGTGCATGACCAGAGCGGCACGGGAGCCACGCTTTTCATAGAACCGCAGGCGATCGTGAATCTCAATAATGAACTCAGACAGCTGGAGCTCGATGAAAAGGCAGAGATAAACAGGATACTGCAGGAACTGTCGGATGGCGTTTCGGAGTATTACCATGATCTGGTGAACAACCAGAAGCTGCTGCTGGAGCTCGATATCTTCATGGCGAAAGGGCGTCTTTCCATCGAGATGGGGGGCGAAGAGCCTGACATAAACGAAGACGGCATCATGGATCTGAAGGCAGCGTGTCATCCGCTGATCGACCGTGAGAAGGTCGTCCCGGTAGACATCTCGCTTGGACGCGATTACAGGACTCTGGTGATAACCGGCCCGAATACGGGAGGTAAAACGGTGACACTGAAGACTGCCGGACTGCTTTCGCTGATGGCGCAGACCGGACTCCATATACCGGCGGCTCCGGGAAGCAGACTGCCGATCTACAGAAAAATATTCGCAGACATCGGAGATGAACAGAGCATCGAGCAGAGTCTGTCTACATTTTCATCGCATATGACGAATATCGTTGATATCGTAAAGGAGGCAGATCAAGGAAGCCTGATACTGCTGGACGAGCTGGGGGCCGGAACGGATCCGGCGGAAGGTGCGGCGCTTGCGATCGCCACCCTTGAGAAGCTGGCACAGGCAGGTGCATATTCGATAGCGACGACGCACTACACGGAACTCAAGAAGTATGCGATAGCTACAGACGGCGTGGAAAACGCATCTATGGAATTCAATGTCGAGACTCTGAGTCCGACGTACAAGCTGCTGACAGGTATACCGGGAAAATCAAATGCATTTGATATAGCCCATAAGCTGGGACTTCCGGGCGCTATCACAGACAGAGCCAGAGAACTCATGGAAGAGGGGGATATAGCGTTTGAGGACGTGGTGACCGCTCTCGAAGAGGATAAGCGGCTTGCTGAGGAAGAGCGTGACGAAGCTATCATGATAAATATCGAGATGAAGCGTCAGAAGGAAGAGCTTGAAGAACGGATCAGAAGATTCGAAGAACAGAAAGAAAAAGAGCTGGCAAAAGCAAAAGAAAAAGCCAGAGAAATAGTAAATGAGGCCAGGGAAGTTTCGAAAGAGGTCCAGGAAGAGCTCAGGGCGCTGGCAAAGCTGGAGAGCCTGGGCGAGAGGAATGCCGGATTCGACAGGAACAGACGGCGTCTCAGAGAACTTGAAAAGAAAAACAGGAGCACTATAAAGCGCGAAACGAATGCGGAGCCTGTAGATCCGGACAAGATCGAAGCCGGACAGCGTGTCAAGATACTGACGCTGGGTCAGAACGGCGAAGTGATATCGCGGCCTGACAGTAAAGGAGAGCTGCAGGTGCAGGTCGGCATAATGAAAGTCGGTGTGAACATTTCCGATATAATGCTGATCGACAGCGGCAGGCCTAAGAAAAAGCCGAAGCCGAAGGCATCAGGATACGGCAGACTTTACAAGAGCAAAGCACAGACTATATCGACATCAGTGGATGTACGCGGCAAAAACATGGATGACGCGGTGATGGATGTCGAAAAGTATATAGATGATGCATTTATCTCCGGTCTCAAGGAAGTGACCGTGATACACGGAAGAGGCGAGGGGATACTGCGTTCCGGCATCAGGGACATGCTGAAACGAAACAGGAATGTCGACAGTTTCAGGAACGGAGGCTTCAATGAGGGTGGAGACGGAGTGACCGTCGTCAAGCTCAAATAGTCCAGGCAAGTAAAATGTTTAACATACAAAGAGGAGAATAATATGATCAGCTACAGAGAAAAAATCGCGGACATTCTGGCTCCGCAGATAGAGGGTCTTGAGAAAGACGAGATAATGTCGATGATAGAAACACCGGCTGATATCAAGATGGGCGACTATGCGTTCCCGTGCTTCAAGCTGGCGAAGCTGCTTAGAAAAGCGCCGCCTGTGATCGCGAAATCGATCGCGGAAGCTATCGGAGACGATCCGATGTTTGAAAAGGTGGAAAGCGTCAATGCATATGTCAATATGTTCGTTTCAAAAGAGGATTTCGCGCGTGAAGTCGTGAGTGAAGCTGTCGAAAAAGGTGATGACTACGGCAGAAGCAGCATAGGCGGCGGGAAGAAAGTAATAGTAGAATATTCTTCGCCGAATATCGCGAAGCCTTTCCACATAGGACACATCAGAAGTACGGTCATAGGAAATTCGATATACAAGATCTATGACTTTCTGGGATACGACACGATGAGGATCAATCATCTGGGAGACTACGGAACACAGTTCGGCAAGATGATCTGTGCATACAGAAGATGGGGAAACAAGGAAGACGTCATAAAAGAGCCGATCAAGTCGCTTCTTTCATACTACACGAAGTTCCATGCAGAGGCTGAAAAGGACCCGGCGCTGGAGGATGAGGCAAGAGCGATCTTTGCAAAACTCGAAAAAGGAGAGCCTGAGGAAGTCGAACTCTGGCAGTGGTTCAGAGATGAAAGCCTCAAGGAATTCAACAGGGTATACGATATGCTCGGAATCACTTTCGATTCGTACAACGGCGAAAGCTTCTACTCGGACAAGATGCCGAGATTCGTACAGGAGCTCAAGGACAAGGGACTGCTCGTGGAGGACGCGGGCGCTCAGATCGTCAAACTCGACGAATACGACCTTCCTCCTGCACTGATAACGAAATCAGACGGCTCGACGCTTTACATCACGAGAGACATCGCAGCAGCCGTATACAGAAAAGAAACGTACGATTTTTACAAGAACATATACGTCGTGGCTTCGCAGCAGAATCTGCATTTCCAGCAGTGGATCAAGGTGATCGAGCTGCTCGGATATGACTGGGCGAAAGACTGTGTTCACGTTCCGTTCGGGCTTGTCAGCATGGAAGAGGGCACGATGTCGACGAGACAGGGCAGAGTGATATTCCTCGAAGACGTGCTCAACAGAGCTGTAGAGCAGACAAGACAGATAATCAAAGAGAAAAATGTAAATACAGAAAACATCGACGAGACTGCAAAGGAAGTAGGCATAGGCGCTGTAGTGTTCAATGAGCTGTCGAACTACAGGATCAAGGATTACGTGTTCTCATGGGATAAGGTCCTCAACTTTGAGGGAGAGACGGGTCCTTACGTTCAGTACACTCATGCGAGAGCATGCAGCATACTCAGGAATGCAGGCGATGATGCAGCTGCAAAGGCTAGGGCCGGTTTCGATGCGAAGTATATCACTTCGGAAAGCGCACACAGGCTCATGTCGCTGATCTACGAACTGCCTGAGGTGATCGTTGAAGCAGGTGAAAAATACGAACCGTCGATCGTTACGAGACATATAGTGGATATATCGCAGGCATTCAACAAGTTCTATCATGATGAACACATCCTGGTGGACAATGAAGATGAGAAGATCGCTAAGATAGCGCTGGTGCTGGCTGCAAAGACTGCAATAAAGAACGGTCTCGGTCTGCTTGGAATGAAGGCGCCTGAAAAGATGTAGCCACCTGTAACAGATATCCAGGAGGAGAGAATGAGATACGAGGGAGATATATACAGACCGCCCAGCGAGGCATACAGCCTGCTGGTGCAGGTCACTATAGGATGTACGCATAACAAGTGCACGTTCTGTAAAATGTTCAAGGATAAAAAATTCAGAGTCAGGAATCTTGATGAGGTCTTCGAAGATCTGGCATGGGCAAGGAGAAGGTACAGCAGAGTCGAAAGGATGTTTCTGTGCGACGGTGATGCGCTGGCGCTTTCCAACAAGAGGCTGATGCCTATCCTGAAATATATATCGGACAACTTTCCGGAGTGTGAGAGAGTGACGATATACGGAAGAGCGACAGACGTTCTCAAGAAGACTGACGAGGAGATGCGTGAGCTTTACGAGGCGGGTCTTACGATGGTCTACATTGGGGCCGAGTCGGGAAGTGACAAGGTCCTGAAGGACATCTGCAAGGGTGAGACGAGACAGGAGCTGATCGACGCTGTAAGAAAGATCGAGGCATGCGGCATGCAGTCTTCGGTTACGTTCATTTCCGGCCTTGCCGGCAAGGACGGCTGGGAGGATCATGCGATACAGACCGGTACGATGATAAGCGAGATGGAGCCGTCATACGTAGGACTGCTGACTCTTATAGTGGAGCCGTCGGTCCCGATGGCAAAGGATATAGAGTCGGGCAAGCTGAAACTGCTGTCGCCTGACGAGGTCATGGCAGAGACGCTGCTGATGCTGGAAAACACTAATGTTACGAAGAAATGCGTATTCAGAAGCAACCATGCGTCGAATTACGTATCGCTCAGAGGTGATCTGCCGGACGACAAGGAAAAGATGATGAATATGCTCAGAAAAGCTATGAAGAATCACGACATGTTCAGAGATGAAAGATTCAGAGCTCTGTAGCGGATAAGGAGTAGATTTGATGTTTGCTTCTCAGAAAGAACAATATGATATCCGTAAGAGGACTGACCGTATAGGTAAATATTTCAGGAAATATCTGGACAGATTCGCCTTTGCGGAGTTTTCGGAGGAATTTGCGAGAAAATCAAAGGCCGGTGATCTTATGCTCGGGGTCCCGATACCTCTGCGCGAGGAAGAGGTGAAGGACTTCGCCGGCGGCAGCGGCATTTCGATGTCTGTGATCGCAGAGAATATGGCGTGGGTGATGGGATGCGATCCGCATTTCAGGTATACCGGCGATTATGTGGCGATACTGTCGGCGCTGTTCAGATCAGCAATCAGCGAGATGATGCTGAAAACCGGCAGAGACGCTGCGGAGAAAGGTGATATGGACAACGCGTGCATACACTTTCGTGCAGCGCTTTGCGTGAAAGCAGACTACCTCGATGCGATGTACAGCTATGCGAGGGCCTGCAGAGCGATCTATCTGGCAGGAGACAGCGAAGAGCACGTGGGACGCTTCAAGGCTGAGGCACTGGAATGGTTCGAAATGCTCACAGAGGTGCATCCGAAGTTTGCTCAGGGCTATTACTATCTCGGTTATGCATATCTGAATCTGGGGCTTTATGCGAAAGCTGGCATAGCGTGGAAACGATTCATGAAGCTCAGCAGGATAAGCAAGGATAAAAAAGAGATAAGAAAGAGGCTGGAGCAGATAGAAGAACCGATCCGCATAGAAGAGGGCTGCAATGATATCATGGCCGGAAGATATGAAAAGGGCGTGCAGATACTGGAGCCGTTTTTATCATCCAGGTTCAGCGACTGGTGGCCGCTGCACTATTATCTCGGTGTGGCGTACAGAGAATGTGGCAGGACAGAAGATGCCGAGGAGAGGCTGAAACAGGCTCTCAGGCTGAACGGGAGCCATCTGGAGACCATGCAGGAGCTTCTGGATATGTACAGAGTCGAGGGCGATGAAGCGAATATCGAAAAGTATTCGCGAAAGATCCGGATGGTGCAGGGACTGATGACGGAGGATCAGGAGGCCAATGCAGAAGTGCTCAGAAAAGAAGACGAAAAGCTTCAGAAAAATGAGCCTGAGATGCTCGAGCCGGAAGTGATAACGGTAGAATAGACAGAGCTTCGTATATATCCGTATGTAAAGGATATGTAAAAAGCATGTTAGCGATTTAGTGATTTAGCGATTTAGCAAATTTAAGCTGAGTTGTAGAATTAACTTGCAAACATAAGTTGTAAGTTAATCATGATATATTGAAATATCAACATATTCAATAT
>CAKQIZ010000014.1 GCA_934247125.1 uncultured Clostridia bacterium
GGCAGAGGTTCGGCTGCGGGCAGCATCGTGGCATACACGCTCAGGATAACGGATATAGATCCGATCAAGTATGATCTTATCTTTGAGCGGTTCCTCAATCCGGAGAGAGTCAGCATGCCTGATATCGATATAGACTTCTGCTACGAGAGGCGAGGCGAGGTCATAGATTACGTTATCGAGAAATACGGCGAAGACAAGGTGTCGCAGATCATAACCTTTGGAACGATGAAGGCGAAGCAGGCCGTGCGTGACGTAGGAAGGGTGCTGAATGTCAGCTATCCTGAGACAGATGCGATCGCCAAGGCGATACCGTTCGCACTGAAGATGACGATAGACAAGGCGCTGGAGACGAGTCCGGAACTCAAGGCCAAGTACGAGTCGGAGGAAACGACGCGCAAGGTAATAGATATGGCAAGGGCTATCGAGGGAATGCCGCGTCATGCATCGACGCATGCTGCCGGCGTGGTCATCTCAAAGGAGTGCATAGACGAATACGTGCCGCTTTACCTTGCAGACAAAGGGCTTTCCACACAGTTCAACATGACTACTATAGAGGAGCTGGGGCTGCTCAAGATGGACTTTCTGGGGCTCAGGAATCTGACGATAATAAGGGACGCTCTTGAAATGATAGAGGAAAACCACGGTGTGAAGATAGACTTCGCTTCGATGGATTACGATGATCCTGCGGTCTATGACATGATTTCCAAAGGAAACACGCAGGGGATCTTCCAGCTGGAAAGCGGAGGCATGACGCAGTTCATGAAAAACCTCAGACCTGACTGCTTCGAAGACGTCGTCGCAGGCATCTCGCTCTACAGACCGGGTCCGATGTCGTCGATCCCTACATATATAGACAACAAGAAACACCCTGAGAGCATCGAATATATCCACGAGAGCCTCGAGCCGATACTTTCCGTAACGTACGGATGCCTGGTGTACCAGGAGCAGGTAATGAGGATAGTGCGTGACCTGGGCGGATACTCATACGGCCGTTCGGATCTGGTGCGCCGTGCGATGAGCAAGAAGAAGATGGACGTGATGCTCGAGGAGAAGGAGTACTTCATTCATGGAAAGACTGCTGACGACGGGACTGTCGAGATCGCGGGCTGTGTGCGCAATGGTGTGCCGGAAGATGCTGCAGAGGAGATATTCAATCAGATGGTCAGCTTCGCAGAGTATGCGTTCAACAAGTCACATGCGGCTGCATATGCCGTGCTCGCGTATGAGACGGGTTATCTGAAGGTGCATTATCCGGTGGAATTCATGGCGGCGCTGCTGACCAGCGTGATGGGTGACGCGGATTCAACGGCGAAGTATATAAGGAACTGCGTGGATATGGGCATAGAGGTGCTGCCTCCTGATGTAAACGAAAGCGGTAAGAAGTTCACTGTATCGGACGGCAAGATAAGATTCGGACTTCTAGGTGTGAAAAATGTGGGCGAAGGGCCTGCCGATGCGATCATAGAGGCGCGAGAGGCAAAGGGTCTTCCTAAGGACATATTCCAGTTCATAGATGACCTGGATATACACAGGATAAACAAGAAGGCTGTTGAGAGTCTGATAAAGGCCGGCGCGCTCGACTGTTTCAGTGAAAACAGGGCGGCTCATATGGGGATATTCGAAAGTCTGATAGAGTCGGCTCAGTCGAATGCGAAGAACGTGCTCGAGGGACAGCTGTCGCTTTTCCAGCTGAACGCGAAAACTATGGAAGAAAGTCAGGATGTCAAGAGACTTCCTGACGTGAAGAATTTTGAAAAAGATGTCCTCATAGCGCAGGAAAAGGAAATGCTGGGCGTTTACATAACGGATCACCCGCTCACGGAGTACCGTGACATGATAGAAAGGTCGGTAACAGTGACTTCGCAGGATCTCGCGGAAGTGCTTGAAAGCGAGGAGAGCGGCGAGGCGCACAGTTTCATAACTGACGGGATGAGCGCAGTGATGGCGGGGATCGTGACGGGCAGGAAGACCCTGATAACCAGGAACAGCAAGATGATGGCGTTCGTCGATATGGAGGATCTGTACGGCACGGTAGAAGTGGTGGTGTTCCCAAATGTTTATGAACGGTACGGCGCGCTTACCGCTGAGGACTCGATCATATCGGTGGCAGGCACGATCAACTTCAAGGAAGGTGAAGTGCCTAAGCTGCTGGCTGACAGGATAACTGACATACGTGCGCTTGGCGAGGTGACTGCTGATGATGGTGCAGAAAGATATGGCGCTGGTGGATCATGGAAAGATGCAGGCGGCGGTCAGAACGGCAGCAGATACAGTTCAAGGCAGGCGGCAGCGGCAGGTAGCGGTGATGAGCCTGAGGGACTGGTGAAGATAAAGCTTCCGGCAGGCGATACGTCGGAGATGCTGAACCGCATAAAGGACATAATGACTGCTCACCGTGGAGGTTATCAGGCGATCGTGTATATGCCGACCGGCGGATCGTTCAGGACGGATCGCGATCTGTGGGTCGATCCTGATATGGATTTCAGGAAAGCTGTAATAGATATAGTAGGAGAAGAAAACTACAAGGGCTGAGTGAATATGGAGGGATGATATATGAAAAAAATAGCGATACTGACCAGTGGCGGCGATGCGCCGGGAATGAATGCGGCAGTCAGAGCGGCAGTTAGGACAGGACTGTCGATGGGTATGGAGGTGTTCGGAATCGAACGCGGATATGAGGGCCTGCTTGACGGTGAGATAAAGAAGATGGAATGGCATTCAGTCGGAGACATACTTCAGAGGGGCGGTACGATACTCAGAACAGCGAGAAGCAAACGATTCAGAGAAGCCAAATTGCAGAAACACGCTGTGGACATGCTGCAGACTTTTGGCATAGAGGGACTGATCATCGTAGGCGGTGACGGATCGTTCCGCGGCGGTCTGGAGCTGGACAGACTCGGCGTGACTGTAATGGGTATCCCGGGAACGATAGACAATGACCTTGGCTATACAGACTACACTATAGGTTTTGATACAGCGGTGAACACTGTGCTGTCGATGATATCGAATCTCAGAGATACTGCTTCTGCTCACGAAAGGACCACGATAGTCGAAGTCATGGGGCGTCGCTGTGGTGATATCGCACTCCATGCAGGTCTTGCCGGCGGTGCCGATGTGATCCTCGTTCCGGAGCTGGAGACCGATATAAACATGGTGTGCCGCAGGGTACTGCGCGGGCAGCAGTCCGGAAAGCTGCACAGCATAATAATGAAGGCGGAAGGCGTTGATATGAGCGTGCAGCAGCTTGCGCAGATAATAGAGGATCGCACGGGACGAGAAGTGCGCTCGGTAGTGCCGGGATATATACAGAGAGGCGGCACGCCTACGGGACGCGACAGGATGCTTGCAAGCATCATGGTGAATAAGGCCGTGAAGCTTTTATATGATGATGAACGAAGTAAAGCGATAGGCATAATAAACAATGAGATCACAGCGTTCGATCTGGCCGAAGCGCTGGAGACGAAAAAAGAATTCAGAAGAGATCTGTATGATATAGCCGAGACACTGTCGTAGCGCTGCTATAGCGAGAGCTGAGCTGCGGACTGCAGAGACACGCAGCATACAGGAAGCTGATAAAAAGTTGAAGAAATACCTGAGACAGAAGTGTGTATGTGGTACGCAAAGCTGTCTCAGGTATTTTTCAGTCATTGTCATCGGCAGGATCTTCTGATCCCGGAAGCGTGCCGGTGTCGAGGCCGATATCGTTATTGAGTACAGAACCGAAACTGATAGCTCCCGAACCGAATTTCTGTCTGATGCTGTCCATCGCGCGTTCGACTTTTTCACCTTTTTCGATGCTGATATTTTCATCGGAAAAGAGTGAGAGCTGCTGTGCCTGGTTTTCATCGCAAAGGTTTATCGCAGTGATCGTGAGCATCCTGATCGGATCGCGCATCGACCAGGATTTTCTGATTATCGACAGCGCGGTTTCAGTGATGACTTCGGTCAGGTTTGTCGGATTGTCGAGCTGCTGCTGCCTGGAAATCACTTTTAATGCCGGATCTTTGATGTCGACTTTGACTCCGAAAGCTTTCAGCTTGTGTTTTCGCAGACGGCTGGCGACTGTATCGGCGAGTCCTATAACTCCGATCTTTATATCGTCGAAACCCTGGAGGTTCCGACGGAACGTAGTGCCGTTACCTACGGATTTTATTTTTTCGAGATGATCGTATCGCAGGACCGGGGTCGTGTCGAGACCATTGGCGTAGTCGTGTATCAATCCCCCCTGTTTGCCGAGCATTTTTTTTATCATATCACGATCTGAATTTGCAAGCTCACCGATCGTTTTGATGCCATAGTCATGAAGCCTGCCTGCGGTTGCCTTCCCTACGAAAAACATGGATCTGACATTCATCGGCCAGAGCAGCAGTTTGAAATTTTCCCGTGTTATCACGGTGGTGGCATCAGGTTTTTTGTAGTCGCTGCCCATTTTAGCAAAGATCTTGTTGAACGATACTCCGGCTGAAAGTGTGAGCCCGAGCTCCTTATTTACTGTATGTCTGATCTCGTCAGCGATCTGTGATCCTGTGCCGAAGAGTTTCGTGCTCCCGGTCACGTCGAGCCACGATTCGTCTACGCTGAATGGTTCGACCATGTCAGTGTAGCGCAGATATATCTGGCTTATCAGTTTGCTGTAATGCCTGTATTTGTAGTGATGCGGAGGAACGACCTGAAGCCCCGGACATTTTTTCCTGGCTTGCCACAGTGTCTCAGCGGTGACTACACCGTATTTTTTGGCGATCTCGTTTTTCGCAAGTATGATGCCGTGACGGTCTTCCGGATTGCCGCATACAGCCATAGGCTTGTCTTTGAGCTGCGGATAGTCGAGCAGCTCGACAGATGCGAAAAATCCATTCATATCGCAGTGCAGTATGACTCTGTCCATAAATCCTCCTTTCATATATTCGTCGATCGGAGATCGACATCAGGTTATGCCCGTGGCGTTTCATCAGTGTGTCGATTGCCTGCAAGGTGGCGGCAGATCGATCGTCAATTCAATTATAGTTAAAATGCAGGACGAGCGCAATATCGGTTATACAAGAGGTAGGGATGCGCAGCATTTACGTATACTTGATAAGAATCAATTTTCCTTTATGCAAAAGCCTCAGTGTCGCAGCTGTTTCAGCCATAAATGTATATTTAGCAGGTCTTAATGGCTGAAATGAGGAAATTATAGGAATTTATTAACAGCCATCTTTCGAATCTGCTGCACGGGTGCTTTTCTTAATTGGTTCACATTTCCAGTTTTCAGCCAAGTTCTATCCGATTTTATGTCGTATGGCTGAAAAAATCCAATCGGCCATTGATAGGTGGCTTTTCCGGCGCTTTCAAAAAAATATGATTTCCAGTTTTCAGCCATGAGCATATGCATAGTAGGGGTTTATGGCTGAAATCGCTGCGTAAAATTGCCATCGGGCGAGGCGTTGCAGGGTAAAGTTATTATAAGCATAGACATGCCGAACCACTCAATGTAATTTTGGGGATTTCGTGAAAAACGGATAATACGCTTTTTATTGAAACGTGATGTGTGTTATAATCATAAATACGAAAGATGAAAACGCACATAAGAATTAATTTATTTGGAAGGAAGATCATCATGCTTGATATACTTAAAAAACTTGATAAAATAATGAGGATAATTTTAATAGTAACGGGCTCATTGTTTGTTGTATTCAAACTTCTGGGCGGCGGGAAATCCAGAGAAACCGGGAAGCGCGTAAAGAAATCGTCGAAAGAAGATTATCAGACAAGAAGGCCTGATGATATCTGGTAAGAGCTGATAAGATATGATAAGGTTCGGCGAAATCCGGGAGTGACCCGGGGCAACTCCGGATCGAGGTGACAGGCAAGAAAACGCAATAATAAACGATCATAAAAGGAGTAATCTACATATGAGAATTTGGACTATAGTAAGCGGAATACTGATGGTGCTGACCGGAGCATTCTGTTTCATGAACCCGGGGCAGACCTTTTTATCACTGGCTTTTATAGTGGGTCTTGTGATGGTGATAAACGGACTGATACATGCGCTGGCGTATTTTATCGGAAGAGGTCTCCACAACAAGGGTGACAACAACGGATGGATACTGACGGATGCACTGATAACGCTGATACTCGGGATACTGATACTTTGCAATCAGCTGGTCGTGGATTCTGCTATACCGATGGTGTTCGGAATATGGATGCTGGTGTCGGGAATACTGAGAATAGAGGCGGGCACGCACATCAATAAGCAGAAAAAGCTGCTCAATTTCCGTACGACGATGATAACAGGAACACTTACAGTGCTTGTTGGACTTTTTGGATTCATCAATCCGCTGGTCGAGTGGATGACGACAGCTGTGCTGCTCGGTGTATTCCTCGTTATGCAGGGTGTGAATATCATAGAGCTCGGCATCAACATGCCGCATGAGAAGAAGTCATACGTGAAGATTTACAAGAGAAAGCGAGAGCCGATAAAGATAACGGAAGAAGACGAGACTCCTGAAAAGGTGACAGAGCGTCTCAAGATGAAAGAAGCGGCACAGTCGTCCCAGCAATCGGCAGTTCCGGTGCAGGATGCGGCAGCAGGAGCAGAAACGAATGACAGAATATGATGTTTGTATTATAGGAGGAGGGGCAGCCGGCCTGGCAGCGGCTGCTTCTTTTGATAAACGGATAAAAGCATGCATACTGGAAAAAAACGAGATCCCGGGCAGGAAGATCATGGCTACAGGTGGAGGACGGTGCAATATCACTAACGCAGCCTGTAAAAACAAGGACCTGACCCTGGATTTTTTTGAATCACTGGGAATGATATGTTTCAGTGATGATGAAGGAAGATATTATCCATATTCGAATCATGCTTCCGATGTCGTGAAGATACTGCTGGATGCGGTCGGCTCTGATGATACGGGAAGCACCGAGATCATCACATCTGCGGCAGCAGAGAAGATCGTGAGCGAAAGCGGCTCTTTTTCCGTGATTTTCAAAGACATGAAAAGCGGCAGGTTTTGCACGATAAAAGCGGCAAACGTGCTCATGGCATCAGGAGGCAAGGCTGCGCCGCAGTTCGGTACGACAGGAGACGGATATGCACTTGCAAAATCTCTGGGGCACCACATATCACGCGTTTTTCCGATACTCACGGGCGTGGAATGCGGAGATTTCAGAGATGTAAAAGGCGTGCGGGCCAAAGGCAGGGCGGGGCTTTACAGGAACGGCAGGCTTCTGCATGAGGAAAGCGGTGAGATACAGTTTACTGCAGACGGGCTTTCCGGGATATGCATATTCAATCTTACACCGTATATAAAGGCGGCAGACGGAGAGTCGTTCACAGAGGTGTTGAAGCAGCTCGAGATACGGCTCGATCTTGCGCCGGATATACCGGCGGACAGGCTCAGCGGGAGAAAAAGATCGTTCGGTATACTGACGGAAAGACTTGCAGAACGCGTCAGTCCTGACATGATAAAGGACTGGAGACTGCCGGTGCTGGCGGTAAAAGGCTGGAGAAATGCACAGTGTACGGCAGGCGGAGTACTGACTGATGAGATCGATATGGATACGATGGAATCGAAGCTCGTGAACGGCCTGTATTTTGCAGGTGAAGTCACAGACCTGCAGGGACCGTGCGGCGGGTTCAACCTGCAGAACGCATGGGAGACAGGTATAAAAGCGGCGAAAGCTCTGAATGAATGGAAGAAAAAACAGGAGAAGACTGACAGGTGAGATACAGGATAAATCAGATCAGACTTGGAATAAATGAAGAAACTGCAGACTTTGCAGAAGCCATAAGAAAAAAGCTGAGAAAACCGGATCTGGCGGTGAGTGATATCGAAATAATAAAAGAATCGGTGGACGCCAGGAGAAAGCCGGACGTGAAACTCGTATACACGCTCGATTTCTCATGCGATGAGAAGCTTAAACTTGAAAAATCAGAAAAAAAGGTATATGAGCCGGTGACAGTGAAAAGCGAAGCGAGCGCGGCAAAGCGCAGACCGCCGGTCGTGGCAGGCTTCGGACCATGCGGGATGTTCGCTGCGCTGATACTCGCGGAGGCCGGACTCAGGCCGGTCGTGATAGAACGCGGGCAGGCGGTGGACGAGCGCATAGCATCAGTGAACAGATTCTGGAACGAAGGCGTGCTAGACCCGGAATCTAACGTGCAGTTCGGCGAAGGCGGGGCGGGAACGTTTTCTGACGGCAAACTCACTACAGGGATAAAGGATATCAGGATATCGAAGGTGATGGACGAGTTCGTCTTGGCGGGCGCGGATCCGTCGATAAAATACAGGCAGAAGCCGCACATAGGTACGGACAGGCTCCGCGATATCGTGAAGAACATAAGGCACAAGATAGAAGAACTTGGCGGCAGAGTGATTTTTGACACGAAGCTGACAGGAATGACGTTTTCTGATCCGGAGGGCGACGGCAGAAGACTGACTGCTGTAAAAACGCTGGACCGCAGCGGCAGGTATCAGACTATTGAAACAGACAGCCTGATACTGGCGATAGGACACAGCGCGAGAGATACTTTCCGGATGCTTTACGACGAGGGTTTTCCGATGGAGCAGAAGCCGTTTTCGATAGGAGTCAGGATAGAGCATCCGCAGAAGATGATAGATGCGGCACAGTATGGTGATCCTGCCATCGCAGAAAAGCTCGGGGCAGCTGACTACAAGCTGAATCACAGATGTGAGAACGGCAGAGGCGTCTATACGTTCTGCATGTGTCCGGGCGGACATGTGATAGACTCTTCGTCGGAACCGGAAACAGCAGTGACGAACGGTATGAGCAACAGCAGCCGCAGCGCCGAGTTCGCCAACAGCGGGCTTCTCGTGGATGTTCGCAGGGAAGATTTTCCGTCTGAGCATCCGCTGGCAGGCATAGAATTCCAGCGAATATACGAGAAACTTGCATATGAAAACGGCAATGGCAGGATTCCTGTGACAGATTACGGCAGCTTCAAGAAAGACCGGGAAGACCCGGTCAGAAAGAGTATCCCGTCATTTGCGGCGGACGCGATAATCGAAGCTATGCCGTATATGGGACGGAAGCTCAGAGGCTTCGACAGCGATAAAGCTGTAATGAAAGCAGTGGAGACGAGAAGCTCATCTCCTGTCAGGATACTGCGAGGAAAGGATCACCAGTGCATGGTGCCGGAAACAGGTTTTCCGGGCTTTTCGGGAGTGTACCCGGCAGGCGAAGGCCCGGGGTATGCCGGCGGCATCATGTCGGCAGCCGTGGATGGCATAAAGACTGCAGAATATGTGATCATGGATCATGGTACAGATACAGGGATATTTCCGGGATAGGCGAATATAATTTATCATGCCGGGCAGAAACATTCCATGCAGCTGAGCATGCTGAGCAGAAAGTCTGCTCTCGACCTGAGTGCCAATGCGCGCAGCATGAGGCTCAGGCCTTGATGTCCGGCAAATAAAAAACGGGGAGAAGCCATGTCTGTCAGGGAAGAGCTGCTGTTCGATTTTGCGATCAACATGCCCAGGATACTGGTAAGCGGGGAAACGACTGTACTGGACAATGTCAGGAAGGTGATGCTTCTGACGGACAGTGAAATCGTTGTTTTCAGCGGAGCGAAGTACACATCTTTAAAAGGGCGCGGCTTCGTGATCACGCAGCTGAAAGAAGGAAGGATGCTGGTATCGGGTGAGGTCGAGGAAATACGGTTTTTTTCGTCATTACAGGAAGATAAAGATTGAAGGCACAGGTCTTGCGGACTTTGTGAACAAATGCATGAAAAACGGGGTATCCCTCAGGGACCTCAGATGGAAGGATCCGGTCGAGTCTTCCGTAGAGGTCAGCGGAGATGATTTCGATGCTTTCCGGAAGATCGCAGGTCATTCGTACAAGCTGACAGTGACCGGCGAAGGCGGCGCTATCCCGTTTTTGAGAAGCCTGCGTTCGCGGATATCGGCGATAGCAGGAGCATTTGTTCTGGGGGCTTTTATTTTTTACCAGAGCCTGTTTGTGGCAGAGATAAGGATCGACGGCTACAGGAGCATAAGCGAGGAGCAGCTGAGACACGTCATGTCTGAAGCGGGGCTTTTTGAAGGCGCCAGAAGACAGAAAAACTATAACGATGTAAAGTCTGCGCTTTACAGTGAATTCAGCAATATAGCATGGGTAGGCATACACGAGGACGGGAAGATGGTCGAAGTGGAGATCTCGGAAAGTTCGGATGACCGGGAGCCGGAGCCTGCCGATGAAACACCAGTCGATATAGTGGCCGCAAGATCGGGAGTGATAGAGAGGATCCTTCCGCTGCAGGGAGAGGCTCTCGTCAAAAACGGCGATTACGTGAACAAGGGCGATGTGCTGATATCAGGAACGTTAGAGTATCAGAGCACCGACTACAGCAGAGGTGACGGCTTTTTTTACATGTACAGCCATGCCTCGGGTGAAGCGCTTGCAAAGACGCCGCGCAGGCTAACCTATTACATAGAAAAAAATGTACGCGTAAAGGAGCCGACAGGCAGACATATCCCGGGCATTTATGTAAAGCTCGGCGATCTCGAAGTCGATACGGCGTCATGGTTCAGCAGATTTGCTGCATCCGAACACAGAGAAAAGATGATGATCGATATAGTGAGGCCGCTGCCTGTCAGGATCGGGATCACAAGCGTGGATGAAGTCATGATAAAGGAATCCCACCGGGACATGAACAGGCTTTCGGACATTGTCGACGCAGCAGTGAGGCAGTACGCCAGAGAAAATTTCGGCAGCGATTCCGCTATAGCGGATCACCAGATCGATTATACGGAAAGCGCAGGTGTGATCAGGGCTGATGTGCTGCTAGAAGTCATGGAAGACATAGGCAGAGAAAAGGCCATAAAGATCAAAGAAAATGATGAAAAGGACAGAGAAGGAGCCGGGTCGCAGGCAGAAAGCGAAACTGCAGAATAAATAGTTTGAATTTTATACTGTAAGAAAATATAATAAGGATAGACAGATGACCATGAAATACATTCGTGGAAAAACGGCAGAAGGAGATGGCAATTGGAGGATCAGGGACAGAAAAACGGCAGAATGGTAAATGTCGAGGTAAGCGACGGTATAGACAGGAGCGAGCTCTTTGGAGGACTTGATAAAAACCTCAGGCTGATAGAAGAAAACCTCAAGGTGGATATAATACAGAGAGACGACAGTCTGATACTGAAAGGTGAATATGCATCGCGGGCAGAAAAGATAATAAAAGAAATGATGAGCGTGCTTGAAAAAGGAGGAAAATTGGACGAGCAGAAGATAAATTATATTGCAGATCTCAGCGACAGGGGGATCTCGTACAGAGAAGAAAATCCGGGAAAGGACATAATCTGTTTCACACATGAAGGCAAACCTCTCAGAGCGAAAACCATAGGACAGAAGACATATGTCGATTCGATAAGAAAAAAGGATATCGTCTTCGGGATCGGGCCTGCGGGAACGGGCAAGACATACATCGCAGTCGCGATGGCGGTGAATGCTTTCAAGAATAAACAGGTGCAGAAGATAATACTCGCAAGACCGGCTGTCGAAGCAGGCGAAAGGCTCGGATTCCTGCCGGGCGACCTGCAGGAAAAGGTGGATCCGTATCTCAGGCCGCTGTACGATGCTCTTTATGATGTGCTCGGCAGGGAAAGTGCACTGAGGCTGAAGGAAAAGGAAGTCATCGAGGTCGTTCCGCTGGCATATATGAGAGGAAGGACGCTCGATAATTCATTCATAATACTCGATGAGGCTCAGAATACGACGCCCGAACAGATGAAGATGTTCCTGACAAGGATGGGATTCGGGTCAAAAGTCGTTGTGACAGGCGACATAACACAGATAGACCTTCCGAGAGGAAAGAAATCAGGACTCAAGGAAGCTGCCGCAGTGCTGAAAGACGTGCGCGAGATCAGCTTCTGTTATATGAAAGACGCAGATGTCGTAAGGCATCAGCTCGTTAAAAAGATCATCAATGCATACGATGTGTACTACAGGGCACATCCGCCCAGGGAGGAAGACTAGCCGTAATATGAGGATACTTTGCAGTGACGAAAAGTTCGCAGAAAGCGAAATGATGGATGTATTCCGCGATGCCGCGGTACTGTGTGTGGAAAAAGAGGGACTGCCTGAGGATGCTGTGGAGATAAGTCTGTCGTTCGTTTCAAAAGACGAGATACACAGACTGAACAGGATCTACAGGAACGTGGACAGGCATACAGATGTGCTGTCTTTCCCTATGGTGGAGGATCTCAGCGAGGTTGAAGAGGATGAAGAGGAGATACTGCTCGGAGACGTCGTGATATGTCGTGAGCAGGCAAGAGAACAGGCTAAAGAGTACGGACATTCCGAGGAAAGAGAGCTGACTTATCTCTTCGTTCACAGCGTGCTGCATCTTCTGGGATATGATCACATGGAAGATGAAGACAAGAAGGAAATGAGAGCGTGCGAGGAAGAAGTTATGACACAGATGGGGATCGGGAGGTGACATGTATGAGCAGTGATTATATGGAAATGACAGAAGATCTGTTTGAAATGGCTGTAAAAGCTTCGGATAATGCATATGCGCCGTTTTCACATTTCCATGTCGGAGCTGCGCTCCTGGCGTCGAGCGGCAGAGCGTACACCGGTGTAAATGTTGAAAATTCCTCGTTCGGCGCAACTGTATGTGCGGAACGCACAGCATTTGTGAAAGCTATCTCAGAGGGGGAGCGTGACTTTACAGCGATCGCAATAGCGGCAAGGACAGCGGACGGCAAAATAGCAGAGTCGCTGCCGTGCGGCATATGCAGGCAGTTCATGTATGAATTTTCACCTGATATATTCATAATAACAGGCACCGGCCGGAAAGATCTCGATGTGAGAAAGCTCAGTGATCTGCTGCCGCTGGGGTTTGCGCTGGAACCGGAAGAACGATGATGCTGCTGCAGAAATGGAGGATAAGATGAAGACTGGATTCATTGCAATAGTCGGAAGACCTAACGTGGGCAAATCAACGCTGCTGAATGCCATCCTGGGGGAAAAGATAGCGATAACGACAGACAAGCCTCAGACAACGAGAAATGCGATAAGGGGCATATATACACATTATGCCGATGATGAGATAAAAGAAGATACACAGATGGTGTTCATAGACACGCCGGGCATACATCGCCCGAGGACAAAGCTCGGTGAATACATGACGGATACGGCTACCGGGACTTTCAACGAAGTCGAAGCGATAATATTCATCGTTGACGACAAGCTGTCTGCCGGACCGGGAGACAAATACATCGTCGACCTGCTGGACAACGTCATAACACCTAAGATACTTGTGATAAACAAGATAGACAAGATGGAACCTGAATTTTTCAGAGAAGTGTACGAAGAATATGACAAGCTCGGCATTTTCGAAGAGATCATAGGCGTATCGGCAATAGAAGGCAAAAACATCGATGATGTGATAAAATGCGCAGTAGGCTTCATGGAGGAAGGGCCGATGTTTTTCCCGGATGACATGATAACAGAGCATCCGGAGCGATTTATCGTGAGTGAGATAATAAGAGAAAAGATCCTGCTCTATCTGCAGGACGAAGTCCCTCACGGTGTTGCAGTCGAGATAGAGCAGTACAAGGAAGAACGCAGTCTGACGAGGATCAGCGCCGTGATATACTGTGAGAAGAAATCGCATAAAGGTATGATAATCGGAAAAGGCGGCAGGAAGCTCAAGGGCATCGGCAAGAGCGCACGCCAGGAGATCGAGGCACTGCTGGGGACAAAAGTGTTCCTGGAGCTGTGGGTAAAGGTCAAGGAAAACTGGCGTGACAGCGACATAGCTCTTTCGAATTTCGGATACAAGGATTAGGTACGGATTTGCTGACTGATACAGAGGGCATAGTGCTCAGACAGGTAAAAACTTCATACGGCAGGCGCATGGTACTGCTCTTTTCAAAGAAATACGGCAAGATCAGTGCAGGTACCGGCATAACCGAAAAAGGCAGGAACCGAAGCTCGCTGGCTCTGAGACCGTTCACATACGGACGGTACGAAATGTTCAAGAACCGGGACAGCTACAACATAAACAGCGCCGATGTGATAAAGAGCTACTACAGGATAGGTGAAGATGTCGACAAGTATATGAATGGGGCCTATGTGCTGGAATTCACTGAACACATATTGTCCGATGAAGTTCCGGCTCCGGGGATATTCAGCCTGCTGATCGACTTTTTCGATATGCTGGAAAACCGCAGCAGCGGCATAGGGACTCTGGTGCTTGCCTATCAGACGAAGGTTTTCAGGTATTCGGGGGTAATGCCGCAGTTAGACAACTGTGCAGTTTGCGGAGAAAAAAAGCCCGCAGCTAAATTCAGCATTCCCGACGGGGGGATAATATGCAGCGACTGTCTGAAGAGTAAAGAAAATTTAGAACACCATACGTTGATTTATGACGTTAAATTTGGTATATTAGATATATTGAAGTATTTTACGGTGAATCCGTTAAAAAAACTGGAACATCTTGCATTGAAAGAAGACGCGGGCAGACTGCTGCAGGAGATAATCAGAGAATATGCAGCGTACTACCTGGACGTTTCGGATTTAAAAAGTGAAAAACTTATTCAAATGTAGAGTTGAACAGGAGGTAGAGTATGGAAATCACATTAGAGAAAATCGAACTGGTGAAGGATAGAACAGGTGTGACATATGCAGAGGCTAAAGCGGCACTCGAAGAGGCTGACGGCAGCGTTGTGGATGCAATAATCGCTATCGAGGAAACAGTCAATGCCGGAGAAAAGAAGAGAGGCTTCGGCAAGAAGGGAGAGGCTCTTTTCAGCAGCCTCAAGGAACTCGTTAAGAAGGGCAATGTTGCCAAGATTCAGGTCAAGAGAGATGATGAAACGATCCTCAATGTACCTGTGAATGCCGGTATCGTGGGTATAGTGATCGCTCCGATCGCGTCGGTTGTGGCTGTAGTTGCGGCATTTGGATTCAGATGCACGATAGAAGTCATCAAGGATGACGGAACGATAATCGACGTCAGCGATGCCGTAAATGATGCTGTGGGAACAGTTGTCGAAAAGAGCAGCAATGTGGTCGACGAGGTGAAGGAAAAGGGCACTCAGATATATCAGAAGGGTGTTGAGAAGGCAGGAGAGGCTGTGAGCCGCATAAAGAAGGGTCCGGAAGAATTCGATTTTTCGGAATGCTTTGATGAGAATGAAGCGGATACAGAGATAAAGGCAGAAGACGAAGAAACTGCTGCTGCAGAAAGTGCAGATGACACGTGCGGATGCGGCTGCGGATGCGAAGCTGAAGAAGCCGAGGCTGAAGTCGAAGGCGCTGTATCTGACGAAAACTGCGAAGAAGACACATGCGGCTGCGGCTGCGGCGGTACAGAAGAGGCCGAGGAAGAGAAATAGACAAAAATCAGAAGGAAGTAAGGAAATGAGCAGAAAAGTTACAATGGAAAAGCTTACGGCCCTGGCGAAGAACAGAGGATATATCTATCCGGGTTCTGAAATATACGGCGGGCTGGCCAACACATGGGACTACGGTCCGCTTGGTGTTGAGTTCAAGAACAACATCAAGAAGGCATGGTGGAAGAAATTCGTTCAGGAATCAAAATATAATGTGGGTCTTGATGCAGCGATACTGATGAACCCGCAGACATGGGTGGCTTCAGGACACGTTGGCGGATTCGCGGATCCGCTGATCGACTGCAAGAGCTGCAAGTCGAGATTCAGAGCAGACCAGCTTATCGAAGGCTGGCTCAAGGAACAGGGAATGGAAGATATAACGGTTGACGGATGGTCGAACGACAAACTGCAGTCATTCATCGAGGAGAAGGGCATCAAATGTCCTGAATGCGGCAAGGCGGACTTTACAGGCATCCGCCAGTTCAATCTCATGTTCAAGACATTCCAGGGCGTTACGGAAGATTCCAAAGCGGAGATATTCCTCAGACCGGAAACTGCTCAGGGAATATTCGTCAACTTCAAAAACGTACAGAGAACTTCAAGAAAGAAGATTCCGTTCGGTATCGCACAGGTGGGAAAATCGTTCAGAAATGAGATCACACCCGGCAATTTCATTTTCAGAACAAGAGAATTCGAACAGATGGAGCTTGAGTTCTTCTGTGCTCCGGGAACAGACCTTGAATGGTTCGCATACTGGAAGGATTATTGTGTAAACTTCCTGAAAGCGCTCGGAATGAAGGATGAAAACATAAAACTCAGAGACCACGATCAGGAAGAACTGTCGCACTACAGCAATGCTACTACAGACATAGAGTACAGATTCCCGTTTGGATGGGGAGAACTCTGGGGTATCGCAGACAGAACTGATTTTGACCTCAAACAGCATATGGAACATTCAGGACAGGACATGAGCTACATGGATCCTGAAACGAATGAGAAATACGTGCCTTACTGCATAGAGCCGTCTCTCGGTGCAGACCGTGTGGCGCTGGCATTCCTTACAGAAGCGTATGATGAAGAAGTGCTGACTGACAGCAAGGGCAAGGAAGATGTGAGAACAGTCCTCAGGCTGCATCCGGCGCTCGCGCCGTTCAAGGCTGCAGTTCTTCCTCTTGCAAAGAAGCTTGCGCCTGTTGCGGAGCCTATCTATGAGGAGCTTGCAAAGCATTTCTCAGTCGATTACGACGTTACAGGTTCCATAGGCAAGAGATACAGAAGAGAGGACGAGATAGGAACACCGTTCTCGATATGCGTGGACTTTGATACAGAGACAGACGGCTGCGTCACTGTAAGAGACAGAGACACGATGGAACAGATCCGTATACCTGTTGAGCAGGTCAAGGAATATATAGAGCAAAAATTAGTCTTTTAATTTTAAAGCGAGGAGAGTAAAAGGTAAAATGAAAAAATTTGTGTATTCATTCAATGAAGGCTCAAAAGACATGAAGGACCTGCTGGGCGGCAAAGGTGCGAATCTGGCAGAAATGACAAAGATAGGTCTCCCTGTGCCTTTTGGATTCACGGTAACAACTGAAGCATGCAACAGATATTACGAAGAAGGAAAGACTATCGGTGAAGATATAGTAGCGGCCATCTTTGAGAAACTCGAAGAACTGGAAAACGTTACAGGAAAGAAATTCGGAGACGTAGGCAATCCGCTTCTGGTTTCAGTTCGTTCCGGCGCAAAGATCTCAATGCCGGGAATGATGGACACTATCCTGAACCTGGGACTGAACGACAATACAGTAGAAGGTCTTGCAGCACTTACAGAAAATCCTAGATTCGCATATGACAGCTACAGAAGATTCATCCAGATGTTCGGTGATGTAGTAATGGAGATCGACAAGAGAAAGTTCGATGCGATCTTCGATGCGCAGAAAGAGAAGAAGGGCTGCACATTCGACGTAGAGCTCACTACAGAAGATCTCAAGGAGATCATTGCAGGCTATAAAGCTCTCGTTAAGGATGAAATGGGCAGAGACTTCCCTCAGGAGCCTAAAGATCAGCTGATGGAAGCTGTAATGGCAGTATTCAGATCATGGAACAATGACAGAGCTATCCTTTACAGAAAGCTCAATGAGATCCCTGACAGCATCGGTACCGCTGTAAACGTACAGTCGATGGTATTCGGCAACATGGGAGATACATCAGGTACAGGTGTTGCATTTACAAGAAATGCTGCAACAGGTGAAAAAGCGCTGTTTGGCGAGTTCCTCGTGAACGCTCAGGGCGAAGACGTTGTAGCAGGTATCAGAACACCGCAGCCTATCGCAGAGATGGCAGAAGCTTTCCCGGAAGTTTACAAGGAATTCGTAAGGATCGCAGAACTTCTTGAAAACCACTACAGAGACATGCAGGACATGGAGTTCACTGTAGAAAGAGAAAAGCTTTACATGCTCCAGACAAGAAACGGCAAGAGAACAGCTCCTGCAGCAGTGAAGATCGCTGTTGACATGGAAGCTGAAGGCCTTATAGATAAAGAAACTGCAATCATGCGTATAGAACCGGCTCAGATCGATCAGCTGCTTCACCCTATGTTCGATGAAGCAGAGCTTGCAAAGGCTGAAAAGCTGACTAAGGGACTTCCGGCATCACCGGGTGCAGCAACAGGAAAGATCTACTTCAACGCTTCAGATGCTGAAGCGGCAGCTGCAAACGGGGAAAAAGTGATCCTTGTAAGACTCGAGACATCACCTGAAGACCTTGCAGGTATGGTAGCGGCAGAAGGTATCCTCACTGCAAGAGGCGGCATGACATCACATGCGGCAGTAGTTGCAAGAGGTATGGGTAAGTGCTGCGTATCTGGCTGCTCAGAGATCAAGGTAGATGAAGACAACAAGAAACTTATCATCGGCGGAGAGACTTTCGTTGAGGGAGACTACATCTCACTGAACGGATCTGCAGGTGACGTACTCAAAGGCCAGGTAAAGACTGTTCCGCCTGAACTGTCAGGAGACTTTGGAAAGATCATGTCATGGGCTGACGATATCAGAACCCTGAAGGTAAGAACAAATGCCGACAATCCTAGAGATGCAAAGCAGGCAGTTGACTTCGGTGCTGAAGGTATCGGACTCTGCAGAACTGAGCACATGTTCTTCGAAGAAGAGAGGATCCCGGCTATCAGAAGAATGATCATGGCTGATACAGAAGAAGAGAGAAGAGAAGCTCTGAAGTTCCTCCTGCCATATCAGCAGGGAGACTTCGAGGGAATATATGAAACTATGGGTGACAGACCGGTAACTATCAGATTGCTGGATCCGCCTCTCCACGAGTTCATCCCGCACACAGACGAAGAGCTTCATGAACTGTCGGCACAGATCAACGTTCCATACGAAAAACTGGCAAAGAAGGCAGAAGAACTCCACGAGTTCAACCCTATGCTCGGACACAGAGGCTGCAGACTTGCTGTTACATATCCTGAGATCGCAGAGATGCAGGCTGAAGCTGTCATCAGAGCAGCTATCAAGGTAAGAGCTGAAAAGGGATACGATATCATTCCTGAGATCATGATCCCGCTCGTAGGCATGAAGGCTGAGCTGGCTGATGTAAAGGCTACAGTAGTGAAGACTGTCGACAAGGTGATGGAAGAAGAAGGCGTTAAGTTCGATTACATGGTAGGCACCATGATCGAGATCCCTAGAGCAGCTCTGACTGCAGACGAGATCGCTGAAGAAGCTGAATTCTTCTCATTCGGTACTAACGACCTGACTCAGATGACATTCGGATTCTCAAGAGACGATACAGGCAATATCATCAAGGAATACAGAGACAAGGGTATCTTCGAGGACGATCCGTTCCAGAGCATCGATCAGACAGGCGTAGGCAAACTCGTGAAGATGGCTGTAGAGCTCGGTAAGCAGACAAGACCGAACATCAAGCTCGGTATCTGCGGAGAACACGGCGGAGATCCTAAGTCGATCGCATTCTGCAATGCAGTAGGACTCCAGTACGTATCGTGCTCGCCGTTCAGAGTTCCTATCGCAAGACTGGCAGCAGCACAGGCAGCTATCAACCAGAGATAAGATCAGGATCGGTACAGGCTGAAAACTGAATCATATAAGCGTATCATTAGAAATAGTGATACGCTTTATTGTAGAAAAAGAAAACTCCGCGTTTGACGCGGGGATCATTTTTTTTTTTCTTTTCACCGGATAGCAGACCTCGGTCACAAATTCATCGGGATCGCTTGTTTCGTGCGGACTGACGTGGTAAATATTGAACATGGGACCGGCACTTTCATATCCGTTGGCATCCAGCCACGCGACAACAGCGGCGTAGACCTCCGTGATCAGATGATAACCACCCTTGAACGTGCAGCTCGCCACCGTGACTTCCGGCAATGTGAGGAACTTTACATGCCTTGTATCGGGATAACTTCCCTTGACGGTCTTCCATGTCATCACTTCCACGTCTTTCTCCTTGTATTCTCCATCAAGGAAAGTGACGGCACAGAGGCACGGGTCTGCCTCAACAAGCTTCATATTAGCGGTTTCGGACATCATGGTACTCCATACGGTCCCCTCATCTTCATAGCGCGGAATGGTCATATGGACTGTTGCGGCATAGCGAGCCGGAATTGTTCTGATCGTAACATTGTAATTCATGCTTTCTTCCTTTCTCAGCCTCTGTCGGGCTGCATCCAGAAGCGTCAGCTTATATGCTGTATCCTGTGAGAGCTGCTTTAATTCCCGTTCCTTTTCTGTAAAGTACATCTCCATCTTTTCCTTGTCATCATAAACATCAAGGATCCTGACGATATCTGCAAGAGAAAAGCCCATATCCTTCAGTGCCGTAATGTGGCAGACTGTCGGGAGCTGATCTTCTCTGTAATATCTGTAATCGGTGGATCGGTCGGTCTCAGCAGGCTTCAGAAGCCCTATCTCATCGTAGTGGCGCAGCATTCTGACGCTGACCCTGGACAGTTTTGAAAATTCTCCTATTTTAAGCACGGTGGCACCTCCTGTTTGCTGTTATTTTTTGAGCTCGCGGTTATTATAATCTCTGCCACAGTGTGAGAGTCAAGCTGATTTTCATTGTTTTCATATACTCTGCCATAATCCATGTTTCTGCTTCCGAGTATCGCATACCGAATACCGCATTCTCCTTTACTGCAATAAATCAGAACAGCTGTCCCGGAAGCTTCAGCTTTTGTTTTGCCGGAAATGTGGATTCAAACTGTTCAAAGCCGTCCGGATCTTTCTCGCAGACAAAATACCCCTCCGGGTCTTTATAAGTGCCGGAAATGCCGTCAAGAAAGCCGGGAGTCAGCTCCCTGATTAGGAAATAGTCAGCCTCCGGATCGTCAGCATAGTGCACACCTTTGGTTTTAGCGGGAACAAAGCCGGACTTGCCGTAAAAGTCAATATTGCCGGTGATTGCCAGCGCGCCTGCGCCCATGTCTCTGGCTTTTTCCATGGAATAGTCGAGCAACTGCTTACCGTAGCCCTGTCGCTTATGCTCAGGTATGATCCCTATAGGACCGAAGGTCATGATAGGCACCTTTCTTCTATCATCGCACTCGATTTCCGAGCGAACATAGATGACCTGCCCGATCAGCTCGCCATTAAGCTCCATAACGAAGTCCAGCTCCGGAACGAACGCCGGATCATTCCGATAGCAGTGCAGCACATAGTGCTCCATGCAGCCGGGGCGATAAACATTCCAGAATGCCTCGCGTGTCAGGTTTTCAACATTTCTGTAATCGTTTTTTGTTTCAAGACGGATGGTGATATTGTCTTTCATCATAATAGATCCTCCTCTGTAAAATTATTTTGTTTTGATTTCATACAAAACAGGTGAATGCCCAGCGCAGCATTGAAACCTGTCGCAGCAAACACGCTGAAGCGCTCAACAATGCCGAAGCAGTCGGGCGGTACGATTTTCATACCAATTGCGCCGGTTAGCATCATTGCAAGTGCAGCGGCGGCGCAAATGCCGTAAGAACGGCACGCTCTGTTTTTTGCACCGGCGACGATGATAACGGTCAGCGATGCGATGGACAGCAGTACCACCAATGCGGTGACGATCATGTGCATGACATCCTGAAATGCCCCGGCATAGCCGCTGTCACTCAGCGGAAACATCCGATAGCCGACTGCCGATATCCATTCCATGATGGCAAACAGATAGATACCCAAGCGGAGCAGCCTGGTTTTCTGTCCCTGGATGCCGATGCAGACGACAGTTGCGCAAATGACTTCGCACGCATTGTAAAGGGCGCTCAGCTGGTTCCACAATGTCAGTGACGGCGCATTTGCCGCGCTCAGGTCACTGACTGCCTGCGCCATCCAGTTGTAGCCGGGGTAGGCCAGCGGTGCAAATACCACTGCTGCCATGTATGAAAGAAAGCTGATGACACCGAGCAGTCCAAGCCTTTGTATTAAAGTTTTTTTCATGTTTTTCCTCCTGAAAAAGACGCAGCACCGACCACAGAAATTGCGGTCAGCACTGCGTCTTTGCGTCTGGCTGATTGATGATCTCTATTTGAAAGTTCTGCGCATTGATTATGCGCTCCTGTTTGCACTTGGGACAAAACAGGGGGAAGTCCTGAAGCACTGTTCTCTGCAAAAGCCGCAGCCGCGTCTTTGCTCCGCAGACAGGGCACAGGATCCATTTTTCTTCTGTTTTACTCATGCTGTTCACCGCCTTGTTCACCGATGCTGTGGACCATGCGAAAGAAGATCCGGACATGGCTGTGGAGCTTTTCCAGACATTCGCTTTCTCGCTCCGGCTGACGATCGCAGATACCGATGAGCGTTACGACCGGTGCGACATACATCATGGCCAGCGTATCCGGATCCTGCGCGGTGATTTCGCCTGCCGCGATCAGCGCGCGGAAAATGCCGGCATGGTATTCCACGATGCGATCTACATATCGTTTAGAGTAAAGGCTCGCCAGCTCCGATGAACGGAATTGTTCTATGGTCATCATGCGGCGGAACCGGCTGATGCTCTCATCATGGAGAGAATACTCAAAGATCTGCCGCACCTTTTCAAAAAGCGCATCCTCGGTGATCTCAGTGAAAATAGGAATATCTTTCTGTACATTCTGCACATGGATGTCGATCTTATCGGTGTCAGCCTCATACTGCGCCGCCGTGGATTCTACGACGGCATCAAAAATCGCCTGCTTACCAGGGAAGTGATTGTACAGCGAAGGTGCTTTGATGCCTACCGCTTTTGCGATCTCACCCACGCTGACAGAATCATATCCATGCGCAGAGAACAGCTCCAGAGCTTTATCCAGGATCCGCTGTTTTGTATCCTCCTGTTTCATAAAATCAAACCTCGCTAACTAATATTCGTTAGTTACATTGTAACTGTATTTTGTACAATGTCAATAGGTAAGTAAAAATCGGGGCATGATTTAAATGATATTTTTGCATGTAAGGGTGAAACTAACCATGTTCGTGTCGAATAATGTTAAAAATCCAATTTGATTCGTGTAATTTAGTGTAAATTTTAGCCTAAATTTCGTTGAAAATTACACGAATGATTGGTATGATATATATGATTTAAAAGGAGGCTGAACCAATGTATAGAAAAATCACAGCTTTTTTAGAAGCATGGAAGAAAAACCAATATAGAAAACCTCTTGTTCTGCAGGGAGCAAGGCAGGTAGGGAAAACTTATTCCGTGTTAGAGTTCGGGCGCATCAATTACGAGAATGTAGCATATTTCAATTTTGAAACTAACCCGAAATTGAACAGGACTTTTGAAGAAAACATCAGCCCGGATTATTTGATACCGATTCTGTCCCATATTTCAGGGCAGACAATAGTAAAGGAAAAAACTCTGATCATATTTGATGAAGTGCAGCTTTGCGAACGGGCATTGACCTCATTGAAGTATTTCTGTGAAGACGCACCGGATTACCATATAATAGTGGCTGGAAGCCTGCTGGGAGTAGCAGTCAACCGGGCGAAATTTTCATTTCCTGTCGGCAAAGTAGATATGAAAACTATGTATCCTATGGATATGGAAGAATTTATGATCGCAATGGGAGAAGAAAAGCTGGCAGCGCAGGTCAGACAGTGTTTTGAAACAAATACAGCAATGCCGTCAGCTTTGCATGATGCGGCGATGCAGCTTTATCGACAGTACCTTGTTGTAGGCGGTATGCCGGAATGTGTGCTGCAGTTTGCACAGACGAAAGACTATATACTTATACGTAATACTCAGGATACGATACTTGCAAGTTATCTCAATGATATGAGTAAATATAATAATTTGAATGAAATCAAGAAGACGAGGCTTGCATATGATAATATAACTGTTCAGCTTTCAAAAAAGAATACTCGATTCCAGTACAAGCTGATCAAGAAAGGGGGCAGAGCTTCTGAATTTGAAAACGCTATCGAATGGCTCTGTCTTTCCGGGATAGTATCGCAGGTTTACCGTATAGAGCAGATAAAGAAACCTCTGGAAAATTATCGTGATATTGATGCATTTAAGATCTATGTATCAGATTTGGGGCTACTTTGCGCTAAAAAAGATCTGTCTGCGAATGATATTTTGTATATGGTAGAGGAACTGAATGACTTCAAGGGCGGGATGGCTGAAAATTATGTTAATGTACAGCTTTCTATTAACGGATATCGTACTTATTACTGGGAATCTGCCCGTGGCGCAGAGATAGATTTTGTTATACAGCGGAATGGACAACTTATACCGATCGAGGTAAAGTCTGCAGACAATACCAGGGCAAAGAGTTTAAAAGTTTACATGGAGACCTACAATCCGGAATATGCCATAAAACTCTCTGCTAAAAATTTTGCATTTGAAGATAATAAAAAGACAGTTCCACTATATGCAGCGTTTTGTATATAAAGTTCAACATAAAATCGTGGCATGCTGAAAAATCCCTCTTGACAAATCCATCAAAAGTTTTATAATTAAAATAAGAATAATTCTAAAGAAGGCGATTTGATGACAAAGAACGGGAAGCTGATACTGGAGATCGTTCATGGATCTTCGGAACATCCTACAGCGGAACAGATTTTCATGAAAGCAAGGGAGAAGTCACCGGGGATAGCCCTGGCGACGGTATACAACAACCTCAACTCGCTTGTCAGTGAAAAGCTGATCCGCAGGATAAGGCTGAAGGGAAGTCCGGACAGGTATGACAGGACCGCGCGGCACGACCATATGATATGTGAGCGGTGCGGGAAGATAACGGACGTGCACCTTGATGATCTGGGAGAGGAACTCGAGCGCGAAACAGGTGTGAAGGTCATATCATATGATCTGAATATCCATTATCTGTGCGACGAGTGCAGCCAGAATGTGCAGCACTGATCTGAAACAGATCTGAGCCGGGTCCAGATCGATCCGGAGGATGTGTGAGCTGTCGGACATGCTGCAGAACCGGACAGCACTGAAAAAGCAGAAGCAAAACACGATGCAGTCATCGGTGCCGCGGCATCTGCATCGTGAGGAGTGTAAAAGGAGCGGCACAGAAAAGAGGAAGAGATGAACAAGTACGAAGGCACACAGACAGAAAAAAATTTGATGGCGGCATTTGCAGGGGAATCGCAGGCGAGAAACAAGTATACATATTTTTCGTCAGTTGCAAAGAAAGAAGGATATGAACAGATCGCAGCACTGTTTTTAAAGACTGCAGACAATGAAAAAGAACATGCAAAGATGTGGTTCAAGGAGCTCGAAGGCATAGGCAATACAGCACAGAATCTTGAAGCCGCAGCAGAAGGCGAAAACTACGAATGGACAGACATGTATGAAGGTTTTGCAAAGACTGCAGAGGAAGAAGGATTCCCTCAGCTGGCGGCAAAATTCAGACTGGTCGGAGCCATCGAAAAGCATCACGAAGAACGCTACAGAGCGCTTCTCAATAACGTTGAGACAGCAGCCGTATTTGAAAAGAGCGAGATCAAGGTATGGGAATGCCGCAACTGCGGACACATCGTTGTAGGAACAAAAGCTCCTGAAGTATGTCCTACATGCAGCCATCCTAAGAGCTATTTTGAGATCCACGCAGAAAACTATTAAGAATCGGCATCATAATGATGCACATGTGATACAGTTATCCGGGAACAGGTCAGGCTGCATGCAGGACCTGTTTTTCTGTTTGAAACTGTTGACAGCAATGGAGAAGAGACGGTTATGAGTGAAATAAGGAACGTTACACATATAGATAATGTCAGGCTGAGTGATGACGGCAGTTCTGTGATCATACTCGATCAGAGCAGGCTGCCGATGCATACTGAGTATATCGAGATAAAAACACCGCAGGAGATGTACGATGCGATTTTCCATCTGAAAGTCAGAGGTGCGCCGGCGATCGGCATATTTGCAGCATACTGCATGGCAGTTATTGCAAAGCAGGCAGATGATCGTCAGGCAGATCATGAAAGTACAGAAACGGACGCTGTGCAGCTTTTTGCAAGAAAACTCAGAGAGTATGGCGAATATATAAAGTCTTCAAGGCCTACGGCAGTCAACCTCGCATGGGCGGTGGACAGAGTTCTGGCTGCAGCCGGCAGAGCAGAAAACGGAACAGTCGCAGATATCGCAGAAGCTGTAAAGAACGAAGCAGTCAGTATACATCGCAAGGATATCGAGATGTGCAGGGCGATTTCCGAATATGGTCTTACGGTCATAAAGAATGGCGACGGGATACTGACTCACTGCAATGCGGGACCGCTTGCAACATCCAGGTACGGGACGGCGCTCGGGCCGCTGCTGCTCGGAGCGGAACGTGGAATGGAGTTCAGAGTCTTTGCAGATGAGACGAGACCTCTGCTTCAGGGTGCGAGACTGACTTCATACGAACTTCAGAAAGCCGGCATAGATGTGACACTTATCTGTGATAACATGGCGTCAGCTGTGATGAAAAACGGATGGGTGCAGGCATGTTTTGTCGGCTGTGACAGAGTTGCAGCAAACGGTGACACGGCGAACAAAATAGGCACATCGGCAGTAGCGATACTGGCGAAGCATTACGGGATACCGTTTTATGTGCTCGGCCCGACATCGACCATCGATCTGGACTGTTCGTCGGGAGCGGATATACCTATAGAGCTGCGTGCACCGGAAGAGATAAAAGAAAAATTCTACAGCGAACCGGTGGCTTTAGATGATGTCAAGTGTTACAATCCGGCATTCGACGTCACGGACAGCAGCCTGATAACGGGTATAATCACGGAAAAAGGCATCTGCAGGCCGCCGTTTACCGAAAGTCTCAGGAGAGCAGCGGAAGGCGCTCGTGAGGGTAAAGACAGCGATTTTTAACAGGGAGTGTGACGGGTCATGTGGTTTCTGATACTGCTCGGGATGGCATATCTTGCGGTGAATTTCTTTCTGTGGCACAGAGTGGTCAGACTGCTCAGACATGTGCACGGATTTTTCGGGAACAAATGGGTAGTATGCGTTTTTACGGCAATATATCTGTTTTTTCTAAACAGCGTGTGGCTGTGGACGTTGTTTGACGATCAGAAATGGATATCGGCGTTCAAGTATATAAATAATATCTGGATAGGTGTATTCGTGTATTCGCTTATTTTCATGGCGGTGGCGGAGCTTGTGACATTCGTTCTCTGGGCTCTGAAGAAAATGCGCAGGGGTTATGCCGGATACCGTAAATATATCGTGACCAGAGGTACGATAGTCGTGTCGCTCGTGATCGGATTCAGCGTTTACGGCGTCATACACTATCACAAGATAAGCGTGACTGATTACGATGTGGATATAGACAAGTCCACACAGGCGGGAGAGTCGATGAAAGTCGTGCTTGTTGCGGACACTCATCTCGGATATTCCGTGGGCGAAGACATGATGAAGCAGATGGTGGATAAGATAAATGCGCAGGAGCCCGATCTCGTAGTGTTTGCAGGCGATATCGTCGACAATGATTATTTTGCGATGACGGATCCGGACAAGATAGCGAAGACGCTGTCCGGGATAAGATCTAAGTACGGAGTCTACGGGGTCTATGGCAACCATGATGTAGAAGAAAATCTGATAGGCGGATTTACGATATCTATAGGCAAAAAAGCCCGGGTACAGCCTGAAGTGGACGAATTTGCAGAAAAGGCAGGTATAACGATCCTTCAGGATGAAAGCACTGTCGTTGCGGGAGACATAACTCTCATAGGCAGATGCGATGCCACGAAGACGAACAGCGACAGTCCGCGAGCTTCGATCGCAGAGCTTACTTTTAATATAGATCACAGCAAGCCTGTGATATGCGTAGATCATCAGCCGTCGGAGCTTCAGGAAAAGGCGGATGCCGGTGTCGATCTCGACCTTTGCGGGCATACTCACGACGGACAGGTATTTCCGGGAAATCTGACGATAGATCTGTTCTGGGACAATGCATACGGACTCCTGAAGGTCGATGATATGTACTCGATCGTGACATCAGGAGTCGGGGTATGGGGGCCGGCCATGAGAGTCGGGACTGACGGAGAGATCGCTGTCGTGAACGTGAATTTCAAATAGTTCAGTCTGTCAGCACGGCGGCATGGACTGGAATATTATCAGGTCTTCGCCGATGATCACGATGCTGCTCCACGGCAGTTCACATATGTCATCAGGATTTCTGCTGAAAAAACCGGTGCTTTCCATAGACGGGACGAGCACCGATTTTATTTTGCCCGTCTTTTTTTCGAATATCATTTCGGCATCCCATAACTGACCATAGATCCTTCCTGTGGAAACATCGACTATCTCTTTGTTTCCGATTTCACTTAATCGCATAATTGACTCCTTTAATACAGATAATATTAATGATATTAAACAGAACAGGAGAATATGAAGTGAAAGAACAGAAAACCGAAAAAAAGACGCCGGATCAGGAAGATATCACGAAAAGTCTGATAACCGATCTGGGACTTCTGGCGACAGGAACTGATTTTGACAGTGACATACAGTATATAAATATAATCGGCAGTATCGAGGGACACACTGTGCTGCCGGCAGACAACAAGACTACGAAGTACGAACATCTGATACCTCAGCTTATCGCAGTGGAGGAGAACCCGAAGCTGAAAGGCCTTCTGGTGATACTGAACACGGTCGGAGGCGATGTAGAGGCCGGGCTGGCGCTCGCGGAAATGATCTCGACACTGTCAAAGCCGACCGTTTCGCTTGTGCTGGGCGGAGGCCACAGCATAGGTATACCGCTTGCGACCGCGGCAGATCATTCGTTTATCGCAAAATCCGCGACTATGACGCTGCACCCTATCAGGACGGCAGGGATCGTGATAACATCGGAGACTACCTTCGACTATATGCGCAAGACACAGGAGCGTGTGGTCGATTTTATAGAAGAGCACTCGGATGCGGAGCGTGACAAGATCGTATCACTGATGAACAGCAACGATAATATGTCAAACGATGTCGGCACGGTGCTTTTTGGAAGTGAAGCCGTAGAGACAGGGATAATCGATGAAGTGGGCGGAGTATCGCAGGCCATACGACAGCTGAGACGCATGATAGGCGAGATGCAGGAGTAAGCGGGGCCTGTTGTGATGTTCGATGCGAGGGAAGGTGCAGCTGCAGAACATATCAAAAAAACAGCAAAAGTACAGCTGCATGCATTGACAAGATTTTCCATATGATATAAAATGCAGATAGGTAAAAAATTCCATTAACAAATATGGCAGTAATGATCGAAAGGAGCATGATGGAAAATCTTTCACTGGTGATAGTAACTGATGACAGAGAATACGGCAGAGCGCTCGGACAGGCGCTGCTGCAGCTGTGCAGCGGCATGATGATAAGGATATTCCGCAAGGAAGAGTTCTTTTTGAGGCGGCGTGAGTATGAAAGCAGTGGAGAAGGCGCGGTCTTTCTCAGCTCGGCAGACATGATACTCTGGGACGGCCCGGAAGCGGAAGTATCATACGGCGGCAGGATAATACTGCTGACAGA